>CALCKU010000001.1 GCA_937965735.1 uncultured Caulobacterales bacterium
TGAAGAGGATAGCGGCGGGGCGGTTGTCATTGATGTAATGACGGGCGAACTGCGCACACTTCTCTCTATGCCGACATTTGACGGTAATCTATTTGTCACAGGGCTGACTCGTGAAGATATGGCCCGTATGAATTCGGATGAAAAGCGACCCCAATTTAACAAGGTCGTTGGGGGCGGCTACCCACCGGCTTCGACTTTTAAAATGGCGGTTATGCTTGCGGGTTTAAAAAGTGGGATAATAAATCCGTATGAACAGGTATTCTGTTCTGGCAAGGTTCCGCTTGGCAACCGTATGTTCCATTGCTGGCATCGTCGTGGGCACGGTCCGATGAATTTAAGGGATTCGCTCAAAAACTCTTGTGATGTTTATTATTACGAAATGTCTCAACGCATAGGGATTAACAAAATCGCGGAAATGGGCCGCCTTTTGGGGTTAGGTCAGCGTTATGAGTTCGGGGTTTCAGGGCAAACGCGCGGTATTGTACCCGATGAAGACTGGAAGCGGAAACGTTTGGGGCAGGGTTGGCGCATGGGCGACACGCTAAATGCGGCAATAGGACAGGGGTTTGTACTGACAAGTCCACTGCAACTTGCGGTCATGGCCGCTAGGCTCGCAAATAGTGAGCAAGCGGTTTCCCCTTATTTGATTATTGATGATAAGACGCCAGAATTCGAACCACTCGGAATCGATAAAACGCATTTAGATTTTGTCAAAGATGCGATGTGGTCAGTTTGCGAAGAACCTGGCGGCACAGCGTTCCGCCCGAACGGCCTTGGCATTAAAGGCGTACAAATGGCTGGTAAAACGGGAACGGGTCAAGTACGCGGTATTTCAAAAAGTGAACGTATTACCGGTGTCATTCACAATCGTAACCTGCCATGGGAATTAAGAGACCACTCTATTTTTGTTGGTTACGCACCTTATGATAAACCCCGTTTTGCGGCGGCAACCATTGTTGAACATGGCGGGTCTGGGGCTGGACGTGCGGCGAATATTGTCCGCTCTCTTTTGCAACGTGCATTAGAGCGTGACGGAGTCACGGCAAAGCAAGAAAGCCAAAGGTCTTTACGTCCAAATCGGTCTTTTGACAGTCCCACGGATAGGCCTTCTGAGAGGCAGTCTTTATAATGTTTTACGATCAGTCTTTCGGTCAAACTGTTTCCAAATTATACGAAATCAACTGGTTGCTGGTTACTTTTATCTATTTGCTCGGCATGATTGGCGTCGCCATGATTTATGCGGCGACCGATGGGGTCTGGATGAACGGCGCTATTCAGCATTTCTTGCGAATGATATTGTCAGGCGGCTTGCTGATTGGGATTGCTCTGATTGATGTCAAAGTCTGGTATAATCTATCCTATGCAATTTACGGATTTGCGCTGATTTTACTCTGCCTAGTCGATTTCTTTGGAATCAGAGTGAACGGGTCTATGCGATGGCTTGATTTAGGCTTTATGCGTTTGCAACCCTCTGAATTTATGAAACTCGCACTCGTCCTCGCTATGGCGCGTTATTACCATGATCTGCCCGCTTGGCGGGTTTCCAAAGTCTCGGGTGTTTTAGGGGCGATCATAATTATTGGCTTGCCAGTACAATTTATTTTGCGCCAACCAGATTTGGGGACGACCTTACTTGTCGCCGCGACTGGCATGGCGGTTATCTTTTTGGCTGGGATCAATTGGCGCGTGATTACATTTGCAGGAATCTCTGCGCTTATTTTTGTGCCCTTATTTATTCGGTTTGGACTCAAAGAGTATCAACGCTCTCGAATATTGACCTTTTTGGATCCTTCGCGTGATCCGACAGGCGCGAGTTACCACATTACGCAATCCAAAATCGCGCTTGGCAGTGGCGGTGTGTCTGGGAAGGGTTTTATGAACGGTACACAAAGACAGCTTGAATGGGTGCCAGAAAACCGAACCGATTTTATCTTTACTGTTATTGGAGAAGAATTTGGTCTGGTTGGTGGTTTTATTACAATGGGGATTTATGCAGCCCTTATCGGCTTATGCATTTGGCTTGCACTACAGTGTAAAAATCTGTTTTCGCAATTATTGATTCTTGGCCTGACAACAACATTTGCACTCTATATCTTTATCAATCTTGGCATGGTGATGGGCTTGCTTCCTGTTGTTGGTGTACCTTTGCCTTTAATTTCATATGGCGGGACTGTCATTCTGACCGTTATGGCAGGGTTTGGCCTGATTCTCGCCTGTCATTTACACCGTAATAGCGAGCTACCGCGCGGGAGTGGTCGTTAAGAGGCTAAGTGAACGAATAAATAAGGGCAAGCTCTTGACCTCTGCCGAAGTTTCCAAGATTGTGCCGCATAATAAAAATAATTAAAGGGAATTCCAATGGCAGCAATCGGACACACAGGCACGGCACAATGGTCGTCAAGATTTGCATTTATAATGGCCGCCGTAGGCTC
Source organism: uncultured Caulobacterales bacterium (assembly GCA_937965735.1). Taxonomy (GTDB): domain Bacteria; phylum Pseudomonadota; class Alphaproteobacteria; order Caulobacterales; family Maricaulaceae; genus CALCKU01. The sequence goes on from CALCKU010000001.1 coordinate 2,433, forward strand.
GTCAGTCGGGCTCGGTAATTTATGGCGCTTCTCGGCTGAGCTTGGCACGAATGGCGGCGCGGCGTTTTTAATTGTCTATATCGCTTGTATATTTTTTATCGGTATACCTGTTTTGATGTCTGAATATATCATCGGACGCGCGGGGCAGTCATCAAGTGCTGTGGGCTCTTCAAATGATTTGGCCATTCGAAGCAATGTGTCAAAACTTTGGAGTTCAGGCGCTTGGTTTGGTATGATTGCCTCATTCCTCATTGTCAGTTTTTACTGCGTGGTTGCGGCGTGGGTTTTGAATTATCTTGTGCGTTTTCTTGGAAATGGTTTTCAAGGCCAAAGTCCAGAAGTTATCGCCCAGCAATTCCCAGATATGGTTGCAAACCCGAACAGTATCATCGTTTACTTCTTTGTTTTTGCATTGATTACGATTTGGTTGGTCGCAAGAGGGGTAAATAAAGGCATTGAAACGGCGGCGCGTTTGCTTATGCCGCTCTTTTTCATGCTCCTCATTGGGCTATCGCTTTATTCAATTATAACCGGCCTCCCGTCTGGCGGTACGCAGAAAGCTGTAAGCTTTATGTTTACGCCTGATTTCTCTAAAATTACACCCGAAGTCGCCGTTTCTGCTTTGGGACAAGCCTGTTTCTCTATCGGGATAGGTAACGCGATTATGATTACCTATGGTTCATACCTACCTAAAGGTGTCAGCATTCCTAAGTCCGCTGTACTGGTTAGTGTTGTGGACACGCTGGTTGCCATAACAGCTGGTCTTGCGATTTTCCCGATTGTCTTTACCCACGGATTAGATTTTAGTGCGGGTGCAGGTATTTTCTTCCAAACATTACCGACAGCCTTATCTGAGTATTGGTATATCGGCGCGGCGTTCTTCTTTTTGGCTTTCTTTGCAGCAATTACCTCATCGGTATCATTGCTAGAGCCTTCGGTCGCATATGTCGCAGAACGTTTGAAAATGAGCAAAGCAAAAGCGGCTTGGGTGACAGGCGCGGGGATTACCATGTTTGGCTTGGTATCGCTTTATATTCCAGCCTTCTTTGATTTTATAGACCAAGGTCTTGCGGGCCCGATTTTAGCACCTTTATCAGCGCTCTTGATTGTCTTGTTCACAGGGTGGCGTTTGGATAAAGCGATTGTCACACAAGAAATCGCAGGTGAGGGTGCCGCACTTGGACGATTTATTTTAATCTTTGTAAAATGGGTTGCCCCTGTCTTTATGGGAATCGTTCTTATTTTAGGAACCTATAATAAATGGATCGCTCCCCTTATTGCAGGGTAATTTGCTTCTTTGATTAATACTTAAAAAGGGATTATGTCGGTCTACCCGACATAATCCCTTTTTATTACCAATGCTTAAGCTGAAATTTACTATAATGTGTGTATGGTAAACTCATATAAAGGAAATTACACCTGAAGTTATACGGCCTATTCAGGACATATTCAGGCCGTAATGGTTATGTGTCTCCGCAATCAGATAATTGCTGATTCTGTCATGTTAAGGGAACGCTATATGAGCCTTCGGCTTATGCTTACAGTCATATCTATCGTCGCTTTGCCAGCCTGTGCGACAGTTGATTTTTCGAGTATGACTGAGAAACAAGTGCCTTCCGCGCGACCCACTATACAAAAGACTGTGGTTGAGCGCTCTGTAAATCGCTTGCATAAGGCGTTCTTAAACCAATCACTTTGTGTCCGGACGAATGAAAACCGTATGGAGCGGGCCGCTCAAATCATTCTTAAAGGCATGGACAACGTCAATAATAGTGAAAGTGTCTCTACCGCCGCATATATTCAATCTTTAGAAGGGACATCGGCGCTGAAATCCGATATTCGCTTTGCAACGCTACAGATAAATAAAACGATCACAGCTGCGGACGTGTTTTTAGATACAGCGCCTGCGGAATTAAGTCTGCGCAAAGATCTGCAACATTTAGAGCGCGCTTTAATTGTCTCGCGCGAGGTGGAAACGCGGCTCCAAGAGGCCTCTTTGAAATTGGGTTTAGCTTTGAACGATACGGATTGGACAGCGTTAGACGCTTCGATTTCATCGTTAAGTGATGTGACGGATCAATATGGTTCACGTGTGCGCATGTTTGAAAGGGTTCCAAAATCATTCACGGGGTCTAATGCGGCGTCATAAGGATTGCCCTAAGTGGCATGAAAATGTGCGCGAGTTAAACTTCCTTTTCTATCCCCAAAGCGCATTTGATGGCGGATATATTTTTGGGCCTTTATAGGTTAAGCCGTTTTCAATATCCTTTGATAATAAAAGTGGCCCGTCTAGATCAATCACATCGGCAAACATTTCCAACATCATCATGGGCGCCATGGCAAGGGACGATCCGACCATACATCCTGCCATGATTTTAAATCCTTGAGCCTTCGCCGCTTGCATCAGGGCTAAGCCTTCCGTTAAGCCACCGCATTTATCGAGTTTGACATTCACAGCCCTGTATCCCGCCGCCCATAAGGCATCTAAATCTTGGGATGTGTGCAGAGATTCGTCTGCGCAAATAATATGACCGTGTTGCGATTGTTCCAAATTTTGCGTCGCTAAACTATTATCGTCTGAACACGGTAAGGGCTGTTCAATCATTGCAATATTTGAAGGCTTTAATGTCTTTAGTAAAGCCGCCGTTTGTTGTGTTGTTAGAGCCTCATTCGCATCAATGATCAAGCGCGCATCGGGTCGGGCATTAAGGACAGCTTGTGCGCAATCTAAGCCGTTTTCTGAGCCAATCTTAATTTTGAGCAAGGGATAGTCTTTGGCTTTTCGGGCCGCTAATGCCATGCGCTCCGCCGTGTCGACAGATAGCGTATAGGCGGTGATCCGTGGCATAGGTTTTGGCAGACCGAGCAAGTCTGAAACGCTGTTTCCACTGAGTTTCGCCTCCAAATCCCATAGCGCACAATCGACAGCATTGCGCGCCGCACCCGCGGGTAAAAGCGTTTGAAGCTCTGTGCGTGCTAGGTTGTTTTCAAGTGCTGGCAGGACGGCGCTAATCTGGGAATGAACACTTTCACATGTCTCCGAATAACGGGCATAAGGACGGCATTCCCCGCGTCCAATCGCCCCGTCTTCTTCGATTTCAACATGCAAAGTCGCGATATGGGTCAGTGTGCTGCGCGAAATTCGAAAGCTGCCTGCTACGGGCCAATCTTTTTGTGTTATGATAATTGTGCGCAATATAGACTCCTTGCTTGACGTAGCGCTCTATGATTTGCACCTTAGCGTAATGATGAATTTGGAACAAAGCCAAACTATACAAAGTCAAACTCTACAAAGCCCCGCATTTGACGTGGATGTAGACGGTGATGTTCTGCGCGTGAATGCGAAAGGGCATTGGACGTTGCAACAGATCGGCGAAGTTTACGAGCCGTTTTCCAAAGCCGTTGAAGGGCAAACATTCCGACATGTAGACTTTGATTTTAAAGACCTCACAGGTCTTGATACGGCAGGGGCTTTTGTATTGGCGAGCGCGATTAAAAATCCTGATCAGGCGAATTCGGATTGGTCGATTTTGTCGGGCTCTAAAGGGCGGGAAACCCTCATGCAAGTCGCTGCCGACGCTACGGTTGGTACGCCGCCGCTTAAACACCGTATGTGGTTTGATGCCTTTGAGCGTTTGGGGAAGTCTACGGTTCGTTTTTGTACGGAAACCGTGGATACATTGGCTTTTCTGGGGCGGTTTACAACGGTTTTAGTGCGCCAGCTTTTAAACCCTCGGCAGATTCGGTGGAAATCAATTGTCGCCCTAATTGAAGATGTCGGGTTAAATGCGGCTCCGATTATCATGGTGCTGAGCTTTTTTATCGGTGCCGTCATTGCATTTATGGGCTCGAATTTGTTGGCCTCCTTTGGTGCGCAAATCTTTATGGTGGATTTAGTCGGTTTTTCAGTGCTTCGGGAATTTGCCGTTCTAATCACGGCGATCATGCTTGCTGGGCGGTCTGATTCGGCCTTTACAGCGCAAATCGGCGCGATGAAAATGCGTCAAGAAGTGGACGCCATGCAGGTTATTGGCCTGGACCGTTACGAGACTCTCGTTGTGCCGCGTGCCATTGCGTGTCTTGTCTCAGCTCCTATTTTAACTTTTGCCGCAATGATGTCAGGCCTTGCGGGCGGCATGATTGTCGCTTGGTTCGGCCCAACCGATATTTCGCCAATTTTATTCTTTGCGCGCCTGCGCGAGGCCATTCCAATTACTAATTTTTGGGTTGGGATGGTCAAAGCTCCGTTTTTTGCATTAATTATCGCTGTGGTTGGTTGTCGTCAGGGCTTAGCGGTAACCGGGAGCGTGGAATCCTTAGGCAGTCGCACGACGACGAGTGTTGTGCAGGCCATATTCTCTGTGATTGTAATGGACGCCATTTTTGCGATGTTATTTTTAGAAATGGGCATTTGATATGGTGGTCAACCTTGATATGTCAAAACCCCCGATTGCGGCGCAAAATATTTTAACGCAATTCGGAACGAATATTATCCATGAAAACCTGAGTTTTGAGGTTTCTAGAAGCGAGATTGTCGGGCTTGTTGGCGGGTCAGGGGCCGGTAAATCCGTCTTACTCAACACACTTTTAGGGTTGAAAGAACCAGAAGGTGGGCAAGTTTTATATTTCGGACATGACCGCGATAAGTTGAGTGCGGATCAACGGCGTCTCATTAATAATGAAATGGGCGTTTTATTCCAAGGCGGCGCATTGTTTTCTTCATTGACCGTACGCGAGAATATTATGGTGCCCTTGCGTGAGCATACAAAACTACCCTTAAAATTGATGCGGGAACTGGCGGATATGAAAATCAATATGGTTGGCTTGCCAGCGAATTCAGCAACGCTCTACCCATCTGATTTGTCTGGCGGTATGAAAAAACGCGCAGGTTTGGCGCGTTCTTTGGCCCTTGATCCGACCCTATTATTCTTAGATGAACCGACTGCGGGTCTGGATCCAATCGGTGCGTCAGCATTCGATCAATTGATTTTAGGGCTTAGAGAGGCTTTGGATTTAACCGTTTTAATGATCACCCATGATCTGGACAGTCTTTTTACAATTTGTGACCGTGTAGCTGTGCTGGTGGATAAACAAATTGCCATAGCCGATAGCCTGCCAAATGTATTAGAGTTTGACCATGACTGGGTTAGAGAATACTTTGGTGGGCCGCGCGCGCGCGCGGCTTTGTTAAACAAGGCGTAAATAGGACACGGCTATGGAAAGCAAAGCACATTTTGCACTAATCGGCGTTTTTGTCTTGCTATTCTTTATAATGGGCATTGCCTTTGTTGCATGGCTATCTAACGCGCAATTTGATCAAAAATTTGATGATTACGAAGTGATTTTTTCTGGGCCTGTGCGGGGCTTGTCAGAGGGAAGTGAAGTGCGATTTAACGGATTGCGTGTTGGCGAGGTTACGGGTTTGACCTTAGATCCAAGCGATTCCGATTCTGTGCTGACGATGATACAAGTTGGCGGCGAAACACCCGTGCATGCAAGCAGTTACGCGCAATTGGAACCTTTGGGGTTAACGGGTTTGAATTATATTCAAATCTTTTCAGGCGGTGAAGATATGCCATTGCTAAAAGATTTACCGGGTAAAGGGCCGTATCGTATTCCAGGTAAAATGAGTCAGATCGACAGCTTTGTCGAAGGTGGGACTTCTGTTATTGAGGGCGCGCAAAGGGCGCTTTCGGGTGTTAATATGATAATGTCTGAGACAGCAATAACGGATTTTCAAGGTATACTTGCAAATTTAAACGTGACGACAAAGAAGATTTCAGAAGTCGATATTGATCCAGAACTGGTAAACCGAGTACTTTTAGCCTTTGAAACGGCAGCGAAAGATGTATCCGAGGCAGCAGAAGCGGTAGATGCTGCGGCGCTCGATACGAATAAGCTGGTGAATGCAGAAGCGAAATCATTGTTGGCGCGGGCTGAAGTTTCACTCGCCGAAGTTGATGAAACACTTGCAAGTATTCGGGTTTTATCAGGACAAGCGGGTGATACGACGGAAGATGTTAGTGATGCAATTAATCGTTTATCGCGATCTGGTTTTACAGATTTAGAAGAAACAACAGACGCGCTTCGTCGGGTTATGCTGACTATGGAACGGATCGCGGATAAATTAGAGCAAAATCCAGTGCAGTTCATTGCGGGTGAGAAGAAAATAAAAGTGGAGCTTCCGCAATGATAAGCCTTTCAGGTCGTCCGTTCAAACAAAAGCATTTGTGTCGTTCTATGATAGGACATAAATCGCGAAAACTGTTCAATTTTAAAATAGCGTGTCTAAATACGTTTAATCTTAGACTGCTTAATTTCGTAATGCTTAATGTGGCTGTGATAAGTTTAACTGCCTGTGTGTCCTTATTACCAGAGCCTAAACTTGCGGATGTTGTTTATCGCTTAGAGACGAATGTTCAGTCATCGGTTGCTCAAACGGGGGCTCCTGTCATTCGGATTGACCGCCCGACTGTGGGCGCTGAATTACGCGGTGCAGACATTGTTCTAAGCGGACTTGAAGCCCAACTCACTATTGCGGACGGGGCCGTTTGGTCGGATACAATTCCGTCCTTGATACAAAGATCTTTGTTTGACGTTTTGTCGAGTCGAGAGGGTTTAGTGGGTGTTTTGCCAAATTCGGGTGCGCGTCCAACGTATCGGGTTAGCTTGAATATTCGGGCATTTGAAGCAGAGTTTGATAAAGGGCCAGACTTCGCACCGCGTGTGATTGCACATTATAGCGCCGTTTTATCAGATGGCACGTCTCGTAAATTGATTGCGACTTATGATGTTCAAAAAGAGAGTCGTGCCAATGCGGCCAGTGTATCAGAGATCGTCAAAGCGCAAAGCTCCGCGAACCAAGACGCTTTATTAGAGATCGCTGACTGGTTAAAGGAAAGTCTGATAGCCTATAATTCTCGAAGTTAGACCATTCAGCGCTAATCGTACTCACTACGCCCTAAATTGGTATGGTTTAGTACTTTTGTGCGCGTGGCGTGCGCATTTTTAACTCAAAATACTTATAACAACGAAGCACGGCATGTTTTAACGCAAATACCCGTAAGGTCTAATTGACCGCAGTACTCTACGAAAAACGCCTTCCTTATCCGTTTAGTGCCGCATCACACAATAAATAAGCCCGACCGCTTTCACTTTCTAAGCGTGTACGAATGCCTTCTCGGTCATTATGGAAGACCTCTAGACCTGTTTGAAACTGTAAGGTGAAGGCGCGTGCATCTGATTTGAGTTCGGGGTTAAGCTCTAATGCGCCGCGTAAATGCAAAATAGGGTCTTTTAGACGGTTAAAGACAGCATGACTCATGGCGCTGGCGCCATTCGCTTTGCGGGTGTTGGCGGCTTCAATAATACATCCATCATCAACAATAGCGCCAGGCGATAACCCCATACCAGACAAGGTCGCAATAATTTGCTGTTCATTCGTACGCGCAATTTGAGGCTTTGAAATTAAGGCTTCTGTCTTAGATGGGACGCTTTTTTGTTCCGTATTATTCAAATATCCAAGCGTTGAGGGCTCTGTAGATTTTGACGGTATTTCTAGTCGTGTTTCTGGTGTTGGATTTGGCTGTAATACGGGTTCTGTTTTGAGTACGTTTGTTTTGGATTGGGGGGCATGTTCAGGTGTGTTTGTCGGAGCTGGAATGTTTCCACCTAGGAGGTTTTTCCAACTCCATTTTGACTTTTTAACCTGTGCTTTGTTTGGAAGTGCACCAATTGGGTGAAAATCGGTATCTTTCTCAGATATATTTTGCGCATTTACAGTTTCTATGCCTGAAGGCTTTGATTGTGTATTTTTAGATTCAGTTAAGTCTTGTGATGCAGTCGCTGTTTTTGATCGAAGGAAACGCGGAACGGGATTGAAGTCCGATCCATCTTCAGATTCAGATATTTTATCCTGTTCAGATATTTTTTCCTGCATATACGCGTTTTTGCTTTCGCTGTTTCCGACGCTCTCTGGAATAGATAAAGTGTCGTCAATAAAACCAGTCATTGGGTCAAGCGTAGGATCTATCGCAGTCGTATCGGGCGGAGAGTCTAGCGAATGTTCTGTCGAGGGACTCGGCATAGATACGGGTTCGAAATCAAGAGCGAAATCTTCCGATAAAGTTTGGAAGTCGGAAAATGGATCCGTATCAAAACGATCGACCATATCCAGTGGTTCAGTCGCGAATTCAGTGGGTAGTAACGGCGGCGCGGCTAAAGCTCCATTATCATTCGGCTTATTGTTTAAAGGGGTGTTTTCTGATTCATCATCTAAGGGCCTAAATTGTAATCGTTCACGGTATTTCTGTTTCGGCTTCTTGTCCGTCTTTGACGTATCTTCTGGTAAAGTGTCAGAAGGAGTGATCGAATTTACAATTGGCTTTTTCGCAATAGATGGTGAATGCACTGGAACCATAACCGAGTTGATTTGTGCGTTTAAGCGGTCTTGCAAAGTTTGCATATCGGTTTCAATACGCTGAATTTCTGTTCGGGTTAGGGCTAGACTACGCTGAACCCTTTGGGCGGCTGCGTGACTAATATTCTCGGCTTTAGAGTTTGAGTACTCGACCATTTTTTCCATTTCGGAAAAACGAACGCGCAAAGCATCTTCGGTGATACGCGCCGCTTCAGCGAGCGCAATAACGGTTTGACGGCCCGATTCACTGGATTGAGTCAAACTCTCTGCGCTGGCTTTAGCGGATAAAGAGACGTCCCGCATTTTACTTAATCGGGCTTCGAGTGACATGCCAAGGTTCTTTTGCTCATCTCTTAATTGTTCAATCATAGATGTGAGTTCTTGAGCGTGGCTTTTATAAACCGTGTCTAATTCTTCGGAGCGTGTAACAATAATATCGGCTAAGTTTTCAATGTCCTTATGGCTTACCCGTAATGATGCTGTCGCTTCAACCGTGTTTTCACGTAAGACTTCAGAGGCCGCATTCATCTTTGCTGTGACGCCTTCCGCACTGACTCTCGCTTCTGTCACTTTTTGTTCTGACAGTGATATAATGTGTGATAGCTCGTTCGCATTATCAGAAATAAGCGCTTTAAGCTGACTCACTTTCCCTTCAAATTCTCGTGTCATCGATTCGAATTCATTCCGCTCATTTTGAAAAG
>CALCKU010000002.1 GCA_937965735.1 uncultured Caulobacterales bacterium
GCACGTTTAAAATCAAGGATCCGAATACAGAACCGGGTGATGATTACGGTATGATGCGCGAAGTCTTCCAAAGACGGTTTTCACGCCTTTTAAAAGATGAAACGCGTGTTTGGCCTGACCTTGTTTTGATTGATGGTGGAAAAGGGCAACTCTCTGTTGTCACCGCGATTATGCGCGAAATAGGGGCGCTTGACCGCACAACACTTGTTGCGAGTGCCAAAGGCCCCGATCGCAATGCGGGTCGCGAGACCTTTTATATGAATGGCCGCGCGGACTTTACCTTGCCGCCCGGAACCCCAGCCTTATATTATTTGCAAAGATTGCGCGACGAAGCGCATAGATTTGCCATTGGCACGCACCGCGCTAGCCGTAAAAAAGAGATGATAAAAAATCCACTTGATGATATTGTCGGCATAGGGCCGGGTCGAAAGAAAGCCCTTCTTGCGCATTTCGGCTCTGCAAAGGCTGTGAAATCAGCGGCGATTGAAGAGCTTGCGAGTGTTGAAGGTGTGAGCCAAAAATTGGCGCAAACCATACATGGCTATTTTAATGCTTAGGTCGTAAGACAGTGTCAATTGGGGAGTAAGCCATGACAACGGGTTCAGAAAAAGACCGTAAAGATACAACTCGACAAGAAACTGGACGACAGAAAACTCGGCGTCTGGAAACTGGGCGTCTGGAAACGGGTCAGCATGGATCAGACCCGCAGGGGATTGAAATTCCGACTTCAGATTTTACGGATCGTGCAGGCGGTGCATTTGCGGATGGATTGACATTGATACGGTTTTTACTCGTCCCCATTGTTGTCGCGATTATTATACTAGGCGGTTGGCCGAATTTACAAATTACGGCATTTGCATCATTCCTGTTTATAATTGCGGCCATAACGGATATTTTTGACGATATGATTGGCGGGCCAGAAAATGCCCGTTTCCGAAAATATGGCTGGTTTGACGACATCGCCGATACGGTACTCATTGTCAGTACATTGGCGGCGATAGTCTGGGTAATCTTCAAGGCGGGTACGCTCGGGCCCCTTCTGCTTATCCCTGCCTTAATTATCATTGGACGAGAAATCTTAGTCGGTTTGATTGCGGGCAAAAATCTTTTACAAAATGGCTGGCCAGAAACAAAGTGGGGCCATTGGAAAAGCGGATTACTAATGCTGTCAGTTTGTATTCTCTTGGCGTCACCCTGGCTAACGCAGATTTATGACGGGTTTCGTACAGATGAGAATGCACTCGAAATCTATAATAATCCTTCCACACATGTTTGGATTCTTGGACAAGGCCTACTATGGCTTGCAGCATTTTTGTCCTTGATTACAGGCCTTCACCTTATCTTGGGACGTTTTAAAACATGACTACAAATATACTCACAGTCGCAGACCGACCCCATAGACTCCATTGGCTCCCCAATGCGCTGACCGCCATTCGCATCCTCTCAATCCCTTTTATTATGTACGGCATTATGAATGTGGGAACCGATTACATAAACTTTTTTGCACGCCCCTCAGTCTTAATGACCTTGTTTTTGCTCGCGGGGATAACCGATTTCCTTGACGGGTTTCTGGCGCGCCGCTGGAATGTGACCTCTGACTTTGGGCGTATGATTGACCCGATCGCCGATAAATTATTAGTCGCAGCGTGCTTGGTCGCCTTCTCAATCGTCAATGGCGGCGTCTGGTATATTTTAATTCCTGCCATGGCGATCATTTTCCGAGATGTCCTCGTCAGCGGCGTGCGTGAACATGCCGCCCTATCAGCCCGTATCATGCCCCCCACAAAGCTCGCCAAATGGAAGACCGCTTGTGAAATGCTCGCTATTTTCATTCTTATGTTTTGGGTCGCGGCCAATGCTTGGCTCCCGATCGATTCGATGATCCCAGCCCTTGTTGATATTTCAGGCTATGCAGGCCTCATATTCCTCTGGCTCGCCGCTATATTGTCCGTCTACACTGGGCAACTTTATTTCCGCGCGGCACTGCGGAAAGTGAGTTAGATATGAGATATAAAAGAGTGTATTATATCGTCATTGATTGTGTCTTTTTCACGGGTGCCATGATGGGACTCGTGTCTATTATGAAATCTCTCTAAGCGGGCCATACCCTATTCAGCACGGAACTCTTAGGCCCAGCCTGTCTAGCTGTATTCTCAATGATTGGAATAGCGGCGTTCCGTCGATTAGAATACATTCATAAAAATACTCTATAAGACCATTTTACCATTCACGAGTTTGTCGTAATCTTCGGCTAGCGCGTGACAGACTTCGCCCGGCGTATAATGAATGCCTTGGATTTCGCGTACTGGGGTGACTTCGGCGGCTGTGCCAACAACGAAGCACTCTGTGAAATGCGGCAACTCGCTAGGGTAAATATCGCGCTTATAGACTTTATAACCGCGCTTCTGTGCAAGCTTGACCACAGTATCATGCGTAATACCTTCGAGTAGAATATCATTGGTCGGTGTATGAAGCTCTCCGTCACGAATAAAAAAGATATGCGCGCCCGTACATTCAGCCACCCGCCCCCGGTAATCATACATGAGCGCGTCATCAAACCCTTTGGCCGCTGCCGCGTCCTTGGACAGGGTACAAATCATATAAAGACCTGCGCCTTTAGATTTACACGGAATCGTATCGGGTGCCGGACGTTTCCAATCGGAAATACACAGGCGAATGCCTTTCATCTTATCAGCAAAATAGCTACCCCAATGCCAACACGCCACACCCAGATGAATACGGTTATTTTTAGACGCCACCCCCATCATGTCAGACCCGCGCCACGCAAAAGGACGAAGATACGCATCCCCTAAGCCAGACTTTGCCAAGGTTTCCGTACAGGCATCGTTGATTTGTTCAAGCGTGAAAGGAATTTCAAAACCCATCAAATTGGCGGAGTTCAAAAGCCGTTGACTATGGTCGTTGAGGCGGAAAATCTCTCCGCCATAAGCGCGGTCGCCTTCAAAAACAGCAGAACCGTAATGCAATGAATGCGTTAGAACATGCACTTTGGCTTCACGCCAATCGACAAATTCACCGTCAATCCAGATCTGACCGTCGCGGTCATGGTAAGCTTTTTCAATCATGGCGGTATTCCCTGCGCTCAAACTCTGTCGACTTTATGTGTCGAATTCTGGTTTCAGTTTTTTCATTTAACGCGCAAAGGGTCAATCCATTATTGAAGGTCAATATTGGAAGATTTATCCAAATATTGAACTGAAGCGCTTTGGCCGGCGTACAGGCACTCAAAATGATTCAACAAACGGCCTCGCAACACTCTGAGTAATCAATGATAATCCTGACGTTTGGATTTCAAGACACGGATTTAGAAGCGCTTGCGGCGCGCATTGATCGTGACATTTTACACAGTCTCGATCCCGAGTAATATAATGTGTTCTCTAACCCGCAAGTTCTTTGGCGCGCTTTAACGCCGCTTTGACTGCGTCGCGCATCAATAAGGGGAGTCCATTTTCATTCATCAACACATCCAGCGCCGCTTGGGTCGTCCCGTTCGGCGAGGTCACGGCACGCCGTAAATCGCCTGCACTTTGATCGGGTGTTGCGTCCAGCAAAGCGCCGGCTCCGATAATAGTCTGGCGTGCAAATTCGGGGGCTATATCTTCTGGCAACCCTGCTTTTACAGCCGCAGCTTCTAAGGCCTCGACCATATAAAACACATAGGCGGGGCCAGACCCTGAAACCGCCGTGATAATGTCAATCATGGCCTCTGATTCCACTTCGTGAACCCCGCCGCCCGCAGAGAGTAATTGTTTTGCAAGGTCTTTTTGTGCCTGAGAGACACGGCCATCCGCTGTGAATGCGGTAATACCAGCCCCAATCGCGGCAGGCGTATTCGGCATAGCGCGCAAGACTGGATTGTTAGGAAACGCCGATTGCAGACGCTTTAGGGATGTCCCCGCCATTATTGACACAATCAGGGCAGATGTTGGGATAAGACGCGCTAGATCAAAGGCAATTGTTGAAAATATTTGCGGTTTGACCCCCAAAAGTACAATCTCGATATCGTTTAAAACGGTCTCATATGTCATCACATGTAAAGCCCCGTCATGGATCGCCGATTGCGCAATCAGACCTGGGTTAGGATCATAAATAGCGACTTGGCGGGCACTCAGCCCGTCTCTTATCCAACCCGACAAAAGAGCCCCGCCCATTTTGCCAGCCCCGATAATTAAATGTGTCGGTTTGGACATGATTTTAAGCTTGTTTCGACAACTCAATAAGCGTTTTAGTGAGCGCGTCTTCGGGTGACTGGCCGGCCCAAGCCACATATTGACAAGCTGGATAACCACGCTCTGCGGCTTCTAACGCAAGTGCCAACAGGTTCATCGCTTGCTCTGTCTTTAAAGCCGCCCCGCCCGATAAAGACAGATTATTTCTATAAATTAGGCTTCCGCTCTTATCCCAAAAATCAAAATGGCCGGCTTTCAAACGTTCATTCAGTAGCGATAGCAAACGACAAATATCATTCGTGCGCCCGCCTGGTATACGGCCTTCGAACATTAGGAAAAGCTGAACACTCTCGTCGGTTCCGCTCCACCGCAGAGAAACATCATGGTCACACCAGAGGCTATTGAGGGTCAAATGAATTTCATTGGCGCCTAATCGCTCATAATCATAATGCTCGGCAATGCAAAGGCGTTCAACAACATCAAGGGGGTTGCCACGCATAGCCCTCATGCCCGACAAAGTCGGTACAGGCTTCACGCATTTAGTCTTCACTGAACTCATAATCGCCCTTTGCATGTCACAAAACAAGAATCGTTTTATTATGCTAAGCTTAAGTTACAGGTTTATGATGACAAGATATAGAGACGCTCGCCCTGTTAATAACTAAATGTACTTAAAACCAAGATATTTAAACCTCTACAGCCTAAAATACCGCTCGATAGGCACACTCGAACGGATCGAAGAACAAGACTGATATAAAATCAAGACTGACCTAAAATCAAGGCTGCCTAAAATGAAAACTAAGTTGAATTAAATTATCTGAGACGCGATTCGAGCGCTTCGACTTTTTTAGTGAGCGCTTCAACGTCTTGGCGAGAGGCCAAATACATTTCTTTTAAGACTTCAAATTCATCGCGCCCCACCAGATCCATTTGCGAGATTAAACGCTCCGTCTGAGACCGTCCAACAGCCTTAACCTCATCTCCAACCCCCTTTAGAGCCCCAGCAGCATTGGTCATAAGGTTTGTAAAATCATTTAAAGGGCGGGATTTGGATTGCATAATGCCTCACTTTTTCATTTTTAAGGACGTCGTATACGTTTATAATCAAATAAGTCTTTCTATAGATATAAGCTCGGTCTATCAAAATTCTAGTCTAAAGCGTTTTTACGATTAAATTGTAATTATCCATTATTGTAATTGTCTACTGTAGTATTGTTCTATGTTCCTATTCAGCCTCCTTATGCCCAATCTCATTCCCCTTATTCAAGCGATTCCCTTCCCCGATTGGATTAGCCCAAACGCGATTTCCATCGGGAACTTTTCGGTAAAATGGTATGGGGTCAGCTATGTCCTCGGGGTTCTGGGGGCTTATTTATGGGCGCGACATCTTACAAAACAAAAAGACATATGGATTCCAAACGGTGCAACACGTGGAAATGACATCATTCCCAATAAACGTATGCTCGAAGATTTCGTATTCTTTGCCTTACTCGGTATAATTATTGGGGGCCGCCTTGGCTCTGTCTTACTCTATGATACAGCTCAATATATCCAAGACCCAATAAAAATACTCCAAGTTTGGAAAGGCGGCATGGCTTTTCATGGCGGTTTTATCGGCGTCTGTGTTGCCCTGATTTATATGTCCAAGACCCGAAAAATAAGTCTGATGCGCATATCAGATGTTGTGGCATGCGGTGCCCCAATCGGCATTGGTCTGGTCCGCCTTTTGGGAAATTTTGTGAACCAAGAACTTTACGGGCGTATTACGGATGTGCCTTGGGCTTTTATTTTCGCCTCAGATCCGGGATCCTATCCCCGTCACCCAAGTCAGCTTTATGAAGCGGGTTTAGAAGGCATAGCGATTTTCGTAATTTTAATGATCGCGGCGAAACGGTTTAAAGCCCTAACCAAGCCTGGTATTTGTGCGGGAGGCTTTATTTTCCTCTACGGCATTTTTCGTATGTTCGTTGAACTGTTCCGTGAACCTGACGCGACACTCTTTGGCCCGCTGACACGCGGCATGGCATATTCCCTTCCTATGGTCATTATCGGGGCTATCCTTGTCATATGGGCAATCAAACGGGCCCCTGTCGCGCCTAAGCGCGTAGCAGAACCTCAAACCGAAGTTTAAGAACTCCAAAACAATGGCAAAACTTAAAATATTGTAGTCGCTCAAATGTCAGATGAAACAGAACTCGGCAAACGTTTAAAACGTCAAATCAAGACGGAAGGCCCAATATCTATTGCGGAATATATGGCGCAATGCTTACTTGATCCTGTTTTGGGGTATTATCCCACACGCGACCCGCTTGGCTCTGAAGGGGATTTCATTACAGCGCCAGAAATATCGCAAATGTTTGGCGAAGTGTTAGGGCTGTGGTGTTTACAAAGCTGGAAAGACATGGGCTCTCCCGCGCGCATACAGCTTGTTGAATTCGGGCCTGGGCGCGGAATAATGATGAGTGATATATTAAGAACCGCGCAACTGGATTCTGATTTTTTTGAAGCCCTTTCCGTTACTTTGATAGAGGCCAGCGCCGCACTCGAATCCGTTCAAGGTAAAACCCTCAAAGATTGCGGGGTCGAAGTAACATGGGCAAAAACTTTGAGCGATATAGCCGCCCTACCGACTTTAATCCTTGGCAATGAATATCTAGACTGTTTGCCGATCCGTCAATTCATCCAAAAAGATCGCTTTGCTGGACGCCGAGGCTGGCATGAACGGCTTGTTGCCCTCGATCATGAAGACAGGATGGTTTACGGCATATCGCCAAGCGCCATTAGCGAAAGCCTTGGCACGCAGCTTCCCTCTGGGCAAGAGACGGCCAATAATGGCGATCTGTTAGAAGTTTGCCCCGCTTTTGCACAATGGGTTGACGCATTAGCCGAATTTATGTCCCGCGCCCCAGCCCGAGCACTCTTTATAGATTACGGGCCAGAGATGACCGAATTTGGTGACACGCTTCAAGCTCTAAAGCGCCATGAAAAAGTCGGTGTTTTTTCTGCCCCAGGGGATACAGATTTAACGGCCCGAGTCGATTTTTCCGCCCTAACAGAATTATGCGAAGCGGCAGGGCTGAAAACCTTTGGCCCGATTTCACAAAGGGCTTTTTTATCAAAACTTGGGATAGAGCTTCGTGCTGTGGCATTGACTCGCGCCAAGCCAGACGCTCGCCCTAAAATCCTGCGACAACTCCACCGACTTATGGATGAGCAAGAAATGGGATCGCTATTTAAAGCGATTTGTATTGCGCCAAAAGATACGGAGGCAAGCCTTGGTTTCTAAACCGACTTTAACACCTCCATTGATAAACCCACCCTTTAAAACGCACAACTTGCTAATGGGCCAGAATATTGCACATGGGTTTTTCGGGCGGAAAGGCGGAGTTTCCGAGACGCACACCCACAAAAAAACTCAAAAAAACGGAAATTATGCCAGTTTGAATACGGGGCAAGGGTCTGGCGACGATCCACAGGCGATTCGTGAAAAC
Organism: uncultured Caulobacterales bacterium; assembly: GCA_937965735.1. Classification (GTDB taxonomy): domain Bacteria; phylum Pseudomonadota; class Alphaproteobacteria; order Caulobacterales; family Maricaulaceae; genus CALCKU01. Next base: position 7,682 of record CALCKU010000002.1, read on the forward strand.
CGGCAGCGCGTTGCCAGAGCGCTTGGAACCTCTAAAGACAATTTAATATCTCTTCACCAATATCACAGCACAGAAGTCGTAACACATACGACCCCTTTAAGTCCCAATCTCGACCCGACACGCCCAAAAGCGGACGGACATGTCACGCAAATTCCAAACCTTGCGCTTTCCGCGCTTGGCGCAGATTGTGGGCCTGTTTTGTTTTTTGAGCCCCAAACCCGTATCATCGGTGCCTGTCATGCTGGCTGGCGGGGCGCAGTCACAGGCATAACGGACGCAACCCTCGAGGCTATGGAAGCCTTAGGGGCGAAGCGCGAACATATTCGCGCGGTCCTTGGCCCGTGCATTTCCCAAGTCAATTATGAAGTCGGGGCAGAGTTCCAAAACCAATTCATAGAGCGCGACCCAAATTACACTGTGTTTTTCAAGTCCAAGATAGGACATTCAAGAACGCCGCGCGCACATTTTGACCTAAAAGCCTTCATCTTAGCGCGTCTGCGTAAAGCTGGGTTACAGCATGTCGCCGCCTTGCCTGATTGCACCTATGCTCAAGCTGATGAATATTTTAGCTATCGCTATAACACACATCACGCTCTTGGTGATTATGGCCGTAATATTTCTGCGATTATGCTCACTGAATGATTTACTTTTCAAAACAGGCTGACTATTCAATCGGCACTTAAACACTATTAAATGTGAGCGCGTCCCATGAAACTGATTAGCGGAACATCAAACCCAACACTTGCACGTGAAATCGCAGACGTTTTAGACGTGCCCCTCACCTCTATTGATATTGAACGCTTTCGTGACCAAGAAATTTTCGTCAAAATCAACGAAAATGTACGCGGCGAAGACATTTTCCTGATCCAACCCACATCGGCCCCCGCTAATGACCATTTAATGGAACTCTTGATTATTATTGACGCGCTGGTTCGCGCCTCAGCTAAACGCATTACCGCCGTTGTCCCTTATTTCGGATATGCCCGACAAGATCGAAAGACGGGGGGACGAACACCCATTTCCGCGAAATTAGTGGCCAACCTTGTTTCAAAAGCAGGCGCAGACCGCGTCCTCAATATTGATTTACATGCGGGGCAAATACAGGGGTTTTTTGATATACCTACGGATAATCTTTTTGGCCAGCCTGTTTTCGAAGCCGACATTAAAGATAAGTTTTCAAAATCAGAGCGTGATAACCTCATGTTTGTTTCCCCTGATACAGGCGGCGTTGTCAGAACCCGTAGCCTTGCGAAACAATTTAACGCGGACATTGCTATCGTCGACAAACGTCGGCCAAAAGCGGGTGAAGCCGAGGTAATGAATATTATTGGGGATGTCGCTGGACGGACCTGTATCTTATTAGATGATATTATCGACTCAGGTGGTACGCTGTGTAACGCAGCCACAGCCCTAAAGGATAAAGGCGCCAATAGTGTTAGCGCCTATATTACCCACGGTGTGTTATCAGACCCCGCAATTGAGCGCATAACAAAATCTGTCCTCAAAGAAGTGGTTATCACAGACACAATTTCTCAACCTCAAAAAGTCAAAGATTGCCCAAAGGTTCGCGAAGTCTCTGTCGCAACCCTTCTTGGTGAAGCCATTCGCCGCATTGCCAATGATGAAAGCGTATCAAAATTATTTGGGTAAATCCGCTTTGAAAATAAGTCGCTCAATTTAAATTGGGGGGCTTGCTAAAGTGAGCCATTTTCAGTATACGCACCGCAAATTTAAGTATTTACCGCTTTGCCGCCTCAAAACATGTTGGGCGGCAGATTTTTTAGGTGAAAGAGGTCGAAAAAGACCTTTCGATCAAAGGACGAGATAAAATGAGCGAAATTAGCCTTGATGTAGTCGTACGCGAAACAACAGGTACGGGCGAATCCCGCGAAGCCCGCCGCAATGGTTTGGTTCCCGGCATTATTTATGGCGGCGACGAAGCCCCTATTGCGATTTCTGTGAAATTCAATGAAATGCTAAGCGCGATTAATTCAGGAAACTTCCTGTCAAACATGGTCGAGCTTTCTCACAGTGGTAAAAAGCAAAAAGTCATCACAAAAGATGTTCAATTCCACCCCGTTTCTGACATGCCTGTGCATGTGGATTTCTATCGTGTGACAGCAAAATCAATTATTGAAGTTGAAGTGTCTGTGACATTCATTGGTGAAGACGATTCTCCAGGCCTTAAAGAAGGCGGTACATTGAACGTTGTGCGTTACGCCATTGAAGTCAAATGTCCAGCGGGTCAAATTCCAGATGAAATCGAAGTCGATGTGTCAAAGCTCGAAATCGGCGATTCTATCCATATTTCGGAAGTTACCCTGCCTAAAAATGTTACGCCGTCTATTGATGATCGTGATTTCACAATCGCAACAATTATCGCCTCGCGTGCAGAAACGACAACCGATGAGGAAGCCGACGAAGTCGCAGTTGCAGATGTACCCGCAACGGCACAAACTTCAGAAGACTAATTCCAAAGATATTTTCATGGATGGCGTCCGTTTTTACAAAAATCGGACGCTCATCAAAAGCAACGGGGACAGACATGCGACTTTGGGTCGGTCTTGGTAATCCCGGTGATAAATATTCTGGCAATCGCCATAATATTGGCTTTATGGCCATTGATGAAATCGCGCGAGCGCACAATTTCTCGCCGTTAAAATCAAAATTTCAAGGCCTTGCTTCCGAAGGTGTCATCATGGCGGGGGGCCGCCCTGTTAAAGTTCTTTTGCTAAAACCTATGACCTTTATGAACGAATCGGGTCGGTCTGTACAAAGAGCAGCACAGTTTTATAAAATCCCCTTAGACAATATTGTCGTCTTCCATGACGAACTGGATATTGCGCCGGGAAAATTTCGTATGAAAACGGGCGGCGGCATAGCAGGGCATAACGGCCTGCGTTCCATACGCCAACACTTAGGTGAAGACTTTCACCGCGCGCGCCTTGGTATTGGCCATCCCGGTCACAAGGATAAAGTTCACAGTTATGTCTTGTCCGACTTTTCCAAAACTGAAAAAATTTGGAAAGACGATATGATGGACGGGCTGGCGCGCGCGGCAGATCTGTTAGCCTTAAATGAATTTGACAAATATCAAACCAAGGTCAATTTATTAGCGCCCGCACCTTCTGCGAAGCCACAACGCAAATAAAATATGCACATTAAGCATTAAGCACGTCTTTAAAGAGAGTTATTATGGGATTCAAATGCGGAATTGTGGGATTGCCCAATGTTGGTAAATCGACACTGTTCAATGCGCTGACACAGACGGCGAATGCCCAAGCGGCCAATTATCCATTTTGTACGATAGAGCCGAATGTCGGCGATGTAGCCGTCCCAGAGACGCGCCTTGACGTGATTGCAGAAATCGGCGGATCGGCTACCCGCATTCCCGCCCGAATGAATTTTGTCGACATAGCAGGCCTCGTGCGTGGCGCGTCAAAAGGGGAAGGGCTCGGCAATCAATTTCTTGGCAATATTCGGGAAACGGATGCTGTGCTTTACGTCTTGCGCTGTTTTGATGATGACGACATCACGCATGTCGAAGGCACGATTGACCCGATGGCCGATTACGAAACCGTTGAGACAGAGCTTATGCTTGCAGATCTTGAGAGCCTTGAAAAGCGTAAGTCTGGCCTTGAGAAAAAGATAAAACAAAATGATAAAGAGGCGTTGCAAACCATGCGCCTAATTGAAATGGCAATCGCCGCATTAGAAGACGGTAAACCCGCGCGCACAGTTGAAATCGATGATGACGACATCAAAGCGTGGAAGATGCTGCAACTTTTGACCGCTAAACCCGTGCTTTATGTCGCCAATGTCGATGAAGACAGCGCGGCCTCTGGTAATGCTTATTCTGAAAAAGTCTTGGCTCATGCTCAATCCGAAGGCGCGCAAGCTGTTATTATTTCAGCGCAAATCGAATCTGAAATGGATTTGCTCGATGCGGAAGAGCAAGCGGAATATCTCGGAGAGATTGGCTTGGAGGAACCAGGCCTTAACCGTCTTATCCAAGCGGGTTACGCCTTGCTAGGTCTGCGGACTTATTTCACTGTTGGCCCCAAAGAGGCCCGCGCATGGACTTTTCAAGATGGATGGACCGCTCCGAAATGTGCGGGAGTCATTCACGGCGATTTTGAAAAAGGCTTCATCCGTGCCGAAACAACCGCCTATACTGATTATGTCGAAAACGGCGGAGAACAAGGGTCAAAAGACGCTGGGAAAGTCCGCCAAGAAGGTAAAGACTATATCGTCAAAGACGGCGACATCATGCTATTTAAATTTAATGTATAACACTTTGCATCTTAAAATCTTTTAAGACTTAAAAAATGGGCACCCTTCGCCCAGTTTTTGAGCCGTAACATACAAAATGTTAAACAAGTCCAAGCGCTCAGAGCGTTGGCATACCTCAACAACCAAACCCTCATCAATGCCCTTCATAGGCCACAAGGGCGGTCACAGGGATACCCATTTTCGTAATCCGCTTCAAACCGCCAAGGTCTGGTAAATCGACAATAAACGCGGCGCCGACCACCTCTGCCCCTGTTTTACGCAAAAGGTGGATAGCGGCTTCTGCCGTGCCGCCCGTTGCAATCAAGTCGTCTATCAATAAGACCTTTTCTCCGCCGCGTACAGCATCGGCATGAATTTCGAGCGTATCTGCCCCGTATTCGAGTTCATAATCTTGTTCATAAGTATCAAAAGGTAATTTGCCCTTTTTACGGATCGGGACAAAACCTGCACCCAATTCAAATGCAATCGCGCCACCAATGGTAAAACCGCGCGCTTCTATTGCGGCAACATTATCGATGTTTCGTGTTTGGTAAGGGGCGGCCATGCGAATGACACATTCGGCAAAGGCACGGCGGTTTGTTAAAAGCGTTGTTATATCGCGGTACATAATCCCTGGTTTTGGGAAATCAGGAATTGTCCGTATGGCATCTTTCAAATTCATAAAGACCTCTAAAGATTTACACAATCCGTCTCTGGCAGGATGTGCGTTTCCGTGAACGCCTGCGCTTCCCACATCAAATAATCTGGATCGGACATCAGTTCAGAAATATAAGTATCAGACCGTGCGCTACGGGGCAAATCATAGCTGGCAAAGCGCGTTGCGGCGGGCGTGTAGAAGGCATCCGCTATCGTCCAATCATCAAACAAATACGGGCCATTATGTTGTGACAAAAGCTCGTCCCATAGCGTCACCATATCCTGCGCGTCTTTCAAACAGGCTTTGGGCATTTTGCCCGAAGTTCTGCGGCGCAAATTCATCGGGGCTTCATTGCGCAAATCCGCAAAACCTTCATGCATGAGTTTTACAACCCGTTTGCATTCCGCGCGCGCGGCCGCGTCTTTGGGCCAGAGGTTAGGCACGGCTTTTGCGCAAAATTCACTAATTGCGAGGCTATCGGGCAAACGCTCGCCATTGACTTCAAGGACAGGCACAGTTCCCGCATCCGTCAATGCAAGAAGCTTATCCTTATAGCCCGGAATATCCAAATCAATGACCTCAACCGTGAAAGGCAATTCAGATTTTTTCAAAACTAACCACGGACGCAATGACCATGAGGAATAGTTATAATTTCCAATATAAAGTTTTAGAGCTGACATATTATACATGTAGCCCTTTGATTGATTTCTTAAAAGCAAGAAGTGCAACAAATTTTAATAGATTCTCGCCTCGCGCAATCGTGAATTTTGAAAATACCCCAATTTATGATAATATAGGACAAACGGAGCTTCATATGTCTAAATTATCTTTAAAAATCACCGCTTTGATTAGTTTTATATCGCTCTTTGCACTGGCGACTCCCGCTCAGGCGCAAATGGTTATATCGGGAAGCGGCGCACCCTATGCATGTTATATAAAAACCAAAACCGGCGATCCGGGGAAGCGCTCGACGATTCGGAATTGCGAAGAGGCCCTATTTGACACGAACTTGTCTAAAAAAAATAAAATTGCCCTGAAAACGAATATTGGCATTTTACATATGCGGGCGGGACATTACGAAAAAGCGCGGATGTGGTACGATGAAGCGATTGAAATGAATGACCAAGAGCCGCTTATTTTTGTCAATTATAGCGCGTGCGAAGTCTTTATGGGAAATTACTCCAAAGCCATTAAACTCGCGACAACGGCCATAAACCTTGGCACAGATAAAGAACCCGAAGCCCTTTATAACCGCGCTATTGCCAATGATCGTCTTGATAATTTCACACCCGCTTATCGCGACCTAAAACGCGCGCTTGAGCTTCGCCCCGATTGGCCCCCTGCGGTAAAAGCGATTTCTTATTACGAAGTGACCAAAGCCCCCAAGGGTTAGGCAATACCCATATTGTTTGGTACCTGAATAAGGTCGCCAAAACTTGGGAGCCTTAATCCTCGAAACCCAGTCAAATCGGAAACATTGACCCGAAGTTTTCGTTAAAATTACGCAGAGCGATAGACCACCTTGTGAAATTTTAACGAAAGACGAAGACGAGTATGAACGTCGCGATTACAAGACAGGCGGCCCAGAAATAATCAACTTTGATACTTTTTTGAAACGGATTTGAATGTTTCTCGGAATCTTGTTCTGAATATTTCTCTGATAGACGATGAGCAGACCATAATAATCTCGGTTGAACCGCAGTCTTTAGCGACTTTAGACTTGTGAAAACAAGCACGACTAAGCTGACCAGTGTCACAGGCAGGGGTACATGTAAGTAGTGAAGTTCAAACAGTTTCATTCCGTCTACAGCAATACCAATCGCTATGGCCGTGCCTAACCCCGCAAAAATGGCAGCGATCGCGCCTTTTGTGGAGGCCCCTGACCAGAATAAACCACCCAGATATACAACCACAAACGGGGCGACCGCATAAGACAACACACCTTGAATATATTCAAACAAAGTCCCGAAATTCCCAATCATAGGCGCCCAGAGAGCGCTGATAAAAATGATACTAATTGTGGTAAGACGACCCATTCCAATAAGCTGTTTTGCGGATGTCTGTGGTTTCCACTTACGCACGAAATCCATAGTGACAATCGTTGACGCGGCATGGAGTGTCGAGTCAGTGTTTGAAATCAAAGCGGCAACAAACCCCGCAAGAACGAAACCAAGCACCCCAGCGGGTAGTAATTCTAATAACATGGCGGGATAAATACGGTCGGGTTCTGTAAGGTCTGGAATAAGCGATATTGCGGCCACTCCCGGAATAATAACAATGAACAAAATCGGCAATTTAAGGAAACCTGCCAATACTAGGCCGCGCCTTGCGTCTTTTTGGGTCTTTGCGCTTAAAACCCATTGCACCATATTTTGATTGGTGAGCCAAAAATAAGCACATAATATAGGAATACCCGTGATTAGCCCTGTCCACGGTACAGTCCGGTCATCCAAAGGGCGAATAAGCGTTAAACTGCCTTTGGGGGCCTTGCTCAACAGTGCGCTCCATCCACCCACCGATGAAATGGAATAATAGGCAATACAAAATGCTCCTATAATCAAAACAATCGACTGAACTTTATCGGTTCGTGTGATGGTTTTCATGCCGCCCATAACAGAATACAAGCCAGCGATCAGCATAATAATCACGATTACCGTCTTTTGAGAAAGACTGGGGATTAGCTCATTAAGGAGCAAGCCACCTGCATAAAGCGAAGCCGCCATATCAATAAAGACAATCAGGAATATGATAAAAGCCGAATAGAGAATTTTGACACGCCCGTCATAGCGTTCCATGAGATATTCAGAAATCGTGTAAACACGGCTCCCTCTAACAACGCCAACAAGCACAAGGGCAAAAAATATAAGCGCGAGAATACCGACCCACTCATAATTATAAATCGCAATACCTGTTATATAAGCGGCACCCGTTAACCCGATAAGAGCCGAAGCTGAGAAATTCGTAGCAAAAAGCGAGAAACCAATTTGATGCCATTTAAGATTTCGACCCGCAAGAAAGTAATCTTCTGTCGTCTCTGTTTTAACCTCGACAAAAAGACCAATAGCCAGAAAGCAGAGAATTATCCCACCAAGAATAATGCCGTCAATAAGGGCCAATTAAATATCTTTGGTGCCGCAATATTGGCGGACATAATCGCTATGTTGCGGAAGCTTTGAAACCGTTTGCGTGATATTATCCTGAATTTTTCTCAGAAAACGCGTCAACTCATCATCGGTCATTTTATCCGCTATCGGATGATAGGCCTCTGGAATGATCCCTTGCCCCATCATCACTTGTATCCAAGAATTTTCTGCAAATAGCTCTTCGTTTTTGCGGAAAACACGACCTGTATCTTTGAATAATTTGATTTTTTGTTGAACAGAGTCTGGAATGTCCATTGCAGCGCAATATCGCCAAAATTCACTGTCTTGACGCTCTGTAACGCAGTAATGCAGGATTAGGAAATCGCGGATTTTATCCATATCTTCAAAGGTCTGCTCGTTGAATTCTTTGATGTCAGCATCGGATATTTGATTCTGCGGCATCATACGCATAAAGCGCATAATTGAACGCTGTATAAGATGGATCGAAGTGGATTCAAGCGGTTCCATAAAGCCCGCAGAGAGGCCGAGCGTCACACAGTTCTTTTCCCATTGTTTACGGCGCGCCCCTGTTTGGAAACGGATGAAGTTCGGCTCGGATATAATTTCGCCTTCAATATTGGATTTCAAACGATTTAGCGCTTCGTCTTTGGATAAATAGCGTCCGCAATAAACCAGCCCATTGCCCGCACGATGTTGAAGTGGGATTCGCCACTGCCAGCCTGCATCATGGGCAATGGCACGCGTATAAGGTATGGCAGGCCCGACAGATTTCGTTTGAACCGCAACTGCACTGTCACAAGGCAAAAAATGCGTCCAATCATCATAGCCGACATGCAAGGCCTGTCCCATCAGAATAGAGCGAAAGCCTGTGCAATCGAAAAAGAAATCGGCTTCTAATATTTCGCCTGATTCAAGCTTAAGCGCTTTAATATTCCCATTCGTGGGGTCTAGCGCGACATGGTCAATACGGCCTTCTTGGCGGTTCGCGCCATTGTCTTCTGCGATCTTACGCAGAAATTTTGCGTAGCGGGACGAGTCCAAATGATACGCATAATTAAGGGCATTATCAGGCAATTGCGCAAATTTATTTTTGAAGGCGGCGGCAACTTCCAAACAATAGTCATCAAAACGATTGGCGACCCCGCGGGCTTTCCCCGCCAGCCAAAAATGTTGGAAACCGCTTGTCCAATGATCTTTTCCTGTATGACCAAATGAATGGAAGTAATCTTCGCCAATATTTTTCCAATTTTCAAAATTGATTCCCAGTTTAAACGTGGCTCCGGTTTCGCGCATGAACTCCGCTTCGTTCACACCCAAAAATTGATTAAACCGTACCAATGGCGGTATGGTAGCTTCTCCAACTCCGACTGTGCCAATATCATCAGATTCAATTAGGGTTAGGTCAATTTCCTTACCCATTGTCTTGGCCAGCATGGCGGCAGCCATCCACCCGGCAGTTCCCCCGCCAGCAATTATGTATTTGTGAATTTTACGAGGCTTATTCATTGCTTAACATCTTTATCAAAAAGGAACGAATTTTACTGGCATTTTGAGCCGTCATCGGCCCTAAAATTCCACGACCATGTTCGGGAATGTGTTCGGTGACTTCGCTATTATTGTTGAAAACGTAATGATCGAAGAGGTCTTTCCAGTGCGTTTTTTCATTCTCTGGTAAATCTCTAATGGCCATTATCGCGTGGTTAAGCACATTTTGCGGCCCCCCTAAATATCGGGGGGTTTCTCGCCACCAATAATTGATGAGTACGTTAAACGGCGACAATCCTTCGACATGATGCCACCACATAGACGGAATATGTATCGCGTCTCCAGGCCCGAGCTCTGCGGTCAATCCAGCTTTTAAAGCGTCAGAGAATTTTGGGTATTTGTCATAATCGGGATTATGAAAATCGACCATACTAATGGCGCGTCCAGCTGGCGTATTATCCAACGGTCCTATATAGAGGTTCTTAAATTCGGACGGCGGAAATAAAGTAAAGCGACGACGGCCCGTTGCAACAAATGCCAAATTGTCAGGAAAGTCATTATGAGCGGCAATCCGACTTTTTGTGCCAATCC
>CALCKU010000003.1 GCA_937965735.1 uncultured Caulobacterales bacterium
CCTTCTAACTGAAGCGGATAATTGGCGAGTTTTTGCGTGGCTGCTTTTTTACTGGCTGCTCTGAATTCTCTAACTTGTTTCACTCTGTCTTGAACATAAGGAAGTTCACGAATGAGCTTTGGGGAAACATCTCTAAAATCTAAAATCCATCTTTTCTTGCCCCGTATAAATTCCAGCGCCCCGATATAAGGACTTAATAAGGCCTTTGCGCGGGGTTCAATCTCTATAAATACCTCATATTCACCTTCACGGAAAATATAATGCCCCCCATCAGTCGCCTTAGGGCCATTATACATTTGTGGTCGTGATGATATTGCCTGTGATAAATCCTTAACAACGATATGCCGATCTTTCAGAAGGCTCGCATCAAACAGGTAAGGCGATAAATATTTAAACTGGGTTTCCTCAGACTCACCTTTAATATCCTCATAAGAAAACAGGCGTTTCCATTCGGGTTGGTTTACACGGTGCGACAATCCGATGATCACACAATGCACATGCGCCTTGCCTTTGGCGTCCGATCCCCATTCAAAGGTTCGGTGGGCAAAGCTGATTTCCAGCTTATAGCGATCAAATAATATTGGCCATAATTGCGCCACCATTTCACCTTGTGTGATTGAATTTGTTGAAACAAAGGCGATATGGGCGAGGTCTTTGCCGCCCTCATTGATGTAAGCGCCTGCTTTTATAAACCACGCCCCGACATAATCTAATGACCCAGCTTTGCCATTTTTCGCATCAATAATTCGGGCCATTTGTCGGCGTTGGTCTTTGCTTTGATAGCTTTGCCCAATAAAAGGCGGATTGCCGAAGACATAAGAACACTTTTCGGCGGGCAAGACGGTTTCCCAGTCCACCTCTAAGGCATCACCGTGGACAATATTAGCGGCTTTATCGAGCGGAATACGCGCATAGTTTTGACCAAAGGCCAATGAGAGCGCATTATTCATAATGTGATCCATCATCCACATCGCGGTTTCGGCTATTCGCGCTGGAAATTCTTCGAGTTCTATGCCGTAAAACTGATCCACGTCGATTTTGGAGAGGATATTGGCATCCAGCTCTAGCTGTTTTTTTCCGAGCTTGGCTTTGAGAATCTCAATCTCTAGCGCCCTTAACTCACGATATGCGATAATCAGGAAATTCCCGCATCCACAGGCAGGGTCAAAAAATGTCAGTTTTGAGAGTTTTGTTTGCAGAGCCTCCAGCGCGAGCGTCCGTCCACGCTTTAGGGCTTTCGCTTTTTCAAATTCCTGCTCAAGCTCATCCATGAAAAGTGGTCCGATAACTTTCAGGATGTTTTTCTCTGTTGTGTAATGCGCGCCCTTTTTACGGCGCTCGACCTTATTCATTACGCTTTGAAACAAGGCTCCAAAGATTGCGGGTGATATAGGTGACCAGTCAAAGCGTGATGCCTCTATCAGCTTATCGCGCATGACGCTGTCAAAAGACGGTATGCGCGTATGGCGCTCAAACAGGCGGCCATTGATATAAGGAAAGTCGGCCAGATCTTCATCAAGGTTTGTACTGCGCTTGGCCTCGGGCGTATTCAGGGTTTGGAATAATTGTGCAAGTTTCGGCCCAAGATCTGACCCGTCATCACTGGTGCGCGCTTCAAGAAAGCGCAAAAACAGGTCTTTGGGTTGAAACACGCCTGTATCATCCGCAAACAGGCAAAAGACTATTTGCACCAGAAAGACTTCGAGGTCATGCCCGTCAAAGCCGCTCTCTTCGAGCGCGTCATGCAAATTCCCGACAAGTTCAGAGGCTTTGATATTGACAGGATCTTGATCCTTGAACGCGCGGCGTTCTACGCCGATCATAAATCCAAATTTCTGAACGTGATTATGCAAATCGGGTAAGGAAAATTCTAAGGTCTCGCGGGTTGCGAGGTCTCTGAGTTGGAAAATTTTAAAGTCACTGACGAGGATATAGCGCGGTCGGTCCCGCTCTTTGATTTGCAGAATATAATCAAACGCCTGTTGTTCCGCTTTTAGCAGGTCACGCCCCGCGCTTTTTTGCTCGACAATCAAAGTCCCCGGCCAGAACAGGTCGATAAAGCCTGTATTGCCTTTGATATTCTTTACGCGCTCTTCGTAAACGCCCACACTTTCACGGCGCAGACCAAAGACTTCGAAAAATTGATTATAAAATGTCTGCGTATCGCTGTTTTCATTTTCCGCCTTTTCCCATTTCTTGGAAAACGCTTTTGCGCGCACACGTATTTCGTTCCAGCTTAAACGCATAAGAGTCTCTCCACACACCTTGCTACTTTGAGGGGTGTTAGCTGTCTAGGCTTATTCAACATTCGGCGGTATAGAGCCCACAGTGTATAGAATTAAAGATCAGAGACTTGTATTCTGCTGTTAGAGCGTTATTCCAAACGATAGCATGTGGATATATCACCGACATTTAACAGACCCATTCCACATATTTCAACCATTCCACATATTTAAAAAAGAGGCCGAATGACTCACCCCCTCCCCACCGCGCCGAACCCTTGGACTATTCTTTCTAAAGAGACCCATTTCGATACGCCTTGGGTTTGCGCGGAAATGTACCAGACTCTAAGCCCTACGGGACAGCCTTATGAGTACGGCTATATTCATTTTAAGAACAAAGCCGTCGGCGTGGTGGCTTATGCGGATGGTTATATTTGGCTAGTGGGACAGACGCGGTTTCCGCTGCAAGCCTATTCTTGGGAGATTATTGAAGGCGGGTGTCCTGAAGGCGAAGACCCTTTTGACGCGGCCACACGCGAATTAAAAGAAGAGGCGGGTATTACAGCGGACACAATGATCCCGCTTTTTGATCTTCATTTGTCGAATGCATCAACCGATGAATGGGGGCGCGTTTACTTGGCAACGGGTCTACACTTTGGCGAGAATGAATTAGAAGATACGGAAGATATAAGTGTTTTGAAAATATCACTGGATGATCTTTATGCCCATGTCGAAGCGGGCCATATAACCGATAGTTTGACTGTGGCGGCAACGTATAAAATCATGCTCATGCGGGCCTTAGGGGAATTGCCCGGCGGGACTCCGGACGCCGCATGATCCAGTTTTTCACATGACCCATTTTGCCAGATGACCCATTTTGATGTCATTATAATCGGCGCAGGCGCCGCAGGTCTGATGTGTGCAGCGCGCGCGAGCCAGAGGGGTCGCCGCGTGTTAATCATCGACCACGCCGAGAAGCCTGCTGAGAAAGTTCGGATTTCGGGCGGAGGACGCTGTAATTTCACCAATATTTATTGCACGCCGAAAAACTTCATATGCGAGAACCCGCATTTTGCGAAATCGGCTCTGTCACGCTATACGCCGCAGGATTTTATCAATCTGGTGGAGCGTTACGGCATTACGTGGCATGAAAAAACCAAGGGCCAATTATTCTGTGATGGCAAGTCCCAACAAATCATTGATATGCTGATAGCGGAGTCAGACAAAGGCGGAGCAGAGCTTTGGCTCGGTACTGAGGTTTTAGATATAGCTAAAAAAGACGCGGGGTTTGTCGTGACAACCCCCCGAAATACGCTGACATGTGACCGTGTTGTTATGGCCTGTGGCGGGCCGTCAATCCCAAAAATGGGCGCGAGCGGCTATGGCTATAAAATTGCAGAGCAATTTGGCTTGAACGTTATAACCCCGACCCCCGCCCTTGTGCCGCTAACATTTACGGACGGCCTCAAAGAACAGATGAAAGCGCTTTCTGGCGTGAGTGCAGACTGTCATGTCCGTCATAAAAAGACTGTGTTTGACGAGGCCCTGCTCTTTACCCATCGCGGCCTCTCTGGCCCTGCCATTTTACAAATCTCGTCTTACTGGCAAGCCGGAGACGCGATCACAATCAATTTTGCGCCCGATCTACGCCTGTTTGACGCGCTGAAAATCGCACGCGCCGAAACACCGCGCCGAAGCCCCGCCAATTGGCTTTCGCAATATTTACCCGCGCGCCTTGCGACTATGATTGCCAGCGGATTTAAACAAGAACGGCTTGCGGATATGGGGGATAAAGCTCTGCGAAATCTCGGCCTCATGGTCAATGAATGGATGATAAAACCCGCAGGATCAGAAGGCTTTCGTACTGCCGAAGTCACACGCGGCGGGGTCGATACAAACGCCTTGTCATCCAAGACAATGGAAGTGAAATCAGTAAAGGGTCTGTATTTCATCGGTGAAGTCGTAGACGTGACGGGCCATTTAGGCGGACATAATTTCCAATGGGCTTGGGCCAGCGGCGTGGCCTGCGGGGACGCGCTATGAAGCCCGCTATTTCACACCAAACCATCCCATAATAACTTCACGCCCACGGTAAAAATTAGCCCGTATAGAATACGGTAGAATAAGGCTTGATTGATACGGTTGAGCAACCCAACACCGATGAGAACCCCAATCGGTGCCAGTGGAATCAGGATGAGCGAGGTCGTCAGATTGGTTTTATCAAATTGTCCAAGCATGGCATATGGCACAAGTTTGACAAAATTGATGATTGCAAAAAAAATAACAGATGTCCCCGCATAGACTTTTTTCTCTAGCTCTTGCGGGATTGTATAGGCTTGAAAGGGCGGCCCACCCGCGTGGGCGATAAAACTCGTAAACCCTGCGACGATACCCGCAAGCCCGCCAACGCCTGGATTGCCTTTGACGCGGTTTTTACGGCCCTTGGGTTTAAACACGGCGTAGACGGAAAAACTAACCGCGATAAGGCCAACACAAATGCGTACAAAGTGATCGTCAACTTTCCCGGCAAAGGCGGCGCCTAAAACAATGCCGACAATCCCCGCTGGCACCATCAACATTAGAATGTTTTTATCCCATGTCTTGCGGTACGCCCAAAGGCTGACCCAATCCATGACAATTAAAATAGGGAGCATTATCCCAGCCGCTTGTAATGGAGATATAGTCAGTGCCATTAAAGGCACGGCCAAAAGCGCGAGCCCGCCAAAGCCGCCTTTGGATATGCCTGTAATAATAACAGAGATCACGGCTGTGGCCCAGAAAAGTGGATTTTCAATCATAAATCTATTTAAGCCCGATCCTCCCTGCACTGTCTATCCCGAATTGGCCCTCTTGCATTACGAATTCTGAATGGTTTCATTCAGCGGATAAGTCTTTTTCAACGCACGTTTCTAAGCTAAAGGCTAATTATGAAGTCTATTGATTTAAATGCAGATATTGGAGAATCGGATACGCCCGAATGGGCCGCGGCTGAATTGGCAATTCTTGCGTGTATTAGCTCTGCCAATATTGCGTGCGGGGGGCATGCAGGGAATATCACGACCATGCAAACCACTGTGCAGAACGCCATTGCCAAACAGGTCACGATCGGCGCGCATCCCGCCTATCCAGACCGCGAAAATTTTGGCCGTGTTTCGAAAATCTTGGGCAAAGATATAAGTGCAGACGCGCTTAAACAAAGCCTAAATATTCAAATCACAACGCTAATGGAAATTACCCGCAAAGAAGGATACTCTATCGCTTATGTCAAACCCCATGGTGCCTTATATAATGACGCCGTGAAAACCCCGGCTATCGCAGACCTGATTGCGGAAACAATCGCAAGGATTGACCCAAACTTGATCTTTATGGGCGCACCTGAATCTGAAATGACAAAAGCGGCGACACACCATAATCTGACATTTATTGCAGAAGGCTTTATTGACCGCCGCTATACGGATGACGGACATTTACAAAGCCGCACAATTGAAGGCGCTGTAATAAAAGAGCAAAAAAAGCGACTTCAACAAGCCGAGCGTCTCGCGATCCAGAACTGTGTTATCACCGATACGGGCCAGACATTATTACGACACGTACAATCTTTATGTGTTCACGGAGATAGTACGGGGGCGGTTGAAACGGCGCGTCACGTTCGTGAACGCCTAGAAGCCTTAGGTCTAACAATTCAGAGCTTTGCAAAAAACAAAACCCTAACAGAGACAATCGCCCCAATTCCGTCGAAAGCGTTAAACCAATGATTCCCATACGTTCACAGACGCTTTTGCGGCCCGAAATTCTGCCTTTCGGCGAAGCCGCATTTTTAATTGACTTCAAAGCCCCACATTTTGACGCAAAAATTACGAACCACATACATTCGCTTTTAGCCCAGTTTCGTACAGATTCGACTTGTCAGGATTCGACGAGTAAAAATTCAGTTTGGATAGAAATTGTCCCGGGGTATAATTCACTTTTAGTGACATTTGATCCGCAAACATTGGATGCGGCGCAAGCCTTAACCTATATCCAAAACGTTTTACGCCGCCCCGAAATCGATCAACTCACAGGAAAAACGATTGAAATTCCCGTTTGCTACGGCGGGACATTGGGCCCTGATATTGAATCCGTTTCAAAAAACAATCAGTTGACGCCGCAAGACTTGATTACACTGCACAGTGAAAACAGCTACCGCGTCTGTATGATGGGCTTTGTTCCCGGATTTACTTTTTTATCCGAAGCCCCCAAAGCCTTGCACCACCCCCGCCACCCTGCACCGCGCCTAAAGGTACCCGCAGGTTCAATTGGCCTTGCGGGCTGGCAGACAGGTATTTACGGTCTAGAGACACCAGGCGGTTGGCAGATCATTGGACGAACACCGCTGAGGATTTTTGACGTTACGCGCGAGAGCCCTTTTTTGAT
Source organism: uncultured Caulobacterales bacterium (assembly GCA_937965735.1). GTDB lineage: Bacteria > Pseudomonadota > Alphaproteobacteria > Caulobacterales > Maricaulaceae > CALCKU01. Next base: position 6,636 of record CALCKU010000003.1, read on the forward strand.
CCATTCAGGCGACCATGTAAAATTTATCCCAATCACACGCAAAGAATTTGACGCTTTACTCACATCAGAAGCGCAGAAAGCGACACCCCACAAACCTAAGACTTTTAAACAAGGGCGCGCCTAACCATGTTGGAAATCCTCAATGCGGGCACGCAATCCACGCTCCAAGACATTGGACGGCCCGGTTATCGCCACCAAGGGATTCCGTCAGGCGGGGCCGCTGATACATTAAATTTTGCACTCGCGAATTGGAGCGTTGGCAATCCTTGGAACAGCCCCGCCATTGAATGCACAATGGGGGGCCTACATGTGAAATTTAAATCAAATACGGTAATTTGTATTTGCGGCGCGGAAATGTGGGCGCAGATCAACGGCAAACCTCTGCAAATGTACAAAGCCACACCTGTAAAAAACGGCGATATTCTAACACTCAGCTATGCGCGCGACGGCTGCCGCGCTTATCTGGCCATTGCAGGGGGGCTCGAAGGGCAAGCATTCCTCGGCAGTGTCGCAACCTACCTCCCAGCAAAGCTCGGCGGCATAAATGGATGCGCTCTGAAATCAGGAGACCGATTGACGCTTGCAACACGTCCGATTAGCGCCCCGCGCACAATACCCAAAGGCTATATTCCGCGCCTTTCGCGTCACATAATTTTGCGCGTCATGGCAGGGCCTGAATTTAAAACCCTAACAGCCGAAAGCCAAAGACAGCTTTTTGTCGGCTTGTTTGAAGCCACAGCCGCCACAGATCGAATGGGAACGCGGCTACAAAGCGCAACAGAAAAACCAATTTCAATTGTCCCCGCCCGTCCTATTTCTATGGTCAGCGGGCCGCTTTTACCGGGGACATTGCAAACACCGCCAGATGGGCACCCAATTCTTGCGCTCATTGATGGGCATTGCACAGGGGGCTATCCCCGTGCCTTACAAGTCATACGCTCTGACTTATGGCAAGCGGGTCAGATTGGCCCCGGCATTCGCGTCAGTTTTCGCCGTTGTTTTGATACGGAAGCGCAGGCCATTTTAAAAGGCCGCAACGCATTTTATGCCAAAGCCTATGGCGGACTAATAGAAGGGTTTGCGTTTTAGGTGGCTATTCCACCGCACTACGCATGAAGTTTCAATGCTGCCTTCCCCGCCATATGTTTTACTCGACGATCAACTTACGGGTGATGTGCGTTATTACGATCAACCCGTTGAGATTTTACGCGCAGACTCAATAGATGAAATCGGCCCTGTCTTTGAGCGTCTCAATCAATACCATAAAAACGGATATTATCTAGCGGGCTATTGCGCGTATGAACTCGGCTACGCGTTGGAAATGAAACTCGCCACGCGAATGCCGCACAAGTCTAATGCTAATTTTAAAAACGCGCCTTTATTTGTGTTCGGTGTGTTTAAGGCCCCCAAAGACGACATGCCGCTCTCTATGCGTTACAGCGCCCAGCACACGCAACTCAACCTAAAGCCAAATTGGTCAAAACAGGATTATCTAGAGCGGTTCAACAAAACCATTGCCTACATCAAAGCAGGCGATATTTACCAAGCCAATTTAACCTTCCCCTTAACAGGCGCTTATGCCGGAGCCATAGAGCCGCTTTACGCGGCCTTGCGCCAAGGTCAACCCAGTCATTACGGCGGAATTGTCAGCCTTGATGCCCTCAGCATTCTCAGTTTCTCGCCTGAGCTTTTTTTCAAAAAGACAGAGGATAAAATGTCGATGCGTCCCATGAAAGGCACGCGCCCAAGAGATACGGATCGACAAGCCGATACGCGCCTTAAAACCGATATGCAGAAAGAACCAAAATCGCGTGCTGAAAACTTGATGATTGTTGATTTACTGCGCAATGATCTGTCACGTATTTCAATCCCGGGATCGGTAAAAGTTCCAGAGCTTTTTTCAGTCGAAACCTATCCGACCCTGCATCAAATGATTTCAAAAATTGAAAGTCAACTGTCCCCGAATACCCCGTTTCAAGACATTTTCAAAAGCCTGTTTCCTTGCGGATCTGTCACGGGGGCTCCAAAAATTCGGGCTATGGAAATTATCCGTGAATTAGAAACCGCACCCAGAGGTGCCTATTGCGGCGCAATGGGGTATATTGACCCGAATGGTGACGCCTGTTTTAATGTCGGTATTCGCACACTTACACTAAGCCAAGGTTTCGCCTCTTACGGTATTGGCAGCGGCGTAGTCCTTGACAGTGACGGCCCAGATGAATACCGCGAATGCTTGTTAAAGGCCCGTATCCTGACCCCGCCGCCGCCTGTATTAATCGAGACTTTGCGGTGGGATCCAGACACAGGGTTTAAATTCCTCGCTCTGCATCTGGCCCGTTTGAAAAAATCCGCACGCGCCTTAAAACATCCTTATAACGCGCGGAAAATCAGGCGAGGTTTAGATAAAGTCGTACAAGCTAAAGACACAGCACAACGCCTACGCTTAACCCTTAGCCAGAGCGGTGAAATTGAAATCACAGCCTCTGATTTTGAGGCATTCAAAGAACCTTTAAACCTCATCATTTCGCGCTATCCGCTGTCTAACACCGTACAAATTTCACATCATAAACTTTCCAGTCGTGGTTTTTATGACGGCGAACGCAAGCGCGTTAGAACACTGTGCGGGGCCGATGAAGTCTTGTTTGTGAACGAAAAGAACGAATTGTGCGAAGGCGCCTTCACCGCGCTGTTTATTAAACACGAAGGACAGCTCTACACACCGCCTTTATCCTGCGGACTTTTGCCAAGCGTCTTGCGGGAAGCCCTCATTTTAAAAGGCGAAGCCATAGAGCGCGTCATAACCCTCAAAGATATTTTAGACGCCGAGGCGATTTATGTTGGCAAGTCCATGCGGGGTTTGATGCAGGCCACACTCATATCAAGTGAACCTATTTAACGTATTAAGCGCACCCGCTTGGACGAAAGCTTTGACATCTTATGATGCCTCGCATCATTTAAGGCCCGTTGAGCCAAAGCCGCCAGCCCCGCGTTTCGTTTCAGATAGAGTGTCGACACGGTTAAAATCAGCCTGCGTTATGGGGGCGATCACCATTTGGGCGATACGCTCGCCGCGATTGATTGTAAACGTCTCTTCGCCGTGATTAATTAACAGCACTTTGACCTCGCCGCGGTAATCCGCGTCAATCGTGCCCGGCGTATTGAGACAGGTTACGCCGTGCTTATAGGCAAGGCCCGAACGCGGACGAATCTGCGCTTCATATCCAGCGGGTAAAGCCATCGCAAACCCTGTTGGTACCAATACACGCGCCCCAGATTTTAACGCTATCGGCTCGGCTTCTGGGATTGCGGCGCGCAAATCGGCCCCGGCCGCCAGTGCCGTTTCGTAATGCGGGACGGCTAAATCTCCAAAATTTTCTAAGCGTTTGATCTCAATGGAAACCGTCATATATGCGCCCTTTATTTAATCTTATAGTTTAAAATCATGCGACTCTAAAATCTACGCTTCTAGGGTCTGTTATTCTAAATCATGGTCTTGGAGATTATAAATTTCCATCACATCCGTCAAAGCAATCTGATCCCCTGCTGACAGTTCTGGGCCAGAATATTTATACTTAAACTGGCCCCCTTGATAATAGACTGTAATCAGCTGGCTATCATAACGGTCAAAATCATTCGACACAGAAAATTGTAAACCCGTTGCGACAACAGGAAAGTCACGCAATTTCGGGATAATATTATCGCGCGTACACATCACCGCTCGCACCTTCAAACCGTCTACTGTGTCTGCATATCCCTCTAAATCATCATAAAGTGTTTCAATAAAGGCGTCCGCCGGTCGGTAGCTGGCCATACCCGCGTCCTTAGCCACGGGTTCAAACAAAACAATTTCACACCCTTCAAACCCCGGAACAGGTTTAGAGAGCGGCTCACTGATTTCCGTTTCAGGGGCGTCTGCTTCAACAGGCATGGCTTCAATCGACACGATCTCAACAGACTCGGTTTCTGTGGCCTCTGCTTCCATAGCGATTATGTCAGTCGGCGTAGGGTCTATTATAGCCGTTTCATCCGCTATTGGTGCATTTAACACTTGCGTATCCGTCGCCATCAATTCGCCGTCGCCCCATTCCACTATTGAGTCAGTATTGGCGATCGGTTCCGTCTTCGGCAGGCTTTCAGAAACAGTCTCTGGCAAGAAAATTTCAACTGTTTCAGCTATAGTTGTTTCGGATACACGCGTTGCAGACCCAGTGGGTTCGGGCGCGCTCACCTCAGAGGAGGACTTCGGCGGGGTCTGCGCCCAAGTGAGCGAGGAAAACAGGCTGGTTACAATAAAAGCGGTAAGCACAAACGTCACTTTGTCAAATTGTGTCATTATAATCTTTCTGCAATTTTTAGGGCCAGTTTTTGCGCCGCGTCCATTTTTGTCAGGCGCGGCCATGTTTCCGCGCCCTTCGCATCAATCACGATCATCGTATTATGATCCCCCCCCATAACATCCCCAGAGACATCATTAGCAACAATCCAGTCACAGCCTTTTTTAAGCCTTTTCGCTTGTGCATGGGCAGCAACGTCATTGGTTTCTGCCGCAAAGCCGACCACGAGTTTCGGACGCCCGACTTTTAAATTGGAAAGCGTTTTTAAAATGTCAGGGTTTTCTTCTAAGATTAAAGGGGGCAGTCCCGACTGACCCTTTTTTATTTTTTTATCCGCCGTCACAGACGGTCGCCAATCAGCCACAGCAGCGACCGATACGAATACATCCGCTGGCAAAGCCGCTTGGCACGCCGACAGCATGTCCTGCGCCGTTTCAACCTTGACCAAATTTACACCCAACGGCGCGTCAATGGAAACAGGGCCAGAGACCAATGTGACTTTTGCCCCCAGTGCCTGTAAATTTTTAGCAATCGCGTAACCTTGCTTGCCTGAACTATGATTTGAGAGATAACGTACAGGATCAATCGCCTCGCGCGTGGGGCCAGCGGTAACAAGGGCATGTTTACCGAGCAAAGGCTTTGGCCCGCGCAAAGCGTCCAGTGTTGTATGGCCAGCCAGCGCGTGTTCAATTGCGTCTGCAATATCTTCAGGCTCAGACATTCGGCCTTCCCCAAATTCACCACACGCCATGGCACCGGCATCAGGGCCGATAATCAATGACCCGTCTTGCCTGAGTGTCTCTATATTTCTTTGTGTCGCAGGCGCTTCCCACATGCGTACATTCATAGCGGGCACAAACATGACCCGCTTATCCGTTGCGAGTAAGGTCGTGGTCGCAAGATCATTAGCGATTCCGTGGGCGGCCTTGGCCATTATATCCGCTGTCGCAGGTGCCACCACAACAAGGTCTGCGGAACGTGACAACTCTATATGCCCCATCTCGGCTTCATCGGTTAAATTCCATAAATCGCCATAAACCGTGTCCCCTGACAAGGCACCCGCCGATAACGGCGTAACAAATTCAGCCCCGCCGCGCGTGAGAATAACCCGCGTGGCAATCCCACGTTTAGATAAAACACGGATAAGGAATAGCGCCTTATAAGCCGCAATACCGCCCGAAATTATAAGAAGGATTCGTTTATCCACTAAAAACCCTACACGTTAGAGGCTAAAATTTAGGCTCTTAAAAAGTTAGACCCTTAAAATTAGGCCTTCAAAAATTAGACCTTCAGAAGTTTGAAATCGTCCAAACACTGCCTAATGTTATTACCGCGCCAAAGCCTGCCCATGCAAACCCTTTCCACAGAGGCACTTTATTTTGCCTGCGGGAGTCATGCGTTGACAGCTCTGTCGGCACGGCTTGTCTCGATAGGTCAATATCCCCGTCCACCCAAGCTTTGGCCAAAGTCGCAATATTCTCTGTTGCATCTGGCAGACGCTCCAATGTGCGCCGCGCACGGTCTATATTATCCAGAAAGTCATTTAAACGCCCTTCAACGCCCAGCTCGCGGCGCATGCTCGCCTCGACAATCGGCCTTGAGATTTCCCACATATCAAAATTCGGGTCGAGGCGACGGCATACACCTTCGGTCTGCATCATGGTTTTCTGTAACATTATGAGTTGCGGTTGCATTTCCATGTCAAAGATTTCCGTAATCTCAAACAATTGTAAAAGAACGCGCGTCATCGCGACATTCTGTGCGGATTTACCAAAAATTGGTTCCCCCACACTGCGCAAAGCCGAGGCAAAATCTTCTATACCGTGATGAGCTGGAACATAGCCAGCCTCAAAATGGATTTCAGCAATGCGGCGATAATCCCGCTTTAAAAACCCATAGAGGATTTCTGCGTGAAAGCGTTGCTCCTTTGGCGATAGTCGTCCCAAAATTCCAAAATCGATCAACCATAATGTACCGTCCTGAGTGACGATCATATTGCCTTCATGCATATCCGCGTGAAACACGCCGTAATCAAATGAACAAGACAGAAAGCTCTGCATCACTTTGCGAGCAATTTCTGCGCAGTTAAAATGAGGGTCAGTTAGGATATTAGGGTCACTAACGGCCATACCGTCAATCCAATCTGTGACAAGGACGTTTTTCCCGCCCAAATCCCAATGAATTTCAGGCACGCTATAAAGTCCCGTCTCGACCCCGGGTTCCGATAATTCGCTCGCCGCTGCCGCTTCTAGACGCAGGTCAAGTTCAAGCATTACGGCACGGTCAGCGGTTTCTACAAATTTCTTCGGGCCAAGGCGTTTTGTATCGGGGACAAAGGTTTCTGCGAGACCCGCCACCATTGCAAGAACATCCATATCGGCGCGCATGCGTTTTTGGATATTAGGGCGTAGAATTTTCACCGCCACCACGCGTCCGTCGGGCATGACGCCTTTATGGACTTGCGCCACAGAGGCGGCGGCGATCGGCGCGGATAAAGATGTCAATTTCGTTGACCACGGCCCGCCCCATTCAAGCGCAAGCATCGCCTCGGCTTTGTCTTGGGCAAAGGGCGGTACTTTATCTTTGAGGCGCGACAGACCTTCGACGAAAACAGGATCAAGCATATCCCCGCGCGTCGACAAGATTTGTCCAAATTTAATATAGGCAGGGCCAAGTTTTTCCAACGCATTGGCAAATCTCTGTCCCGGATTTTCAGAACGCTTCCGAATAGCAAATATCCGAGACAAACCGCCCACAGCACGGATCGGCAAAGGCACAGCCCTCGAATATTCAGACGGGATCAACGCGTCATGGCGAACCAAAACCCACCCCGTTTTCATCAACCGTAAAAATGTCGAAATCTTATGTAACATGCAAGCTTTATAGCGGGGCTAGCCTGAAGAATATAGCGTTATAATTGGGGGTGTTTTGGAAATGGTTTACGCGCCCATTTACGCCAAACACCTGACATATTGAGTGCAATTTTTACCGATTAAGATTTCAATTCATTATGTTTGCGGTTCATAAATGCACGAAACGCAGTCAGACCTGCGTCCATATTGGCGCGGCCAAAGCCGATACGAAAGCGGTCATCGGGCGTTTCCATCAGTTCCGATTGGTAGATTGAGGCGGGGAGTAAAAGCACGCCTTCTTCCTCGACAAGGGATTGGCAAAAGGCTTCAACCCCGCCGCGCCCTTTAAATCTCGGAAAACCAATACAACTGCCGTCTGGGTGGTGCCAGTCAAAAATATCGGGATAGTCACCAAAAAAGGCGTCGAGCTTTTCTATATTAGCGCGCATTAAAGTCCGGTTTTTATTGAGGAGGCGTTCACGAACACCTAAGGCAATAACCGCTAAACGCTCAGACGGGGCTGAATTACAAATTGAAAGATAATGTTTATATTTCTCCAGCGCGTCCAAAACTGTTTTGTCTTTCGACGCGATCCAGCCAATGCGAAGCCCGGGCAGGCCATAGGCCTTGGACATGACATTCAAAGACAATCCCTTTTCATAAACATCCGCTGCTTGATCAATACGTTTGCCAATATCCAGTTCAAGACCCCGGTAAACCTCGTCACTAAATAGGTACAAATCATGGTCACGGCAAATTTGTATAAGCGCCTTGTAATCCTCTTTCGGGATAATATGTCCCGTCGGATTGTTTGGAAAACACACAGAAATAAGCTTTGTATTCGGTTTAATCGCGTCCCGAATTTTGTTCAAATCCAAATGCCAATGTCTATCAGGATCTAACCCAACGCCCGTGACCGCGCAAATCTCAAGCGGCAAGGTTTCTGCCGCTTGGTAATTGGGAACAACAACAATAGCGTGATCGTCTTTGGACAGTAACACCCGCATCGCCGCATAGACGCCTTCTTCCGCACCCGCAAAACAGAGGATGTTTTCAGGCCCCAAACGGTCATAAGTTTCACTAATCGCCTGCCGTAAATCAGGCGCACCCCATGTCTGCGTATAGCCTAAATGTAAATCCGATAAAGCGTCACGCGGCAAGTCCGCCATATCCAATAATTGCCCCATTGTGACACTCTGCGCGTCAGACGCCGTCATGTGGTGCTTGGCCCGAAACTCCCATTTAGAAAAGTAAGTTTCGAGAATAAAGTTTCGCATTTTAGACCTTATATGACTTCTATAAATCGGTGAACGCCATATCCATATAATGATGAAAACCTTATATGTATTTTCGAAATAGAACCAGAGGCTAAATTTAAAACGCGGAGTTTCAAAAAAGAGACGGCCTTAAATTGTCGCCAAGACCTAGAACCTCAAGGACGGGGGTCTGTGGACATTTAGATTTTCTTTCATCAAACCCAGCGACACCGTCTAAAAGGCAGCCAATATTAAACGGAAGATTCAAGAGGCTTTTCACGGACAACTCGGCCTTTCAAAACAAGCAAGTGAGCTTTGCAAAAAGGCTAAAACCACCCCTAACCGATAAGGCTAGGCATGGTTTTAAAACTGGCTTATTGGCCGCTAAAACTTGTCTGCCACTAAAACTTGTCTGCCAATGCATCAGGGAGAAATATTTACCCCAACCGGGCGGAAACCACCATAGAACACCAAATTAAAGGCCCGCGCCCTGCGCCTTTAATTTTAATGTCGACAAATCCAACACGTGTCATCATTTCCGTTAGAGATTTCTTACTAAAGAACTTGATATGTCCGCCTGGGCTTTCAACCATCCAGTGATCATCGTATTTATTAAACATGGCCAGAGTCAAATTTTTGACATATCCATGATAGGGCGTTGTCAAAACAATCCAGCCATTCGGCTTTAAAGCTTTCGCGCAATTGCGAAGAACGTCTTCGGGATCGTATAAATGCTCAATGACTTCAAGACTCAGTATGCCGTCAAACCCACCTTCTGGCAGCTCAACCCCTTGTTCCGCGCTCACTTTATCAAAATTAGTGAGATCACTCACAAAGTATTGAGGACCTTTAAAATGTTTCCGCGCCAATTCAATGCCAGATTCAGAGAGATCACATCCCCAAGCGTTAAACCCTTGGTCGTGCAGCCATTGTGTTGCCTGTCCTGCCCCGCATCCGACGTCTAAGACAGACCCTGTATTTGTTGGGAACATAGATTTAGCAGTAGGGAGGTTATAAGCGTGATGCCCTGCTGACCCAATGTCTTCAAATTCATATGCGCCAGAAGCTTCAACTAGAATTTTGCTCACAATATATCCTTTTATCTTACATAAAATCGTTCTGTATAATCAGGCGATGCTTATGTCATTTTTGGATTAAATATGTATAAATAAACCCTAAAGCGCAGAACTTTCTCGAAATTCACTCACAACGTGTAGGGGCACGCTGTAGAATGCAGTAGAAAGAGAGTGTTTGAGATTTAAATTAAGCCGCAATTTCCCGTCTCATTACATTCGAAACGCCTGTTAACTTAAAGCGCAATAAAGGCTGAATGTCACGGATACGCCTCTGTTATAAATCTGTGTCGACTTACCAAAAACAGCCGCCCTTAAAATGGTCTACGGCTTTTCATTGCTGCCGTGATCGTACCATCATCCAAATAATCTAATTCGCCACCAACAGGCACGCCATGTGCCAATCTTGAGACACGAACCCCTGCATTGACAAGATGGTCAGTGATGTAATGCGCGGTCGTCTGACCGTCTACAGTGGCATTCATTGCCAGAATCACTTCTTTAATGGAATCCGCTTCAGAACGGGCAATAAGGCTCGCAATATTCAAATCTTCGGGGCGAATACCGTCAATAGCCGATAAGGTACCGCCAAGAACATGGTATCGTCCCCGAAACGCACCCGAACGTTCCATCGCCCAAAGATCGCCGACATCTTGCACCACGCATAAAGAGGCAGGGTCACGCCCTGGCGCTGTGCAAATATGACACGGGTCTTGGCTATCAACATTGCCGCACGTCTTACAGACCGAAATTTTATCTGCGGCGTCCGCTATAGCCAGTGCCAAAGGCCGCATCAAACCATCCCGTTTCTTAACAAGGGCAAGCGCAGCGCGGCGTGCAGAGCGTGGACCGAGCCCTGGTAATTTTGCGAGCAGGCTAATGAGCCGTTCAATTTCTGGACTGACTGTCGAACCTGCCACGTAGAGTCTACAAATTTAAGCCAGGAGGCAGTTGAATGTCTCCGACTGTTTCTTTCATCGTTCGGGCCTGCGCTTCGTCAAGCTTTACCTTAGCATCTTGATACGCGGCAACGATCAGATCTTCGAGCATTTCGACATCTTCTGACGAAACAAGTGCAGGATCAATTTTTAAAGTGCGCATATTTCCACCGCCCATAAGGCCGACGGTCACACGACCACTGGCCGATTGTCCTTCAACAGATAAATCCGCAACCTTGGACTGGGCGATTTCCATTTTCTTTTGCATGTCTTTGGCTTGCTTCATCAAGCCCATCAAATCTTTCATTTTAATCGTCCTCTAGATCGGGTTCAAAATCTGGCCCTAAATCGGAAATTGGATCGGAGATAAAGTCTCCGACAATAACATTCGTTTCATTAGATGTAGGCGTCGTATCAATAATTTCAATGAGTTTTGCCTTTGCAAGCAAAGGATGTGAGAATGCAGGGTGAGCGCGGTCACGTGCCTCTTCGGCTTGACGTTTTTCTTTTGCCACTTGGTGTAGAGTTTTTCCGCCGCCGTGGGTTTCAGGCGTGACGACCCAAAGCTCGCCCGTTAAATCTTGTATCGCTTTAACGATTCGTCCTGTCAAAGACACAGAGGCCCCTGCGGCAGGTTCAAACCGAATAGAGCCAGGTTTAAAGGCAATGGGTTTGACATGACGTTTAATATCAGAGGCTAAGAGGATTTCATTTTCAGGCAAAGCATTCACAAGGTCTTCTATACTTTTAAGAACAACCGAAGGCTTAGACTTTATTTTGGGCGCGGACATAGACGCGGTATCGGGCCCAATATTGGGCACAGTCCCAGATATGATTTCTGGCTCACCTTCAGGTGCGCGCATAGACGTAGATTTAGTTTGAGTGGATTTAGCTTGAGTGGATTTAGCTTGAGAAGACATTGGCTGTGACACGCTGTGAACCGTTGACACATGCGGTCTGTCGGCTATCTGGGAATGAGCAGGGCGTGCCTGGGAATTCTGCTTTATAGGATCGCCTTCTTTGCCATTGTATTCAGAATATTGCCCTTGATTCGGGACGGAGTCTTGTAAGGGCGGTTCGAGACTAACAGCCCCCGCCTGCGGCCCGCTTGGGCTATGTGGACGGCTAAAATTTCCAGACTTAATCTCCGTGAGTAATTTTGCGACCAGTTCAGGTGCAGGCAAAGCCCCCGCCACGGTCATTTTTAACAAAGCCATTTCTGCCGCCGCCAAGGGCGCAGGCGCCATGCGAACTTCGGTATGCGCCTTGAGGAGCATTTGCCAAATTCGGGTCAATTGCCCTAATGTCAGGCTCTCGGCCAAGGCATGGATGCGTATAATCTGATCAGGCGCGAGTTCGAAATCTGCACCTTTGCCTAAAGTTTTTGCACGGCTGACCTCATGGCAAATATCAAGTAAGTCCCGCATCACAATCGTCGGATCCGCCCCGTCCTCATATTGCGACCGTATTTCCGTAAGCGTTCCCGCCCCGTCGCCCTTTGCCGCTTTTTCAAACAAATCAAGCACACGCACACGATCGGCCAAGCCGAGCATAACGCGCACTTGTTCGCCCGTCACTTCGTTTCCGTCCAGACCCGCTTGGACAATCGCTTGATCAAGCAAAGACAAACTATCCCGGACAGACCCCTCTGCCGCACGGGCAATCAGCGCAAGCCCCTCATCGGAGACTTTGACATTTTCTTTCGCGCAAATTTTCGACAAATGCTCTTGCAAGCTCTGCGCATCGACACGCCGAAGATCAAAACGCTGACAGCGCGACAACACGGTAATTGGGACTTTGCGAATTTCAGTCGTGGCGAAAATAAATTTCGCGTGGTCAGGCGGCTCTTCCAATGTCTTAAGCAACGCGTTAAACGCCCCTGTCGAGAGCATATGAACCTCGTCAATAATATAGACTTTATACCGCGCCTCGACAGGGGCGTATCGTACGCCGTCGAGCATTTCGCGCATATTATCGACCCCAGTTCTGGATGCCGCGTCCATTTCAAGAACGTCCATATGTTGCGAGGCCATGATACGCTCACAATGGATTCCGTGAATTTCAAGCGCAACAGACGGGCCGTCAACGCCTTCGCGCGCGTAATTCAGCGCCCGCGCCAAAAGCCGCGCCGTCGTCGTCTTCCCAATCCCGCGAACACCCGTTAACATAAACGCATGCGCCACACGCCCCGCCTTAAACGCATTCGTCAAAGTCGTGACCATAGCCTCTTGGCCGATCATATCCTCAAACGTAGAAGGCCGGTATTTCCGCGCCAAAACCTGATAGGTCTGACCCGTTTCCGGTGATGTAGAAGACTCGCTCATGCAATGCTTATAAGGACGCAAATCACAAGAAGAAAGCAGAAAGGGGATTATGAATAGAAAAGTGGAAGGTTGACCCTGACCCGAAAAAGACTCGTTGTGGCTGCTTCGTTCCCGACCTGACCAAGTTGGCGAGGATCTCGTCCAAGGCAACCTTCCGAGGGGGCTTATGACCAATTCAAACCCATTTTGCAAGAGGCGTTAAGTGCAGGATTATAGGCGCGTTGTAGAAGATAAAGCCAAAGCCCAAAGATTACGTCATAACATAACACTATGATCTTACGCATGCGCGCCCTGCATAATCTTAAATTGACGAAAAGCCTTTCGCTAACTTAATCTCTTTATATCAGCAGAATTGGAACCCGTATGAGCAGAACGCGCCCAGAACCCCGATTTGAAAACGGACTTTTTGTTCCCGCCATCCCTGTTCCTGACACACGTCACCTATCCGAATTTAAACGGCGGCATTCAATCATGCTTATCCCAAAGGTCATTAATAATCCGCTAGAGACTTTTATTGAAGATCATTACACAATGAATGTCCTTCAATATAAGCTTATTGGCGGCGGCTTCACAGTCATCAACACCCCTGATTTGATAAAGCATTGTTTTGTTGATAATCGCGGCAATTATCGTTTCAGCGCAATTCGCCAATCGATGTTAAGATCAATTTTAGGCGACGGCATTTTGACCCAAGAAGGTGAGGCTTGGAAACATGCCCGCCGGGCGATGTCACCTTTATTTACCCCCAAAAACGTCAAATCCTTTGCGGAAACCATGCGGGTCACAACGCTCCGCGAAATGCCCGAGCTTTTTGAACGACACGAAGAATCGGGCGGCACATTGAAAATCGCGCCCCTTATGTCTGCTCTCACCTATCTTGTACTGTCAGACACACTGTTTTCAGGTGATATTAAAGCGCAAAAATCTCAAGTGCTTCAAGATGTGTCCACGGCCCTGACCTATGCAGGGCGTCCTGACCCGCTTGA
>CALCKU010000004.1 GCA_937965735.1 uncultured Caulobacterales bacterium
ATCAAATCGGGCGAAACGATTTTGGCCGATCGTGGTTTGATATCACAAGCGGTTTCAAATCTCGTTGAAAACGCGATTAAATATACGCATGAAGGCGGTGAAATTCACCTCGTTTTAAACCGAAATAAGGCAGGGCGTATAGAAATTTCTGTTCGTGATAATGGCCCAGGTATTCCTTCAATAGACCGTCAAAGAGTGAAAGAGCGCTTTGTACGGCTAGAGAAAAGCCGCACAGCCCCCGGAAGTGGTTTGGGCCTTGCTATGGTTGACGCGATTGCCGACTTGCACCGCGCAGATTTCCTGCTCTCTGATGGTTTGAATACAGGGCCAGAAGATCATATCGGTTTAACCGCTGCTCTTATCTTTCCGCGTGTGAAAGCCCGTCGAAACCCGACCCCGCCCGTTTAGGTCGAACGTTTTGTCTCGTACTCTATCGCCTAAATATAGTTTTAAGGAGGCGCGCGCTATAGCCCTCGCACATGCGCCTTATTTGGCGGAAAGTCTGACTTTATTTCCAGATATAATAGAGACGTTAGAAACCGTTTCACCCGACCGTTTTCTCTTAGATTTGTTTGAGGCTTTGCCAAAGACCGTGCATGAATTGGGTGTCGAGATGTCGGTCTTGCGGGTTCTGAAACGTAAAGTGCATTTGGTGATTGCACTGGCCGATATTTCAAAAGTGTGGAGTTGGGTTGAAGTTACGGAATCTTTAACTCAGCTTGCCGATCTGTGTATGAACCGTATCTTACGCGCCGTGGCGATTGATGCGGGTTTAAAGCCGCCTCAAAATCCAATAAAAGATAGCGCTGTTCCGGGTTTATTTATTCTGGCTGTTGGTAAATACGGAGCGCGAGAGCTTAACTATTCTAGTGATATAGATTTCAACGTTTTTTACGACCCCGAAAAATTACAATTACCCGATATGAATAAGGCAGAGCGTGTATTGATTCGTATGGTTCAGAAGCTCATTCGTGCCTTTGAACAGGATAATGGCGATGGTTATATCTTCCGAACCGATTTACGCCTGCGACCCGATCCGCGCTCTAATGCTATAGCGGTTTCGACGCAGACTGCCGAACGTTATTATGAAAGCCTCGGACAAAATTGGGAGCGCGCGGCGATGATAAAGGCGCGCGTATGCGGAGGCGATAGAGATGCGGGACAGGATTTTATCCAAAACGTCTTATCGCCGTTTATCTGGCGACGAAATTTGGATTATGCGGCGATTGAAGATATTCATGCGATCAAACGTCAAATGCAGGCGGTTAAAGGCTTGGAAAGTCTAAATGTAGCGGGGCATAATTTAAAACTGGGTCTGGGTGGTATTCGTGAGATTGAGTTTTTTGTCCAAGTTCAGCAGCTTATTCTGGGCGGGCGATATTCACAATTACGCGGCCTTAGAACGGTAGATACACTCAAAGCCTTGGCTGAAGGCGGTTTTGTCAATCCAAAAACAACAGAAATTTTAAATCAAATTTATAGTGATCTGCGTTCATACGAGCATTGCGCCCAAATGCGTGAAGATGTGCAAACCCATTTAGCTCCCAAAGACGATAACGCACGGACGTCATTAGCCAAACTCGCAGGCTTTGATACACTCAAGGCTTTCGACGCGCATTTGAAGACAGGCTTGCTGACCGTTCACGAGATTTATAGCGCACTTTTCCCCGAAGCGGAAACGCTATCATCAGAGCGCGGCAACCTTGTTTTCACTGGTGTCGAAGCCGATCCTGATACGCTTAAAACTTTATCAGAGCTTGGCTTTTCTGAGCCTGAAAAAATCTGGACACATATGGCCGATTGGTTGGGTGGACGTATTGCGGCGACACGTTCTGAAAGATCCCGAGAGTTATTGACGGCTTTGGCTCCAAAAATTTTGCAACTCTGTTCTAAGACAGGGGAAAGCGAGGCGGCTTTTTCAGCCTTTGCCAGTTTCTTTACAGAAATCAATAGCGGGCGAACTTTACTGACTATGTTTGCACGGCATCCCGAACGGCTAGAGCATATTATTGCGCTCATGTTGGCCTCTCCCCGTATTCGAGATACTATTGCCAATCAACCTCGGATTCTCGACGTTATGAGTGATCCAGATTTCTTAAATTTTTCGGATACGGTATTCCAGATAAGTCCCGCAGATGAAATGGATACGGCATTAGATTTCGAAGGACACTTAGATGCTGTGCGTCAATCTGTACGCGAAGAACATTTTCGAATTTGTGCCGCAACATTAAGCGATCAATTAGAGTCTGCGATTGTACCCGTGCAACTCACGCAAATCGCAGACCGCGCTATTCAAAGATTATTACCCGTTTCAGCGACGGAAGTTGCCCGTGTTTTTGGTGCGATAAAAGGCGATTTCGCGGTTTTAGGGCTTGGGAAATTAGGAGGGCGGGAATTATCACTTTCGTCTGATTTGGACATTATGGTTATTTACCAAACCGATGATGATCCGCGTAATGTTTTGACGTTCACACGCCTAACGCAAAGACTTGTAAGCGCTTTATCGGTTCAAACCGCAGAGGGGGGATTGTTTGATGTTGATATGGCCTTACGACCTTCAGGACGTGCGGGGCCTGTTGCGGTGAGCCTACCGAGTTTTGAAAATTACTATAAAAGCCAAGCATGGACATGGGAATATATGGCGCTGACACGGGCGCGAATTATTGCGAGCTCTTCTCCCAAGTTTGAGAAGCAATTGGCGTTAAGTGTCAAACGGGCCTTAACCGCGCCGCGTCCTGATTTGGATTTTACACAGGACATTTTAGATATGCGCCGCAGGACGGCGCAAGAAAAACCACCACGTACAAAGTGGGATATTAAAGAATCCCAAGGCGGTCTGCGGGATATAGAATATATCGCGCAAGCGACATTTTTAAATATGCGGTCGCAGCTTGAGCGTATCAAAGCTGGTTCACCCCAATCTGCATTCAGCACGGTCACGTCAACACAGGCCATGTTATCACTCGGTAGAAAAAATAGTTTAATCACGGTCGGTGATTTTACGGCGCTGAGTGCCGCACTGGAATTTTATCAAAAAGTACAGACTTTAGGGGCGATGATTTCCACGCGCTCTGTATCAGATTTTGACGCCGTAGAGGTCGCGCGTTTGGCGCAAAACCTATCTGTAAGTGATGCTAAGCTTTTACAAACGCAACGCGACCGTCATTACGAGAAAGTCGCGTCCTGTGTTCAAGCTATTTTGGGTGATGTTTATTAGCGCCTCTATTTCAATCAGGCCGCCTATTTGAAAACTCTGATTGAAATACCGCGTGGTATAAGCCTTAAATTTAGTCGCTATTTTTACAAATTCATCTCAAAAAATCCGATCCGCAGAGATCCCAAACTGCCGTAATCTCCATGCGAGCATGCCTAAAAGCAGAGAAGACTAGAGCGGGTCAAGCCGAATGGCGGGCCTCAATAAATCGACTTACCCGACCTTTTGCGGTCTTGGTATTGGCGCTTGAGGGGCTCTTGGTGTTGGCGCGCTAGGTTGGACATTTCCAGATTGTGGACTATGCGGACGTGGCATTGGCGGGGCCATATTCTGAACACGCGCTGTAGGCGCCGCCATTGGCTTTAACGGCGAAGGCATGGACTTTGATGGCGGGGCCATGGATGTAGATGGCGAGGCCATGGATGTAGATGGCGGGGCCATGGATGTTGGAGCGCTTACAGCTTGGCCTGAATTTGAACTAGGGGCCATTCTTTGAGGGATTTGCGGGGCAGGTTGCGGCATTGGCGGCGGCCCTGCTTGCGGTGTCGCTGCGCTGTTTTGGGGTATGGCGCTTTGCTCTGTTTTTTGAGGCACGACATTGTGGGAAGCCGTTGCGGATTGAGCGGTTGCGGGTTGTGTATTCACAGGGGGCGCAACCGGCGCATCCTCTTCCACACCATTATCGGTCAGAACATCGGCAATATCTTGTGCTAAGCGTGTGATTTCAGAGCCGACTTCTGTGGCTTTCTTCGCGGCTTTTTTCTCTGGCGGCTTATTCGGCAATGTAAAGATGATTGTTGTGCCTTCGCCCAACACACTTTCAATTTTTAGATTACCGCCGTGCAGTTCAACAAGCGATTTAGACAAAGCCAAGCCAAGTCCTGTACCTTCATGTTTACGGGAATGCTCGCTTTCAATCTGTTCGAAAGGTTGTGCTAGACGTTCAATATCATCCTTTGCGATCCCGATTCCGCTATCGGTCACTTTGATAATAATACCCGCTTTGTTATGGGCCGTTTCCGCTGTGACCGTGCCCCCTTCTGGTGTGAATTTAATCGCATTGGTTAAGAGGTTTAGCAGGATTTGCTTCACGGCCCGCGAATCCGCTTCAATCTCTGGCAGGTCAACCCCGTCATAATTTAAGGTTAAGCGATTTTCATCAGCGCGCCCTCGTACAATGCGAATAACCTGATTTATCATGTCGTGGACTTGCATGACTTCTGTGTTGAGGGTCATCTTACCGGCTTCAATCTTAGACATGTCCAAAATATCGTTGATCAGTGAGAGGAGGTGTTGTCCACTGAACAGAATATCACTGACATATTCTTTGTAGCGCGGGTCGCCAAGGGGGCCAAACATTTCCTTTTTCATAATGTCAGAGAAGCCATTAATCGCATTAAGGGGCGTGCGAAGCTCATGGCTCATATTCGCTAAAAATTCACTTTTGGATTGATTGGCTTCTTCCGCGCGGATTTTTTCTTGTTCATAGTTTTCGGCTAAATCCACAATCCGAACTTGCGATTCACGCAAGACGCTAATGGTTTTTTGCAAAGCGGTCTGATTGACTTCCAACTGATTTTCGCGCGACCGAATCTCGGTCACATCTGTCCCTGTACAGACGCGACTGCCATCGGATGTAATGGTTTCTTGGTAGCGGAGCCAGCGCCCATCTTTGAGAAGAATTTCTGTTCGGTTGGCGACCAAAGTCGATGTTTCTGCTTCAATATTATCGCTGGCATAATATTCAACTGTTGCGTGCGCCATGCCGGTTTGAAGCTGACCCGGTTTAAAGCCGAAAAAGTTCTCAAACCGCGTATTCCATGAAACAAGACGGTTCATGCCGTCCC
The DNA here is from genome assembly GCA_937965735.1 of uncultured Caulobacterales bacterium. Lineage (GTDB taxonomy): Bacteria > Pseudomonadota > Alphaproteobacteria > Caulobacterales > Maricaulaceae > CALCKU01. Next base: position 5,062 of record CALCKU010000004.1, read on the forward strand.
AAATGACAAAGGAATCCGTCATCGCCTCAAGCGCATTACTCAGACGGGCTTCGGCAGCGATTAAACGCGTCTGTGTGCCGCGTTGTTCGGTAATATCAATTGCCATGCCAATCACAACGCGTGCAGAATCTTTACCGCGAACCGAAGGTCTCCCTCTACAAGAGAGGGTTACAGGCAGGCGGGCGACTCTAACATCTTGGTAAAATTCCCCTGAGACATGCGCGCGACGAATAAGTGTGTGCATTTTCTCGCGGTCAGATTCATGTAATAAACCCAAAAAATGCGGTACAGTTAGCGTGTGTTCTTGATCGGGTAAGCCCATTAAACGGGCAAGGGATTGGCTGATAAAGGCTGTGTTATTTCCTGTATCGACTTCCCAAATACCGCCACTACTGCCGTCAATTGCCGCTTTATAGCGTTCGTCAGAAACTTCAGTAATATGTGTAAATTTTTGCGCTTGTTTGATTTGTATAAATAAGTTTCGCGCCAAGATGAAAACCAGAATACAGGTGGCGGCAAAAAGGGTGGCAAAGAACATCAAATTGGATATCCAGTCTGATGCAAGACGTCTGGGGCGTGACATGAATACAGATAAAGAAGAGTTTGGAATGGCTTGATGGGCAAGCCAAGAATCTTTCCCTTGAAATTTATGCTCTGAAACCATGTTTGAGCGCACGTAAAGTGACAATTCGGAATTTGTTAGGCCGTAATATTTTATTGGGCCTTCCAGAACAATATCTTTAAATCCGTCAATGACCCGACCCGACGCGGTTAGAATGGCAATGTCTTGTTCAAGATTTTGAACCAGTGAACCATTCGCCAGCGCTACCACTAAAAAATTTCCATTGGCTTTGGATATGATGAGGGGGTTTACTGTGCCGTCTTGTGCAATCAATGAAGAGACACGTATTCCAGACTGCGGGAAATTTGCAATATCAGTACTCGATAGCACATTTCCCACATTTGGGGACGCCGCAATCAAAGTGTTTTGTGAGTTAATCAGGGCCGCACCGACAATGCCATTGCCGCGCGTTACCGTATCAATCAATTGTGAAGCGGTTCGACCACTTGTGCGGTTCGTTGTGATTGAGGCGCCGATCCATTCGATTTGCGCACCCAAAATACGCGAAATAGCCGTTGAACGATCAATAATTTCATCCCGCATGCCTTGCGTTTGAGCTTGCTCATATTTGTTATGGTCAGAGTAAAGTTTAGCGGTTGCGGAAATTAAGAAAAACGCCAGAAAGGCCACAGCCACATAGAGGAGGGTTTGCGCTGAGCTTTTATCAACTGAATTTTTAAACTCTTTTATCTGCCCGACAAAAGTATTGTCATAAGAGGGCGTTAAATCTTCATAGACTGCGCCCTCATTATGATTTGAATAAGGCGTATCCGTGGGCGCTGAATATTGTATTGCTTGTGCATGGTGCGGGTTGTGAGTCTGGTGCGCGTTTTGAAATTGCGGTGTGTTTTGAACCTGCGGCGTATTATGAACCTGCGGCGCTGTTTGGGGATAAGGGGGCCTATAGGATGACGGCACATGCGCATGGGATGGTTCTGGCGAACCTTGGAAGCCATTGGCTTCATATTGTGGCTGGCGATTATAGCTTTCCACGGTTACCTCTCCCACATCAACTTTCTTAACATAGAATATTGATTCGTCTGTCCCTAATAGAGAACTGAATGCACTAAAAAACCAGATAAAAGGTTAAGAAATACGGGTTTCTAGTTCTGGTTTACCGATTGCGTAGCCTTGAGCCGCGTCAAATCCCATATCTTTTACAAAATCATGGATTTCAGGGGTTTCTACGCCTTCAGCGATGAAGCGACAGTCTAAGGCTTCGCGCAAGGATAATATCGCCTTTAAAATCGCTTTATCACGAGATGAATTATAAGCGGCGGCAACAAAACCGCCGTCAATTTTGAGCCAATTTGCAGGGAAAGCCCTTAAATAGCGAATAGAGGCTGCTCCAGCTCCAACATCATCAAGACAAATTGGGTGACCGCGTGTGCGTAAAATGGCTAAGAGCGATTCAGCTTTTCCAAGCTCGCGCATATTCCAAGTCTCAGTCAATTCAATCATTAATTTGATTGGCGAGGCTTCATAAGCCGATAAACAGGCCAAAACGGCTCTGGAAAATCCATCTTTATCCACTGATGCGCCTGACAAATTAATGGCAATGCCAATAGAGTCGGGTTGTTCGTTTAAAACTAAAATAGCTTGCGCCAGCATTGAAAGATCAAGATCCTTAATTGTACCATTGATTTCAGAAGACCGTAAAACACCTTCAAGCTCTGCGTCTTGATCAAAACGCACCAGCCACTCATAGTGATGAATTTTGTTATCGTTTAATCCTACAATTGGTTGCCGCATTACGGAAAATCTTTGTTCGGAAATATGGGTGCGGAAGCCTGAAGCTGTACGAATATCTGACATATCCATAAGCTTACAGCTTAGGGATAAACAAAACCCTTAAATTTTGTTTGATTATAAACGTCATTCCGAGTTTGTTTGACCTTAGGTTTTATTCTAAATCCGTTTTCCGTACGACCTTTACTCCATCAAAACTTCTACCCGACACAGGCTTCATCCACTGAGATATTTATCCAAGAATTTTCTGAGCGATCTCAAGCACATTTTTAGACGGTTTACTTTTGATAATCGCTTTTAATTCCGTTTGAATGCGGGATTGACGTCTTGGATCCAGCTTGTTCCAGACTTCATAAGCGCCGACTAAACGGGCGGCGACTTGGGGGTTACGTTTATCCATATCCAAGACTTGCTGGGTGAAAAAGGCATAACCTGTGCCGTCTATGGCGTGAAACAATGGAGGATTGGACAGAGCAAATCCGCCGATTAAAGCCCGCACGCGGTTGGGATTATTCGGTGCATAGGCTTTGTTTTCGGTTAAACGTTTAAGCGCCTCTATACCATCAGAGTGCGGACGCCCCGCTTGGACGGCAAACCATTTATCAATCACAAGCGGGTTGTCTTTCCACTTTTCAAAAAAGTCTTCCATGGATTGTTCTACGCGGCGTCCGCCCAAGCGGGTTAACGTTATGAGCGCCGAGAGTTCGTCGGTCATATTTTGGGCTGTTTTGAATTGCGAAATCGCAAGCTGTGCCGCTTGCGGGTGCAGCCCTGAACCAAGCAAAGCCAAGGCCCGATTTTTAAGCGCACGTCGTCCCGCCGCTTGTGCGGATGGGTCAAAATCACCGTCTTCTTTTAGGGCATGAAACAGGGTCAGCAAAGGCTCATGCAATCCGTCTGAAATCGCGCGCGCCATCCATTTCCCAGCTAGGTTCACGGCAATTGGATCGGCGGTTTCGAGTGTTTGAAAAACCTCTATATCAGACGGTAGAGACAAGGTTAAGGCTTTGAAATTATTATCAAATTCTGGATTTTTTAAGGTTGAAAATAACGCGTTTATATAGGCTTTTAGGGCGTCATCAGCGCGCGGTTCTATCCCGTTTTCTAGGGCTTTGGCCATATTACCCATCAGCCCGCGGGCGAGAGTTTGCCCTGCTTCCCACCGCGTAAAGGGATTGGGATCGGCTCGCATTAAGCGTAACCAGTCTTGGGTTGTATTGTCAGATTTGAGTATGACTGGAGCCGAAAAATCTTGCAATACGGTCAGTGTTACACGTGCATGCGGAGCCTTGATTTCAAACTGGGTCGTGTCTTGTGACAACACGGTCAGTTCGGGATTTGAAACAGGGCCATTATCATCGATCAATTGCCATTTAATTGGCATGACTTGGGCTGATTTTTCGGGCTGTCCAGGGGTCGGGTTTGTGCTTTGCGTAAACGTGACGTGCATCCCTTTTTCAGAGGGGGTCGTCTGGACAACGAGTTCAGGCGTGCCTGCCTGTTCGTACCAACGCATAAAGGGCGACAAGTCTTGGCCAGAAGTGTGTTCAAAACATTTCAGGAATTGTTCTACTGTTGAAGCCGTGCCGTCGAGATGCGCAAAGTAATAATCACAGCCCTTTCGAAAGGCCTCGGGGCCTAAAATAGTTTTCAGCATACGGATAAGTTCCGCGCCTTTTTCATAAATCGTCGCTGTGTAGAAATTATCGATTTTCATATATTCAGAAGGTCTTACGGGGTGGGCTAGCGGGCCTGTGTCTTCTGGGAATTGTCGGGAGCGGAGCGCACGAACATCTTTAATCCGTTGTACGGCGTGTCCGCGTTGGTCCGCGGAAAACTCTTGGTCACGATATACGGTAAAGCCTTCTTTGAGGCAGAGTTGGAACCAATCGCGGCAGGTAATGCGATTGCCTGTCCAGTTATGGAAGTATTCATGTGCAATCACGGATTCAATCCGCTCGAAATTCAGATCTGTAGCGCTTTCGCCGTCTGCGAGTAACAGTGCAGAATTGAATATGTTCAAACCCTTGTTTTCCATAGCGCCGAAATTAAAATCGCGCACGGCGACAATCATAAAACGATCAAGATCATATTCGCGCCCAAAGGCTTCTTCATCCCATTTCATTGAGCGCTTAAGCGCATCCATCGCGTATTCAGAGCGTTTTGCATCACCTGGATCAACATAAATTGTCAATTGAATATCGCGACCTGTCATCGTCGTGAAACCGTCTTCTAAAATATCAAATTCACCCGCGACAAGCGCAAATAGGTAACATGGCTTGGGGAATGGATCTTCCCAAACCGCGAAATGCTTGCCGTTATCAAGCGCACCCGTCTCAACACAATTTCCATTCGCGAGAAGGTAGGGGTAGCCTTCTTTGGGCGCGGTAATGCGAACGGTAAAGACCGACAAAACATCAGGCCTGTCCATATAATAAGTGATACGACGAAAGCCTTCGGCCTCGCATTGTGTACAAAACCGTCCACCTGAAACATAGAGTCCCATGAGTTTGGTATTGGCGGCAGGGTTACAAACTGTCTCAATTTCCAAAGTGAATTGATTGGGTAGATCGTCCAAAATTAAGTGGGTTTGTGTTAATGTGTAGTCTTTACGGGCCAGTTTTGTGCCGTTTACAGAGACGGATTTAAGGTCAATCTCTTCTCCGTCGAGTATAAGCGGGCCACGCGCGAGGCGCTTAACCTCTATTTTAGAGTGCACTTTTGTTGCGTCTTTGGCGAGGTCAAAGCTTAAATGCACAGAAGCAAAATCAAAGTTTGGAGCTGTGTAATCTGACAGCCGTGTCGGCTCTGAATTCTTAGGGGGGGCTATCTCGGTACGCATAAAGGCTCCTGCTGACACGATTTTGACTTCAAATCATCTTATTCTTACTGCAAATAATCGTGAAAGGTTACATTTTAAACCCTTCAATACACATTGATGTCAACTCTGTGATTGAAATCACGGTTCTAATTTTCTTTTTTGGGGAAGTTTTGGTTTGGTTTTTTTGAGTGGGCTTTCTAAACGTGTTTTTCAGAGCGACATAGAGCGACATAAAGGGTGGACTTTTCAGCTCAATGTTTTATGGCCCTCCCAAATGTTATAAGCGCGTATTGGCGCGATAATTCAGGCTTTCCGATATGACCGATTCTATTCAAACCCTTCGCAATGTTGCGATTGTGGCCCACGTTGACCACGGTAAAACGACTTTGGTTGACAAACTTCTTCGCCAATCTGGCACACTCGATGAACGCGGCGAACGCGAAGAGCGCGTTATGGACAGTAATGACATTGAAAAAGAACGCGGGATTACCATTCTTGCTAAGAACACGGCGATCCGGTGGAATGACCCAGAGGGTGAAAATTGGCGCATCAATATTGTCGATACACCGGGACATGCGGACTTTGGCGGCGAGGTCGAGCGCGTGCTCTCTATGGTCGACTCGGTTGTGTTGCTTGTCGATGCTGTTGAAGGCCCTATGCCGCAAACCACTTTTGTGACCAAGAAGGCCTTGGCCCAAGGTCTTAAGCCGATTGTTGTTGTCAACAAGGTTGACCGTAACGGTGCGCGCCCAGATTGGGCGGTTGACCAAACCTTTGATTTGTTTGACCGTCTCGGCGCGAGTGAAGAACAGCTCGATTTTCCGGTTGTCTATGCCTCTGCCCTTAATGGGTGGGCGAGCGATACCGTCGATACTGTCGGCGAAGACATGACACCGCTCTTTAAAGCGATCGTCACACACGCGCCTGTGCCAGATGTTGATCCTGACGGGCCTTTACAGCTACAAGTCTCAGCCCTTGATTATAACTCTTATACTGGTGTGATCGGGATTGGCCGGGTTGTACGGGGCAAGATTAAGAAAAACCAACAGGTTATCGTTGCCTCACCAGACGGTAAGGAACGGAAAGCCAAAGTTTTAGTCCCTTACGGTTTTATGGGCCTAGAGCGGGTCGAGATGGATGAGGTCTCTGCGGGTGATATTGTGGCTTTTACAGGCATTGATAAGCTCGGCATTTCCGACATGATTTGTGATCCTGACACTGTTGATAGGCTCCCAGCGTTGTCAGTGGATGAGCCGACAATCTCGATGACGTTCCAAGTGAATGATAGCCCGTTTGCGGGGCGCGAAGGTAAATATGTCACTTCGCGTAATATTAAAGACCGCTTAGATAAAGAGCTTATTCATAATGTGGCCTTGCGCGTCGAACAGCTGGAAGAGGCAGATAAATTCCGGGTTTCGGGTCGGGGTGAATTGCACTTATCAATCTTGATTGAGAATATGCGCCGCGAAGGCTATGAGGTCGCGATTTCGCGCCCACAAGTTATCAATAAAGAGATTGACGGCGAAGTGTGCGAGCCGTGGGAAACCATGACGGTTGACGTTGAGGAAGATCACCAAGGTAAGATCATGGAAAAGCTTGGTGAGCGTAAGGGGAATTTAAAAGATATTGTTCCAGATGGCCGCGGACGTGTGCGTCTTGATTACGAAATCCCGACACGCGGACTGATTGGCTTTCGTTCTGAATTCCTAACACTCACATCGGGTTCTGGTCTTCTCTATCATAATTTTGATCGCTATGCCCCGCGCGGTAAAGGGACAATCGGGGGCCGTATGAAAGGTGTCCTTGTTTCAAAAGATACCGGCAAAGCACTGACATTTGCGTTATGGAATCTACAAGAACGTGGCAAACTCTTTATCGGTCACGCGACGGAAGTTTATGAAGGCATGATTATTGGTATTAACGCCCGTGAAAACGATCTTGTCGTGAATCCGCTTAAGGGTAAGCAGCTGACCAATGTACGGGCTTCGGGTACGGATGAGGCCAATGTCCTTGTTACACCTATTGATGTGACGCTTGAATATGCACTGGAATTTATCAATGATGATGAACTTGTCGAAGTGACGCCAGAGAGCATCCGCATCCGTAAGCGCTACCTTTTAGAGCATGAACGTAAAAAAGACGCGCGCCGTAAAGAGGCTCTTGATAGCTAGGTTTAGCGCTTAAGAGACAATAAAATTAAGCCGCCGTGAGGCGGCTTAATTGATTTCATTTGTATCTTTCTAGCGGCTGATTCGAATGCCCCGATTTTTAATATCGACGGCGATCTGAGCAAATACATCGTCAAGCGAAGCGAGGTCTGCGTGAAAATGTAATTTTTCGGTTGCACATTCTTTCACAACGTCAATATCTCTGCTGTTTTGCGAATATGAAATTCCGTAAACGATTACACCTCTATCTTTAAGATAGCTACATATGCTTAACGTGTTCTGGTCAATACTTCCTTCGCTTCTTGATGGGTAATCCGAAAACTCATATCCGATCGGAATACTTTTACCGTCTGACATATAGACTAGAAATTTCGGGAAGGCATCATCATTCCACGGACGACTGTCTTGATTGAAAAAGCCAGACCAAGCGGGTTCTAAAGTGCGGGCGCCCCAAAGCAGACCTATGTCATGCCCTGTTGCATATCCGATTGAAAGACCATTCGCGGTGTTAAGATAGTCACTCTCATTTGTAATATTGCTTTTCATTGCCGATACGCTTGGCGGACAATGACGATAGCCGGTACTGTGAACTGTTGGTGGTATGGGTTTGCGGCTGTTTGTACCCAGTACTGTACTTGGATTAAATTCTGATGCTTCGGTTTGGACACATCCTGTCCAAGGGGTCATAATTTCAGATAAAGGGGCGCAACGCATACCATAGACAGGTGTCGTAACGGTGTAAGGGACACTGACTGTTTTGGGGCCATTCGGCGTGTTTTGCACTTCGTCTTTATATTTAGTTTCAGTATTTTGTGATACAACAACATTCTGCCAGCTTTTACGACTCACTTTTATTTGTGCCGAAGATCCGTTAATCATCGGGGTCATTAATTGACGTTCAATATTGTTTTCGCATTCATTTGTACCCAGATAATATTGTTTCTTTATGGGCATTTTCGACATATCTGCACTATATTCCCACGAGCCTAAGAGCTGTGCGCCGTTCGGTGTTTTCGATAAGTTCACAGACCCTGAATAGGGTACAATCGCCATGCTTAACCGGTTTTTATGTTCTATTGGAAGATTAAACATCTCTTCACCAAATGTCTTAATCGCATCTTTGGCGGATGCGATATGAGGGCCACGCATGGACCAAGACACGTCGGGAACCACTGTCGCAGTAATTGATGATATTTTGACGATAACTGTAGATTTTGCCTTCACGTCAATCTTATCTTTCCCGAAAATGTCCATAAAAAGGGATTTTGAGGGTTTGGAAGCGGTTCCAGATGCGATGTAATTATCACCGTCTTTGACAATGCTGGCAAGGTTAAGCGAGGCTGTCGAATCTCTGAAATTCTCAGTCATTACGTTTTCGGCGAGTTTTTTTCCTTTAGGTTCGTCACCACTAATGAGAAATTCTTGAGCGTAGGATAAAACTGCCGTATCGAGCGAGTCCTGCAAACGACTTCTATCCGATTGTGCTTTTGAAATATCAATGGCAACACCGACGCTCAATAAGATAACTGGTATGAGTAAAGCCGTCATTATTGAAAAATTACCAGAGTCTTTTTTAAGATAAGACCTTAAATTTGTTTTTGAAATTCTCATAAGTGTCATGCCTAGAAAGGGTCTAAAATTGTCCTAGATACTGGCAGATCAATCTAAAGAATGTTTTATGAAGCTTAGTGTATTTTGTATTACCAGAGCTTTTCTGCGTTAAAAATAAACGACTCCAGTGTGATGAAAATATTCACGCCGTAATAATCGGGCGCAGTGCGTTTACGGTGGAATGTATAAATGCCGCAGACTTTGCAAAAGAAGTGCCGAGCGACTTTGGTGTTCCAATTATATTCGGTTAGGGTATTTTCGTCTGATAGACGCATAAAGCTGTCTTCATGCACTTTTGTCATGAGGGCGTTCTTTTTCACACAGATTGAGCAGTCGCATGTTGTGAGAAGCGTAATATCTCTTTCATTGAAAACTGAATCGCCCGCAATGGCAAGCGCCTGAATATGCCATCACATCGTTTTCTTTTAAATGTTCCTAGCGTATGACCTTGAGGGGCGGGCGTTGATAGCCCCAGATAGAGGCCGCAGATTTAATCAATTCTGACTCTTCCTTACGGTATTCATTGTCTGATACTGAAATTGACACCATGGCATCATACATGTTTTCAACATGTAGATCTTCTTTGAACCGGGTCAAAACACGCAATACAAATGTGTTTTTGCGGGGACTGTTAAGTTTGTCTTCAAAAGCGGTCTGATGACGCGATAGCCAAGCCCGTAAGGCGGCTTCGGAGAGGGGTTCAAGTTCAAATAAATCTAATAAATGTTTCGCTTGTACACAATATTCTGCGATTTCCGTTTCTTTGATTTTCGTATCAATAATGACAGTGATCGCGAGCGGGGTCAGAATATCGTCATGAGTAAATTTTGTCATACGAAGCGCCCTCCATTCTAATTTTACGCCCGTGAATGTTTCACATTGGCTTTAGGGATATGCCTTTCGCCTATACTGTATAAGTGTCAAAATTCAAGTCTGTTCAGTGTATGTTAAGGGGCTACAACCTTTGTTTCACGTTAAAAGTGTCAATTTATCGAATTTACCTTGAAATCATTAGAAAAATCACTAAATAGTATTTATCGATTACGGCCAGACGACCGGCTTACTAACCATATGCACGCCTTCCAACGCAATGCAAATGGGGACTATGTTTTTTTACTCTTCCAATGTCGACGACCCGCAAATGTTCAATTTTGAACAGATGCCTTATTTTATGACGTGAAAGGAAAAATACATGTCAGATATGAAAGCAGGAACGGTTAAGTTCTTTAATGCCACAAAAGGTTTCGGATTTATTGCCCCTGATGGCGGTGGTGATGATGTGTTTGTTCACGTATCCGCTCTACAAAACAATGGTATCCACAGCTTGAACGAAGGCGACAAAGTCTCTTTCAACACAGCTGTAAACCAGCGTTCAGGTAAAACAGCTGTTGATTCAATTTCTATGGCTTAAGTCTCTTACAAGACTGAAAATGTTAGGGCCGTCACTTTTTTAAAGTGACGGCTTTTTTTATAGGCAAAACTTTAATTTCAGCCGCTGTTTTGGTTTTCGCTCTAGGTGATGGGGGCGGCTTGTAGGGCGTCCCAGACGCTGCTGAGTGCGATAAAGTCGCAACTCTCATCCGGATCCCGGTCATTATTCAGATCTGCGGGCGAGTTGCGGGTAATGACAATTCCAATGGGTTCACCCGTGTGCAAATCCGTAACGGGTCCGCCGCTCATGCCTGACACAACGGGTTCGTCGGGACTTTCAATATGGGCAATCCATGTGCCCGATCCACCCCCGCGTTCAATATAAACATGGCCTTTACGCTGTTCGATGTGGCGCGCCCCTGCGGGATAGCCTTGAATTAAGACTTGTTGCCCTAATAACGGGGCAGGTGGACGCGTGACGGGCAATGTGCACCCGATCAAAGCGGCGTCTAGTCCTGTCGGCCAAGTGGATACCTTGCCTTTGGCAAAAGGCGGACATAAACCGCCTGCATCGGTCATACAATGCCCCGCCGTGATCCAACCTCCCCAATAAGCAAAAAATGTAGCGTAACATTGAAACCCACGTTCATTATAGAAATGTCGTTTTATATTCAGGCCACGCGCTATCGCCTCTTTTTCTTTTGTGCTTGGGTCTATTGAGCTGGGATCTATGTCCCACGGCGCTGGCGTATTTCTATTCTGATGGGGTCGATTATGCGGGGCTCTGTTATGCCTTGGTGCAGAATTCGATTCTGGATTAATCCCGTAGCCCGTTTTGGGGCCCGTTTTGGGGCCCGTTTTTGGATTCGGTTCTGTCGTTGGTGTACGCAGATTGGGTGTGCGTCTAAATGGCCAGAACGGCCAGAAGGGGCTGGGCATATAAAACCTTTTATCTTGTAGGACGGCTCTCTCAAGGATAAGAATAGTTATGCTAAATTTTACCGACTTTCAAACAGTCCCTGTTTTAAAATCAGCTTTTACCAGCATAGGGCTCGCTTTTACACTTCTTGGCTGTAGCACGCCTAGAGCCAATCCAGCAGATTTAGCCGAAAGCACAATTTTGCAAGCTCAAATGAAAGCTGAAACTGCCCCAATCCCAAGGTCTTCAGAAGTCTCAAAATCTTCAGAACAGTTCGAGACGCGCGCCGCAAAACATGTAGAGACACAAAATGACCATATTGTTGAACATGAGGCGCGTCCATATGATGAGACGCGCAATGCGCAAGAGGATGTCGAGCGGGCTTTAGCGGATGCGGCCCGGTTTAATAAACGCGCTCTAATTGTTATGGGGGCCAATTGGTGCCATGATAGTCGGGCCTTAGCGGGTGTTTTTGAAACCAGTCGATTTCAAACCTTAATCAACGCCAATTATATTTTGACCTATGTGGATGTTGGTCAGAAAAACAGAAATATTGATATTGCTAAAGATTTTGGTTTGAAAGCGGGTATTGTCGGCACGCCGACCGTCATCATCACAGAGGCGAATGGACAGGTTTTAAACCTTGATACCGCCCCGACATGGCGCAATGCTGCGAGTCGAAACGAAGACGAAATCTTTATTTATTTTGAAGGCTTCACACACGATAAACTTTGAATATTTGACAATACATGATTTCAGTCGGTGCCAAGCCAAGAAAGCGGGTGATTTTTACCGAATGAATATGCCGTTTGCGAATGAATATGTCGTTTGAATGAGGGCTAGGCTTTGGGTGTAAGCTTTTTTCTGAAAACCGCTATATTGATAAGAAAATGCTCGGACTTGAACAGAAGCGTCATCGTTATGAAATTGCCCTTTCTGATTTATTGGGCCGTGACATTGATGTGGATGAAGGAAAATACGAAGTTGCAATTCGTAAGGTTCGAAATGGGTTGGTGGGCGAAGGTTTTGAAACAAGCGCAGGCTCTGCCAGAATTGTGTCTGATTATGAAGATGTTCAAGAATGGTACTCTGAAGGCTAAATTTCATTTGGGTTTAGTGAAGGCGATATTTTAGACGATTCTACGCTGGAGTGACTTTCGGCTGTGGTCGAGTGGATAAGTCTTGGTAAGCCAATCTAAGCGGTGTCGGCGCATTCAAAACCGTTTACGTCTCATCGTCGGGCCTTTTGTGCGGTACGGTTTGGGACGACCCGTTTTTGATCTGTTTTGCGCGAAAGCCGCGACCTGTCATAACGGCGTCCTTGCCAAAGCGGGCGCGGGCCTTGTCTGTTGCGCGTTCCGCTATGCCGCGTTTGAGGGCATTGGGGTCGAGTAAGTCCCCGCTATCGCCAAGTGGGGCTTCTAGGTTTGATAGACTCACGCCGATTAAGCGGTAGCGTTGCAGACCCCGTCCTTTTTCGACTTCGGCGACCAATAATGGCATGCTGGCCCGAAAAATAGTATCAGCAAGTTGTACGGATTGCGGAAGTGTGCGTCTGCGTGTCACCGTTTCAAACTGTTTGGTTTTTAATTTCAATGTGACGACACGTCCTGCCGTCTCTAAGGCTTTGGCGCGGTCAGCCGTTTTAACGCAGAGCATCCATAATGTATCCTTGAGCCGTTCTAAGTCCGATATATCCGTATTAAATGTCGTTTCAGACGATACGCTTTTTCGTTCATTGCCCGCTTTTACGGGGCGCAGATCTTCTGCGCGCGCGAGCCTAGCTAAATGCAAACCCATATCGCCAAAGAGTTTTGACAGGGTTTTATCAGATTGTCGTCGAACATCGGCAATCGTGAAAATGCCATGCTTGTTTAAGCTACGCGTAAAGGCAGGACCGACCCCGTAAATAAAGCCAACGGGTTTATCGGCTAGGAAGGCCAGCGCGTCTGCACGCCCCAGAACGGCAAACCCGTTCGGCTTATCCAGATCAGAGGCTGTTTTTGCAAGGAACTTATTATAGGATAAACCGACTGAGACGGTAACACCGACCTCTTTTAAGATACGGTTTTGTAAGCGGATAAGGCTTTGGGCGGGACACATGCCGTGTAGTCTTTGCGTGCCTGTTAAATCCAGAAAGGCCTCATCAATCGAAAGCGGCTCAACAAGAGGGGTTAAAGCTTTCATAAGGGTTCGGATGCGTTTGCCTTCATACGCATATTTACGCATATCGCCGCGCACAACAACGGCTTGGGGGCAGGCTTTCAGGGCTTTGAACATCGGCATTGCCGAATGGACACCGTAAACGCGCGCCATATAACAAGCCGCGGCGACAACCCCGCGCGTGCCGCCGCCGACAATAACAGGTTTATCCATTATATCTGGATTGTCCCGTTTCTCAACTGAACAGAAAAAGGCATCACAATCGACATGGGCTATGGATAGGTCGGCTAATTCAGAATGGGTGATGCAATGCCGCGATCCACAAGCCAGACATTGCGTTTGAATTTTGGCTTGAGAGGGCGCCTTTTTAAAATTTGCAGGCGTCATATCTGTGCCACAATCTCTACAGAATGTAACGGCTCTGTAGACTGTAGGGGGTATAGGAATGTGTTTATGGGTCACGCGGAGGAGGGCTCAATCTACCATGTTCGTTATATGTTCTAACGATATATTAAAAGGCGTGGTTAATCCACTCCTAACACTCCAATCACGCTTGATTAAGGATATGAGTGTATCAACATAATCAAAGATTAGTCGCGGGCAACGTCCTGCAAAACGGTGATCCGGGAAACAATGTTACAAATCATGCCTAAAAAAGTTCTCATTGTTGAAGATAACGAGTTGAACATGAAATTGTTCGCCGATTTGCTTGAGGCGCACGGTTACGAAACCGCGCAAACCCGAGAAGGGTTAAAGGCCATAGACATGGCACGTGAGTTTAGACCCGACCTTATTTTGATGGATATTCAATTGCCTGAAGTCTCTGGTCTTGAAGTTACGAAATGGATTAAGGACGACGAAAATTTGGCGGGTATCCCTATTATTGCTGTCACTGCCTTTGCTATGAAGGGGGATGAGAAGCGTATCCGAGATGGTGGGTGCGAGGCCTATATTTCTAAACCCATTTCAGTCGTATCGTTTTTGGCGACCGTTCGTCAATTCGTCGACGTAAGTAAAGAAGGCCGTATATGAGCGCCCGTATATTGATCGTTGATGATCTGGCTCCTAATTTACATTTACTCGTCGTGAAGCTTGCGGCGGAATATTATGATGTCTTGACAGCGACAAGCGGTGAAGAAGCCCTTGAGATTGCTTCAAAGGAGCGTCTTGATCTTGTGCTTATGGATGTGATGATGCCCGGTATGAACGGCTTTGAAGCCTGTCGCCTTCTAAAAGAAAATCCCAATACATGGCACGTGCCAGTGGTTATGGTTACGGCACTGGAAGAATCAAAAGATAGAATTCGAGGTCTCGAAGCGGGCGCGGATGATTTTATCACAAAGCCAATCGATGATTTTAACCTCATGGCGCGCGTTAAATCTCTTTTGCGCTTAAAAATGGTTACAGACCAATTGATAAGCCATACAAATACGGGCACAGGTAATAACAGGCCCGCTTTTGAGAAAATGAATGCAAAACCAGGCAATATTTTAATTGTTGAGGATCATTCGACACGGTCTAAAAAGATTTCAGTGCCTTTATCAAAGAAACATTCGGTTACAGTTGTAACCGATCCAAACTTAGTGCCTGCGCATTTAAAACGTGGTGTTGATCTTGTGATCGTGAGCTTGGTTTCTGAAAACTTTGACGGTTTGCGGTTATGCGCTTCGATACGGCATGATGAAAATGGTCGGGACGTTCCGATATTAGTCGTCGGAGATCCCGATGATGAAACGCGCTTGGTTCGTGGTTATGATTTAGGGGTCAATGACACCC
This sequence comes from uncultured Caulobacterales bacterium, assembly GCA_937965735.1. GTDB lineage: Bacteria > Pseudomonadota > Alphaproteobacteria > Caulobacterales > Maricaulaceae > CALCKU01. Next base: position 20,262 of record CALCKU010000004.1, read on the forward strand.
TTATGCGGCCCATTGAGATTGAAGAGTTAAAAGCACGAACGCAAACGCAGTTAAGACGTAAGTTCTACGCGGATAGCTTGCGTGATAACTTTAATCAAAACTTAGAAATGGTCGTAACGGATAGCCTGACAGGACTTGGTAATCGACGTTTTTTTGAACGTTCAATTGAACCTTTATTCGAGGAAATGGAAGCCGAAAACCAAGTGTTCTCTATCATGGTCTTCGATATTGACCACTTTAAGCGGGTAAATGACATTTTAGGCCATGATATGGGGGATCAAATCCTCAAAGAAGTGGCGGCGCGTTTGGCGTCTAATATGCGCGCTATTGATATTGTGAGTCGTTACGGCGGCGAAGAGTTTATGATCGCCATGCCCGATACGAATGAAGACGCTGCCCTGCTTGCGGCTGATCGTGTGCGCGGTTTGATTGGTGGTACGCCCGTTTATATTAAAGGGCAAGCTTTGCATATTACGACGAGTGTCGGCGTAGCCGAAGTTCTGCCAAATGAGAAATTACGCGATGTGTTTAAACGGGCCGATGCTGCACTCTACCGCGCGAAGCTTGCAGGTCGAAACAGGGCTTTATCGGCAAGTACAAAAAAAGCCGCCTAATGGCGACTTTTTAAAAATAAGCACGGTAAGAGAACTCGGGTAAAGTCAAAAAACCGGGTAAGATTTATTTGATTTTGCCTTCTTTGAAATCCACATGTTTGCGGACAACAGGATCATATTTCCGCTTGACCATTTTTTCAGTCATCGTGCGAGAATTTTTCTTGGTTACATAAAAATAACCTGTATCCGCAGTTGAATTCAGGCGGATTTTAATTGTTGTTGGCTTCGCCATGGCTTGCGCCCTTCCTCGGTCAAATTTGAAGCGCGAGATATACGCAATCCTATGTGCTTGTCAACGGCTTAATATTGGACGTTGCCCGTCTGAGCCGTAATTTGAAATTTAACAGTGTTGTGTCTCAAAGCCGTGCCTCGCCTTCAAAGTTGTTCGCCTAAGGAAACTCACCTTGCCTATATTGACCGCGTTCCATGCGGGAATAGAAGATTTTATCAGGGTCGCTCTGGCCGTCTAGGTACCGTTTCAAGACTTGCAACATCATCACCGTGGCGCGTTGACAGTCGAGGGTTTTAATCGCGTCAAAAGTAAACCATCCGACATTTAAAAGCTCTGAACTATCCGAGGTTGGCGGCGGGGTGTCTAATTCCAAATGTTTAATAAAGAACCATGTGTCAAAGCGCTTATGGCGGTGGGGCGGGGTTATCGCACGGCCAAAGATTTCGATCCCGTCCAGTGTCGGGCATTGCCCCGCATCGTAAAAAGCTTGCCAGCTGGGATCGCTATGTTTTTTTGAGCGAGCGCTCTGGGGCACGCCGAGCATTAGTGCCGTTTCTTCATATGTCTCGCGTATAGCGGCAAGGGCCACCGCGCGGGCTTTGCGCGGGCTATATGCGGCCTCTAATATGGTTTCTGTTTTTGGGGAGAGGTCGCCTTCATATTTGACATAGCTATCGCCCCTGTCTACCCGACCTCCTGGGAAGACGTAAACATCGGGCATAAAATCATGCCGTTTTGCCCGTTGGCCCATTAGAATTTTTGGATTATTTTTGGGGCCAATTGTTAGGACAATGGTCGATGCAATGCGTGGACGCGGCGCACGCATAAGATTCGCGCGCATGTTTTTTTCTTTGTTTGTGATGATTATCTTTTCAGTGAATAGCTTTGATGATTCAAACGCATTCCCCGAAGTCTTTTGAGACGTTTTATTCTCATTGGGCATATTTAACGCCGCCTTTTGCTGGCCTCTTTAATCGCCCGCCCTTTATGACTCTTACGACCACTTCCTTTATTGCGTGATTTCTGAAAGCCACCTGAACCACGTTTTGGTTTCGGCCCTTTTTCAGGCTTTGTCAGCATTTCAAATATCATGCCGCCCGTAATCGGATTGCATTCCTTAAGACGGACTTTGACCTTGCGCCCGAACCGATAAGTGTTCCCCGTATCAAGACCCGTTAGGGCGCGTTTTTTGTCCTCAAAAACATAATATTCAGAACTGTGAGCGCCGCCTAAATCGCGTGCCGTAATCAAGCCGTCTGCGCCTGTTTCGTCTAGGGTGATAAACAGTCCAAATTTTGTCACGCCTGAAATCCGTGCGTCAAATTCGGCCCCGACCTTATTTTCTAAATATTTAGCGATATAACGGTCATTGGCATCGCGCTCTGCGGCCATAGCGCGGCGTTCCGTATCCGAAATATGTTCAGAGATTTCTTTGAGACGTGACGCTTCGCGCTCTGTTGTCCCGTCTTCACCCAGATCAAAGGCTTTGATTAAAGCACGGTGAACAATCAAATCCGCATAGCGGCGGATAGGGGAGGTGAAATGTGCGTAATGGGTTAGGGACAGGCCAAAATGCCCTTTGGGGTCAGGGCTGTAATAGGCTTGACTTTGACTACGCAAAACGGACATGCCGACGGGTTCTGACAGGTCAAGTTTTGCGGCCCGTTCGAGGAGTTTATTAAATCGCCTTGGGCTAGCGCGTTCGCCCAGTGACCATTTCAGGCCGAGCGCAGGCAGAAAATCAGATAGGCCTTGCAGCTTTTCGCGCGAGGGCGGTTCATGGTTGCGAACAATTGCAGGCGTGCCCGCTTTGCTAAGGGCTTCTGCGGCGGCAACATTGGCTTGTACCATGAATTCTTCGACAAGCTTATGGGCGTCAAAGCGTTCGCGGCGTGTGATTGAGGTGACTTCGCCTTTTGCGTTCACATGGACACGGCGTTCGGGTAGGTCAATTTCGAGCGGGGCGCGCGCTTTTCGGGCTTCGCGTAAGGCTTTATAAGTACTGAATATATCGTTTAAAATATCGATGACGGGCTTTGCTTTTGCACCTGGTTTCCCGTCAAAGCCTTCTTGGGCTTGCGCGTAGGTTAAGCGGGCATGAGAGCGCATAAGGCCACGCGTGAATGTGTGATCGATTTTCACGCCGTTCACTTTAAACCGCATTTTAACAGCCATACAGGCGCGGTCTTCATTGGGACGAAGGGAGCATAAATCAGATGAAAGCGCATCGGGCAACATCGGTTCAACCCGGTCTGGCAGGTAGA
>CALCKU010000005.1 GCA_937965735.1 uncultured Caulobacterales bacterium
CAACTGGGACTTCAATCTGTTGTACTCTGTCAACATATTGAACCACTGGTTTTTCAATGATTTTTGGAACTTCAACAGTTTGAATGCGGTCAACATATTTGACGACTTCGCGGTCAACAGGCACTTCTACGCGCTGAACCCTATCAACATATTGAACCACTGGCTTTTCAATGATTTTTGGCACTTCAACGGTTTGAACACGGTCAACATATTTGACAACCTCGCGGTCAATATATTGAGTTTTCGGTCTTGGACGCATGACAATTACGGTTTTGTTTTGAGCCGGTTGTGCAATGCGGTGCGGGGGCATAGCAAAGGTCTGTGTTGCATATTGCCCTGAATGGACAACAGAGGGCCCGCTAAAGCTGCGACCTTGAACATATCCTAAATGCATCGGTGCGGGGGGAGAGACTCGTACTGGCATAGGGGCGCCCCAGCTTTGACGGTTCGCATGCATATGATGTTTGTGCGTGTGACCATGTCCATTGACCTGTCTGTTCGCATGGCTATTCGCGCCTCTATTCGAAATCGCGTAGCCTGCAACGCCGCCAAGTACAGCACCGATCGCTGTACCTTCTTGGCGAACACCGCGTCCTGCTAAGTTGGATCCAATGACACCGCCAAGGGCCGCGCCAGTGCCTGTGCCAACAAGTGTACGACCCTTAAATCCAGGGTTAAATCGCCCCGCATATGGATTGCCTGAATATTGGCTTTTACGATTACCATAAGAGGCCCCTGCAAGTCCGCCGAGGACACCCCCAATGGCTGTATATTCGTCGCCTTGCCCATTCGGCGCAAGGTTTGACCCAATTGCGCCGCCGAGACCTGCCCCTATACCGCCCGCAAGAACAGTTCCGTTATCAAGGCCGCCAAAGCGCTGTGCATTTGCAGCGGGGGCGACGGAGAGAGCTGTGAGTGCGACGCCGAGAATTAAATATTTCATTTCAATGGCTCCTTTGCCAAATGTGCGCTATTTCGAAACAGTGCGACATGTTTGAGCGGTATATGTGCAATTTCGTACCAAGTATGAGTATGGCACATATCGAAAAAACTTCGTTTTGTCGTCTGTTGATGCAATCTATGGCTTATAGAGTCTGAACAGGGCCTTTACCTTTTGTTAACACTTTTTCGGGCCTTCAAAATTTCAAAAGTGTAATCACGTCACAGCTTCGGGTCGTAAGTATCTGATTTTCATAAAAAAACCCGACCAAGGCCGGGTTTTTCAATGTTCATAAAAGGTAATTTATGTTCTATTTTGGGAACATTTAATGTGTACTGTAACAGGCTTGATTGCCATGATAATGTGTACTCGACTTACGATTGCGTTTAACAATCCGACGTTTACGATCTTTTAACCGACGAATTTCTTGACCAATTTCTCGCAATCTTTGGTCAGCGTGATGGTCATAATGCGCGTAACGGCGGCGATTGATACGCTCTCGTTCTTCCCGCAAAACAGATATACGCTGGCTTATCCGTTCTAAGCGCCCAAAGGATTGGCCACTCACGGGGCCGCCATAATGGGATGTTCCACTATAGCGTGGTGATGAAACCGTCTGATAAGACCTTTCTGAATGTCCATAGTGCGTTTGGGTGGGCGATGTATAGACCGTTGTATAAGGTTGTGATGTTGTCGTGTGATAGCCAGTGGTCGAATAGGTGGGTGTTGTGTGTACAGTATGGCTCGGATATGTTTGACGCGGATATGTTTGGGTTGAATAGGTTGAACTCTGATAGCCAGAATTTGACCCATGCGAGGTTCCGCTAGAGCTGTAAACTTGCCCTGTATTTGAATACCGAGATGTCTCCTTGCCACAATTGCGCATATCACCACCAATACCCACGCCAGCCGCGCCGCCAAGAACTGCGCCAATTGCAGACCCTTCGGTTCGGGCGCCATTACCAGAGACTTGTGAGCCGATAATTGCGCCAGCGGCTGCGCCTAAAAGCCCGCCTGCAAGCTGATTTTTTTTATCGGAACGTCTGCAATCCGTATAGGCATAGCTTTGTCCGTTATAAGATTGCGCATTGGCAATCGTGGGAAGGGTGAAACTTGCGGCGGCCAAAAGGACGGCGCTTAAAGTACGGTTGCGGTTTGAAAAGATCATCACCAACTCCTGCTTTATCAAATTTCGCTAAGGGGAATACCTCAGCGTTGAATAAGATTTAGCAAGTCCTGTCTGAATTAACTCTGATAAAGGGGTTAATCTGTCGTTCAGGGTTGAAATTAGCGTTTAAAGGCTAAAGCCGACCTCTTTTAAAAAGACGGCGATTTCATCAAAAGCCGCGTGGGCTTCGGGTAACATCTCGTCAAATATATGCCAGACATGACACATATGCGCCCAGCTTTGTAGCTTTACATCAGACCCTTGGGCTCGGGCTTTATTGGTATAACGGCGGGCATCATCATAAAGCATCTCGTCTGAGCTGACATGAATGAGGGTCGGCGGTAAATCGGATAAATCGGCAAAGATAGGCGAGATGACAGGGGAGGCTGGCGATATTTTATTAATTTTCCAACCCGCCCATAAAAGAATGGCTTTGGGAGTCTTCACGAGCGGCCCTGCGAGGGGTTGCAACATAAGGTCTGTTTCAAAATTTGATTTCAGACTTGGGGCACTAAAGGTCGTATCCACAGCGGGCGAGATCGCAACCACCGCGTCAGGTTTGCGTAATCCTGCGTCTTTAATGTGATTAACAAGTGACAAGCTTAAATTTCCGCCCGCAGAGTCGCCCGCGACAGCTATATGTTCGGTTGTTGACGGGCCGTCCGGGCCATTTTCTAAAATCCAGCGATAGGCTGCGCGGCAATCTGTGACGCCGTCCATACGTTTGTTTTCTGGCATAAGGCGGTAATTCGGGGCAAAGACAACACAGCCCGTGCGTTTGGCGATATTCACGATAATCGGACGATGGCTAATCGCACTCCCCACAGTATTGGCGCCGCCGTGCAAATATAATAGACGGCGGTTTGGGTCTGCGCCCTCAACAAGTGTCCATTCGCCGTCAACTTCAGTGGTTCCAAAACGTGCTGTATCTTGGATGAATTTGGCGTCAAAATCACGGCTTAAACCGCCCTCATCAAAGCGTGCGCGCTTAGCTTTTAATTGTTCCAAGCCAGACCCTTCCTGTGCCGGTTTGATAAAATTTTCGATCAAATACGTTTTGACAAGGCTTGCACCTTTTGACGGGTTTTTGGGACTAAAAGTTACGGGTAAGCGCGGCGCGTCATAAATGGATAAGTCTTCACCTGACAGATGGAATTTCGTAATTGCGGCTATTGCGGCAATGGGTAAAATAATCGGAATTGCAATCGGAAGGGCAGGCAACATGCGGGGTCTCTCTGGTTTGTCTATAAAAGCGTTTGAGCAAAACTGACACTTTTGACAAGCGCAAAAATAGTTTGGCCTTCATTCAAATTTAAATCCGCGACAGAAGCCCGCGTCAAGCGCGCTCGTAAAAGCGGGGTGTTCGGGGCGGTGGAGTCCAACCGAAGCGTTAATAAAGCAAAGGGTGTGTCTGGGCTCATAGAAATTGTTTCAATATGCGCGCATAGGCTATTTCGAATAGATAAGTCTTGCGGTTTATGTCGTGCGATGGCGACATCTTTAGCCGCTATGCGGACACGATGATGGCTATTGATAGGCCCTGAGATTTTTGCCGGAACAACCAAATTTGCGCCGCCAAGACTTAAAACGCTCAGGCCGTAGGCCGTGTCATAGGCGATTAAACGGGCATCAAAAACACTGCCTATCCCGCCGTCTTCATTTAACATTCCTAATATATCTAGCGCTGCCCCGATCTGTCTTATGCGCCCTTGATCGATTAAAACCATCTGATCTGCGATTTGGCTGACTTCTTCAATATCATGGCTGACATAAAGACAGGGTATATCAAACTCTGTGTGCAGACTTTTGAGAAAGGGTAGGATTTCCCGTTTTCGGGATTGATCGAGAGCCGCTAACGGCTCATCGAGCAAAAGGAGCTTTGGTCGACGCAGGACTGTGCGCGCTAAAGCCACTCTTTGACGTTCCCCGCCCGAAAGGGTTTGCGGGTCACGGCTCAATAGGTCTTTGAGGTCAAACCTGTTAATGACCGCCTCAAGGCTAGGCTTTGGCGTTCTTATATTTTGACTGCGCTTATGTGCGTATTCAAGATTGGCTTTCACAGATAAATGCGGGAAAAGCTGACCGCCTTGGAACATAAACCCTATAGGACGTTTATGCGGGGCGCGGTTGATTTTGGGGGAGACCCAATCCGTGTCGTTAAATATGATTTGACTTTGCTTAGTGAAGTCAGGGGTCTCAAAACCTGCGATTAATCGCAGTAAAGTTGATTTACCAGAGCCACTTGGCCCGAAGAGAGCGGTGAGCCCTGTTAGGGTGAGCGTTTGATTTATATCAAGCGTGAAGGCCCCAAAACGCTTTTGGGTTTGGATATGCAGACGATCAACCAATGCGCACCTGCCCGTACCGGTTGATTGTGTAGACACTCAAGAGCACTATAAATGAAAACAACAGTAGAATTGCGGATAATATATGCGCCTCAGCATATCTGAGGGTTTCAACATGTTCATATATCGCGATAGAGATGACTTTCGTACGGCCCGAAATATTACCGCCAACCATTAAGACAACGCCGAATTCTCCGACCGTATGCGCAAATGTCAAAACACCTGCGCTTAAAAACCCACGCTTGGACAGGGGCGCGGCTACAGATAAGAACGCATCCAGACGGTTTGCGCCGAGGCTTTGCGCGGCTTCAATCGGGCCTTTACCGACACGCTCAAACGCGCTTTGCAGGGGTTGTACCATGAAAGGTAGAGAGTAAATCGCTGAGGCAACCACAAGTCCTGCGAATGAAAAAGTCAAGCTATCGCCTGTCAAAGTGATCCAAAAGCGCCCAATCGGCGCTTCGGGGTTTAGCAAGATTAAAAGATAAAACCCCAAGACCGTTGGCGGTAAGACAAGCGGCAGGGCGGTCAGGGCTTCGATAAAGGGCCGTATTCGAGATTTTGTATAGGCGAGCCACCACGCCAATGGTGTGCCGAGTATAAACAAAAGCGCAGTCACAACGCCTGCGAGTTTGAATGTCAACCAAAGTGACGTGAGGTCAACACTCACGACCGTCCATATCCTTTGGCATTGATGATTGTCTTCGCCGCTTCGGATTGCAGGTAATTGACAAAGGCTTGCGCGGCGGGACTATTGGTAAGCTGTACAGCGTCTTGGGCAATCGGATCATAGAGGGTTTGTGGTATTTCCCAAAAAGAGCCTTTGGAATTCTTGAAATCAGTGAAATCCTTGGAATTATATCTATTGGAATCATATATAAAAGACGCCGCAATAAATCCTAGTTCTGCATTCCGTGTTGCAACTAAGGCATAAGCTTGCCCGACATTTTCGCCTGTTACGATTTTATCCTTAAGGCTGTCTTTAAGCCCTAATTTGGAGAGCACTTGCATCGCGGCTAAGCCATAAGGCGCTAGGTCAGGATTTGCTAAGGCGAGTCTACGGTAGTCGCCTGTTTTTAACACTTGCCTTGGGTCTTCGCTGAGATCTGTGTCTTTCGCCCACAATACAAGCTTCCCGTAAGCATAGGTAAAGGGTTGATGAGTGGTGCGGTTTGATAAGGCTTTTATGCGTGCTTGGTCGGCCGACAAAAAAACGTCAAACGGCGCGCCGGATTGGATTTGCGCATATAACTTACCAGAGGCACCATAGCTAATGTTCAGCGCATAACCACTTTGTGCTTCAAATTCTGATTCTAAGGCCGACATGGCGCGTTCAAAATTTGTTGCGACGGCAATTTGTAAAATTGCTGTGTCGTCCGGTGTTTTACAGGCCACAAGAAAGAAAGGCATTAACGTGAACAGAATGCCTTTTATGCTCTTCATGTGACGCATGCGGATAAGGCCCTAATCCAAAATAGCGTCAATCCGACGTTGGGCTATTGGGTGATAGCCTGGCCGTGCCCGCGCATAAACCTGTTTTGCAAAACGCGCCTGTTTATTCTCATCAAGCGCGCCGTAAAGACGGTAGATAAATTTCCCGCGCCCAACTGTCATCAAGAAATTATCAAGGGCTGGGAGCGCCGCATCATAATGCCCTTTAATGGTTTGCATATACCACGCAAAGGCGGTTTCTGCATTTTGAGTACCCGTCAAATTAAACGTGTCGTCCAGCTCTTTATATTGACTTTGTAAGAGGTCATCTGGAAGGGTATTCAGAAAATGTAGCCATTCATGGGTTGACCAATTGGCGGTCTCAATCTCACGGGCTGTGATTTCTTCATTGAGCCAACGTTCAGATTGAGCCGAAACCTTATCGAACGCATCCGACTGAGGGTTTGCCGCTGTATCAGGCAGGCCAGCCTCATAGATCCAAGCGTCTAATTCGTCTTTTGTTAGGGCATCGGGAAAATTAACATGTAGGTTATTATGCAGGTAGCGAATAAAATCTTCTGTTGTCACGCTTTGAAAGGCATGATCGTTAAACCAACTTTTTAAGAACGGATCGAAGGCTTCTCGTCCAAACCGTTCTTCGAGGAACATCAAAAAGAACTGACCTTTGACATAGGCTACTTGTGTAAAGGCATCATCGGGATGTTCTAAATCTTTTGGTAGTTTTAATTGTGTCAGGCGTGGGTCGTCCGCATTTTCAATATCGCGCTTTAAATCTTCAAGCGCGAGGGCTTGTTCCATCACTGCGCGGCGTTCACCATAAAGCCGCTCCATGACGCGGTTCTCGACATAGGACGTAAAGCCTTCATTCAACCATGCATCGCGCCAGCTACTATTGGTAACAAGGTTTCCAGACCAGCTATGGGCCAATTCATGGGCGACCACATTGGTCAGGCTCTTATCACCCGCCACTAATGTTGGCGTTAGGAATGACAGGCGCGGATTTTCCATCCCGCCATAAGGAAAGCTCGGTGGTAGGACGATCAAGTCATAGCGCCCCCAACGATACGGGCCGTAAAGCTCTGTATTGGCCGCTTCCATTAAAGGGGTTTCGGAGAACTCTTCGACAGAGGCCTCTAGAATATAGTCTTCGGCATAAACTCCAATATGGTCATTGATAGCCTTGAACTTAATGTCGCCCACGGCAATCGCGATGAGGTATGATGGTATCGGTTGCGGCATATCAAACTGATAAACACCGTCCTTTAGCTCGCCTTGAGAGGCGCTCATTAGTGGGCGTAGACCATCGGGGACGGTCAGCCGAGCGGAATAGGTTAGGCGCACAGCAGGCGTGTCTTGCAAGGGCGCAATTGTGCGGGCGTTAATGGCTTGCGCTTGTGAAAACAGGTAAGGTTTTTTCTTACCCGCCGTTTGCGCAGGCGAAAGCCATTGTAGGCCCTCGGCCTCTGGACTTGTGAAATAAGAGACTTTGACCTTTGTACTGTCAGTGGCCAGCGGGATCGTCAGACTTTGCCCCATAACCGGATCCGCTTTACCAAGTGTGTAATCAACAGGCGTCCAAGACTCCCCGACATTATTGGAGACTTTCACAGATGAAATCGAAAGGGTTTTTGTATCCAATATGAGCGTGTCTGCATCGACCTTGGGTTTTTCAAAATCTAATGTCGCCACGCCTGAGAGAATTTTACGTTCAAAATCAACATTCAAATTCAAATCCAAATGGGTCACTTGGATTTCGTCGTAATTCGCGTAAGTGAATTTATCGTCTTTAACGATTTTTCGGGCCGCTTTGTTCTCAATCTTTAACGTTTCTGTCTCGGGCTTATTACAGGCTGCGAAAGCGAGCGGGAGCGCAAGGGCCAATATCAAGGCGGGTTTGAAGAGGGACATAGAGGCTCCGAGGCATAAGGCTTAAGTAAACGGCTTTGAATTTCGCGCATCTTATCCGAGGGCGCGAAGCGCGGCAAGCGATTGTAG
>CALCKU010000006.1 GCA_937965735.1 uncultured Caulobacterales bacterium
TAGTCAAATCGGCAACGGGGGAAGATATTGACGCAGAGAGTCTTGGCGGCGGCGCGCTCCACGCACGCACATCTGGCGTTGTCGATCACCTTGCTAGTGATGATGCCCATGCTTTGCAAATTGCCCGAGAATCAGTTGAAACTTTAGGCCCTGCGCAACGGAGCTATTGCCCGCACAGTGATGTAGAACCCCCCGCTTACCCCGAAGACGAGCTGAACGGCATTGTTCCCAAAGATACGAAAACGCCTTATGATTGTCGCGAAATCATTGCGCGTATTGTAGACGGTTCACGCTTCCATGAATTTAAAAAAGAATATGGCACAACGCTCATTTGCGGGTTTGCCAAAATTCAAGGCTATCCCGTTGGAATTATCGGTAATAACGGCGTGTTGTTTTCTGAATCCGCTTTAAAAGGCGCTCATTTTGTTGAGCTTTGTGCGCAACGTAAAATCCCACTCGTCTTTCTGCAAAATATAACAGGTTTTATGGTTGGCTCGAAAGCAGAGGCTGGCGGCATTGCGAAAAACGGAGCAAAAATGGTGCATGCCGTTTCCTGTGCAAAAGTTCCTAAGTTCACAATCATTGTCGGTGGGTCTTTCGGCGCAGGGAATTACGGCATGTGCGGGCGAGCCTATTCGCCGCGACTTATGTTTATGTGGCCCAATGCGCGTATATCAATCATGGGCTGCGAACAAGCGGCTGATGTTTTAGCGACAGTCAATCGAAACGCCGCCACTTGGTCAGACGCTGAACGTGAAGCGTTTAAAAAACCCATCATTGAACGGTTCGAGCGCGAGGGACATCCTTATTTCGCGTCTGCGCGTATTTGGGATGACGGTATAATCGCACCAACGGACACGCGCCGCGTATTAGGCCTCGGCCTTGCCATGGCGTCCAATGCCCCGCTAGAGGAGACACGTTTTGGCGTGTTCCGTATGTAATGACTCAGAAATCATTTAAAGAAATCAAAAAAATCCTAATCGCCAATCGAGGCGAAATTGCGTGTCGGATCATTCGCACCGCACGGAAAATGAACATAAAAACCGTGGCGGTTTATTCTTATGCCGACAGGGATGCACCACATCGACATTTCGCAGATGAAGCCGTTCATATCGGGCCATCTCCGTCATCTGAGTCGTATCTTGTGATTGAAAAAATCATCAAAGCCGCCTTAGAAACGGGCGCGAATGCTATCCATCCTGGTTATGGATTTTTATCAGAAAACCCCGCTTTTGTACGGGCTTGTGAAGCGGCTAATATTATTTTTATCGGCCCTAGCGCGGAATCAATGGAAGCCATGGGGCTAAAAGACGCCGCGAAAAAATTAATGGACACAGCCAAAGTTCCGACGACACCCGGTTATCACGGCACAGACCAAAGCCCTGACCTTCTGAAAGCCAAAGCAGAGATGATCGGTTATCCTGTTTTGATTAAAGCTGTCGCTGGCGGCGGCGGGAAAGGTATGCGTAAGGTTGATATGGATAAAGATTTTTTATCCGCACTTGCCGCCTGTCAACGCGAAGCTAAATCTAGCTTTGGCGATGACCGCGTTTTAATTGAAAAATATATTACCTCACCGCGTCATATCGAAGTTCAAATTTTCGGCGATAGCCATGGTAATATCGTGCACATGTATGAACGCGATTGCTCCCTTCAACGCCGCCACCAAAAGGTCATCGAGGAAGCCCCTGCCCCGTCCATGTCAGAGACAGTTCGCGAAGCCATGACAGACGCTGCCGTTCAAGCGGCTAAAGCTGTAAATTATGTCGGTGCAGGCACAGTAGAATTTATCGTTGACGGCTCTGGCCCACTGCGCACTGACGGCTTTTGGTTTATGGAAATGAATACGCGCTTGCAAGTCGAACACCCTGTTACAGAAATGATTACAGGCTTGGATTTAGTGGAATGGCAAATTCGTGTTGCACGCGGTGAAGCGCTGCCAAAGCAATCGGAAATCACCATGTCGGGTCATGCGATAGAAGCGCGACTATATGCCGAAGACCCTTCGAATAATTTCCTACCGACAACCGGTAAAATACGGCGTCTAAATGATTTAAACACAGATTATTACCGCATTGATACAGGCTATAAGGCGGGACAGACGGTTGAAATTTATTATGATCCTATGATTGCTAAAATTATTGCTCATGGGCGCGATAGGGATGAAGCCAGAGAATCGCTTGTGGACGGGATTATCGATATTCATGTTTGGCCCCTTAAAACCAATGCCGCATTTTTGATAAATTGCTTGGAGTCAGAGGCCTTCAAAAACGAAAAGCTTTCGACACACTTTATCGAAAATCATATGGATCGCCTTCTTCCTTTTAATCTTTTAACTGATAATCGCATATACGCGCTCGCGGCTATTAAACTTGAAACTGATGCCAATGAATTTGCCAAAACCCCCTTTGAAAACACGGATGGGTGGCGTTTAAATCAAGCCCCACACCATGTTTATTATCTTGAAAAAGACGGCGAACCCATCCGCGTTGAAATCACAGAGATGCACGCAGACTTTGCCCGAGTCGCAGTCGACGAAACTGAATATCATTTTAACTTCGTTCACCCACCCCAAAATATCAGCCTAGAAGAGAGCTTAGATTTTTATAATGAGTGGTCATACCGAACGCATAAAGACTATATCAGCCTTCATCGTGACGGCAATTTCGTGCAAATCCCCTTATATAGGGCCGCGAATGATATGACCAAAGCCTCTGGGAACGCAATCTTAGCGCCCATGCCCGGGAAGATAATTTCAGTCAATGCAAAAATCGGCGACCGCGTAAACGCGGGTGATAGCCTGATTGTAATCGAAGCTATGAAAATGGAAATGACCCTAGAGGCCCCGCGTGACGGGGTCGTAGCCGAAGTCAATTGTAACACAAATACCCTCGTCAGTGACGGCGAAATCTTACTGACACTGGAAGACGAAACATAATGGACATCACGCCTATTATTCCGACAGGGTGTTCAGTGACCAAAGGGCGTCATGCTTTAAAAGCCATACATCCAAATTTTCAGATCACATCAACATTCAGACCGTAAACCCTAATGAGACAGACCTATGACTGTAAACTACCCAAGCCTACAATTTGGACATTCTGAAGATATTCACATGATCCGCGAGACCGTTCATGGTTTTGCCCAAGAACATATTGCGCCCATTGCTGCGGAAATTGACAGTATGAATAAATTTCCGCGCCATCTTTGGCCGATGATGGGAGAGCTTGGATTATTGGGCATTACCGTTCCAGAGTCAGACGGCGGTAGCGGTTTAGGATATTTAGCACACACAATCGCTATTGAAGAAATTAGCCGGGCTTCCGCCTCTGTTGGGCTGTCCTATGGTGCCCATTCGAACCTATGCGTTAATCAACTTCGCCGCTGGGGTAATGCGGAGCAAAAGGCAAAATATTTACCAAAACTAATGAGCGGCGAACATGTCGGGTCGCTTGCCATGTCAGAGCCATCAGCTGGCTCAGACGTAGTGTCGATGAAACTCAAGGCTGAATCTGCACAGGGTGGTTATCTTTTAAACGGTAATAAAATGTGGATTACCAATGCCCCAGAAGCCGATATGTTATTGGTCTACGGTAAAACTGATCCCAAGGGCGCATCCAAAGGAATTTCCGCCTTTATCATAACGCCCGAGATGGACGGATTTTCAACGGCACAAAAACTTGATAAACTGGGTATGCGCGGTTCAGATACTTCCGAACTTGTCTTTGAAGATTGCTTTGTTTCAAATGAAAACCTAGTCGGTCACGAAGGTCAAGGCGCAGAAATCTTAATGAGTGGTTTGGATTATGAGCGGGTCGTCCTATCCGGTATATCCATAGGTATCATGCAAGCCTGCCTTGATGTCGTTCTGCCCTATATCCATGAGCGCAAACAATTTGGCAAAGCCATAGGTGAATTCCAATTAATGCAAGGCAAGCTCGCCGATATGTATGTCACGCTCTCGACCGCACGCGCTTATGTTTATGCTGTCGCCAGCGCTTGCGACCGCGGCGAGACAACCCGCAAGGACGCAGCAGGCTGTATTCTCTACGCTGCTGAAAAAGCGACACTTATGGCCAGTGACGCCATACAAATGTTGGGAGGCAACGGTTATATCAATGACTACCCAACAGGCCGCCTCTGGCGCGATGCTAAATTAATGGAAATTGGCGCAGGGACTTCTGAAATTCGTCGCTGGTTAATTGGGCGTGAATTATTCGGAGAAACGGCCTAATGACCGTGGTTCAATCGAGCGGCGGCAAATGGTTTGACGAATTAGAAGTCGGTCAAATCTTCAAACATCCCATTCGCAGGACTTTGACAGAGACCGATAATATATTGTTCACGTCCATGACGCACAACCCAGCCCAACTTCATCTCGACGCGGAATATTGTAAGACCAAGACTGAGTTTGGACGGCCTTTAATCAATAGCTATTTCACATTGGGTTTAGTTGTCGGCATTTCTGTCGGCGATACAACACTCGGTACAGCTGTGGCGAATTTAGGCACCGATAAAGTCCGTTTCCCTAAACCGCTTTTTGCAGGGGATACAATCCGTGTCGAAACAGAAATTCTTATGCTTAAGCCATCAAAATCACGTCCAATGCAAGGCATTGTCACATTTGAGCACCGTGCTTTTAATCAGCACGGTGATTTAGTCGCGATTATGGAACGGACTGGCCTACAACACAAAAGACCGAAAGAATAAACTGTCTGAAACGGTCTTAAAATACAAACCCTAACAATACGAAGACAATCGTACCCAGCGCCACGGCGCCAATCGTTTTATTACGGTAATTCTTGGCGAGTAACCCGACAAAAACGCCGCCAAAGACAACAAAGAATAAAAAGAGCGCCATAAGCTTTTGATAGAGCTTAAAGGCTTTGGGCCCGTGCCCTTTATGCAATTCCATCATCACAGCTTGGAGATCAGGCTTTTTCTGCACGGCCTTTAAACCTTCTGGCGTTTGCGAGAACTCATAATGTGTTTTTGATGTCGGGCGTAATTGAATTTTACTACCGCGATTTTTTACATATTCAAATTTCGTATTCATATTATTTGATGACAGCAAAGCTTTAACATCCGCTTGTAAAGTCGGGCTCTTAAAATCAAGGCTGGCATCGGCAGGTAAAGTGACAGGTGTGACTTCAAAATTCCCTTTATTGCCTGTCAAATATAGCCCCCCCGATAAGGCCACTAATAAAAAAGCAGGCGCCATAAACCCGGCTCCAAACAGATGTAAGAGCGTCAAAATATTACGAAGTTTTAAAGCGTTCATGGAAATTGTCCTCGAGTCTATACCGTATAATGCACACGAATTTGGCGTAATTTATATTAAACCGATCTCTAAATTAGACCCGTCTTGCGCAGAATATAAGGCGTTATAATTTTAAAAACGCAAACTGCACCAGATGCGAATTGCTCGCAAGTAAAGATTTAAAAAATTTACGCATAAAAAAAGCGTGCCAAGGCCCGCTTTCAAAGCTCTGATGACTTAAACTTTAGAAGCTGTAACGCAAAGCCGCGCCATAGGTACGCGGTGCATTTGGATAGCCGTTAATAACACCGGATTGCGCAACACCTGGGAAGACAGAAAGCAAGTATTTGTCATTAAACAAGTTACGGCCATAAACTTGTAAAGCCAGACCATTACCAATATCCAGACCCGCAGAAGCATTAAAGGTCTTCACTTCACGGTTTAAACTACCCGCATTTGGGAAATCAGAATTGTTAAAACCATCTACAGCGGGAGTATCACTCTCATATTGAAAATCACCCTGTAAATAGCCTGACATACCGTTCTGGAATTCATGCGTATAATTGACCGCAAGAGACAATGAAACTTCGGCGACACCATCAACCTTTTTGCCCGTAAAGTCAGCAGGTGTTAAAGTGAAGGTTCCGTCAGCATTGGGTAAATAACGGGCTGCCCCTTGTGCAGCAGTAAATTCATCATATTGCGCGTCCAATAGGGTCGCCGCATATGTAAATGTAAGCGCCTCTAAAGGCCGCAAAGTACCGTCGACTTCAAACCCTTTTGTGACTTGCTTACCCGCATTCAGCAAGTTGAACCCTGTTCCTAAGAAAACGTTAGATTGGAAATCATCCAAAGCTTGATGGAAAGCCGCCAAGTTCATTGAACCCCAATCCCAGCGCGTCTTAAGACCCAACTCAATAACTTTAGCCGTTTCAGGTTTGGCAAAGCGCGTACCATATGTTTGGTTTTTCTGAGTAAGGCCCGCCGTTGTTAAAGCCGCTTGATCTGACATGAACGGACGAGAATCGCGAGAGAGGTTCCAAGAGGAAGCTTTAAATCCAGTGGCATAACTTGCATAGACGTTAATCATGTCATTGACTTCATATCCAAGACGAAGTGTATACGTTAACTTGTCATCATTCGTACGCCCACCTTCAACAGAGTTCGGAAAATTCAAGAACTGAGGCTGAAACTGTGTAGTTTGCATACCCGCAACAACAGCATTTGCATTGCTTTGAATGACCGCACTGGTTCCAGGCGCGCCCATTTCAACAGCGGCAATATTTTGCGGTGTCGGAGCAAGATTTGTTGCAGCCGTGAAGAAAGAGCCAAAGAGGGCCGTCGGCAAGGTGACACCCAAAACCGTCGGATCGTTGAACAGATCAATGCTTGAGTAAATATCGCCGTTGACGACATTACTATTAATTTCTTTTTTGTCTTTCGTGTAGTTAAGACCGACTGTTGCCGTTAAACGATCATTGACATGAAAGTCCACAGTACCAAAAGCTGAATAGGCCGAATTGTCCTGTGTAAACGCTTCGCGTGTTTTTGTACCCGCACCAAAGAATGTATTCGGCCCGTATCCATAAAGACCTTCAGCGGTTGTAATCAAACCTGGAATAGTCGTCGCACTTTGTAGCAGAACATTAATATAGTTTTGAAGGTCTTTGCCGTATTCCAACCCACCAACTTGCGCAATATCTTCGTTAAAGAAATAACCGCCAATCATCCAATCAAAACGCTCACCACTATTAGATGTCAAACGTAATTCTTGTGTAATCGTATCAATTTGTTGATCCGAATTTACGGAGTCCAGCAATGCCAATGAGTTAAAGTCAGCGTCCTGATCATATTTACTGTCATTATGACGATAGGATGAGATAGAGGTTAAAGTCGCTATACCAAGATCAACATCGGCATGAAAAGAAATTCCGTAGTCATCAACAGTGTTTTGCGAATTTTTATTCATCGCTGTTTTGTAAGAAAATCCATCGCCCGTTGTGCTACCGAACTGCCCACCCAAGGCCTGTACGGCTAAACCCGCACCTGATGTTTGAAGATAGCTGACACCACAACAATTTTCATCAATACTGCTATAGTCTAAAATTGTACGGAAGCTTATATTATCAGTCGGCTCATAAAGCGCTTGGCCACGAATATAATACCGATCACGATCGTTAAAATCACCGACACCGTCAACGAGACTTTCAAAATAACCATCGCGTTTATTGAGGCCAGCCCCTAGGCTCACAGCTAAATTATCAGTAACGCCCGTAGTGACATAAAATTTGCCCGACTTAGCATTGTAATTACCGTATCCAATTTCAGCATAACCTTCTGTTTCGTATGAAGGTGCAGCCGAGACGACTGAGATAACGCCCGCCGAAGCGTTCTTACCAAACAAAGTCGATTGCGGGCCCTTAAGGACCTCAACACGCTCAAGCTTTGGCAGATCACCAATTTGTGCGGCACTGCGTGAGCGGTAAACACCATCGACAAAAACACCTACAGAAGGTTCAATACCCGCATTATTCGCGCCGTTACCAAAACCACGGATAACGAAGTTTGTATTCTGTGAGGTCTGTAACTGATTAACACGAAGTGAAGGCACAACGCTTTGCAAATCCTGAATGTCAAGGATTTTAGCTTTTTCAATCATGTCGCCCGTCGTAACCGTTACAGCGACAGGCGTCTCTTGCAAAGTCGTTGTACGCTTGGTTGCGGTAACAATAATTTCGTCGTCCATTTGCGCGTGCGCTGGCATGGTGATCAAAGCAGCAAGTATGGATGATGTAAGTAGTATAGATTTCTTAGACATAATTCCCCAGATGGTTGGATTGTAAGATTTACAAAAAGTGCCTTATGGCATCTTATATTTTTAGTACCCGCTCATTGAAAGAGTTACAAGCTGTCAGACGGATAACGAATCTATTTCTTGGGGCTTGTGACGATTTAGCAACACTCAAAACATGTGCCGTGACACCCTTTGAATCCAAAAACACGCCATAGGTCAAGAATTCAACCCTAGAAAAAGCCCATACTCGACACAGGGGGCCTCCATGATTCGAGTAATATTTTCGATTTTTTAGTGCAAATTTTAGTGCAAAATAATTTGACATATTAGGCCTGTTGACACTTATATTTAAAATAAATTGCGTTTTTGCATTCTGAATTCTGGTAAGATAAGTTGGCATAATAAGCTGAATGCCTACGTCAAACCAAAGCGAATTTATGTATAAAAAACCTCTTTTAAAAACTGAGTTTCAGACGGTAGAATTTTCCGATTGGGAAAACCTTGTCCGTACATTTTTAAAAGAAAAAGACGCGAACACGCTCAAGCATTTCACAGAAGACAACCTTGTCAAAGGCCCCCTCAAAACTCGATCCGATCGACCCGAAACATTTTCCCCCATCACACGCGATACCCGACAAGATCACGATATCTATGCTTGGAAAATTTCTGCCCCCGTTGAAGACTCAGACCTCTCATTTGCGAATATTCGCGCGTTAGAAGATTTGGAAGGCGGGGCGAATGCACTTCGCATTTCCCGATCAAGCCCTGTTAACCCGTCTCCAACTCTCTGGCATTTTGATAAGCGTGACGCGGCGGAGAGACGTGAACCTCTGACGAAAAAAAGGGGCATTACGCTCCGAAACGGCTCCGACGTAAAGCGCTTACTCAGCGGCATAAAGAGCGATCTTATCCCGCTTACATTTGCCCCCCGTGCTGACATAAGCAATCTTTTAAAAACTATAAAAACAGTACCTTTTTTACAAAGCGCAACCATAAATCTTGGCTTAAACACCCTCAATCCATCAGAAGACTTAACGGATGTGATAGCCAATTCACCCGAGTCTTGGCGGTTCTTAACCGTTGACGGCGCAAGCTTTCACAATGCAGGCGCTAGCCCTTGTTTAGAGCTAGCCTATATGGCGAGTAAAATGGTTAATTTCATGCGTGTCCTTGGCCCAGAGTGCGCTGCACACCATATGATTTTTGAAATCAGTTCGGATCAAGATGGTCACGAAATGATCGCCAAAATCCGCGCCCTGAGAATAATCTGTGCACGTATCAAAGAAAGCTTTGACTTAGACGATTTGTCTGTTGAAATTCATGCGCTTACCTCAAGGCGTATGATGCAAAGTCTTGACCCGTGGACAAATTTCCTAAGGCTAAACTCAGCGATTTTTGGTGCCGTTTGCGGCGGGGCCGATCTGATAACAAGCTTGCCTTTTACCGATCCACTCGGACTGCCGACAGAATTCGGGCATAGAAGCGCTCGGAATCTTCAACTCCTCTTATTAGAAGAAAGCCAGCTTGGTCACGTCCAAGATCCCGCTTACGGCAGTTACTTCCATGAGTGTTTAACGCAAGAATTGGCCGAGAAAGCTTGGGAAAAATTCCAATTAATAGAAAGCGCGGGTGGCTTTACCCCCTATAAGCAAAGGGGTGCATTTGACAGCGATTTAACGCAGGCTATCCATGCGCGAACTCAAAGACAGACGCCCATTGTCGGGGTCACACTCCATCCAGATACCTCTGCGAGGCCTGTAAATTTCCGTCCTTTTAGCGCAGAAGGATAAGGTGATGAAATCATTAGGCTTTAATAATAAAACACCTGATTTTACAAAAATTGCTCTTGGAAAACCGGCCTTTACCCCGACCAACCCTCAAGAGAATGGCTACGATAAGAGCCGCGATAGGAGTCATTTAGTGTGGCAATCGCCCGAAGGGCTTTCAATCAAAAGTCAATATTCGCAAAACGACTTATCAGACCTTGAAACGCTCAACGGATTTCCAGGATTTGCACCGTTTATTCGCGGCCCTTACCCGACAATGTATACACAAAGACCTTGGACCATTCGCCAATATGCGGGCTTTTCAACGGCCAAAGACAGTAATGCTTTTTACCGTCGGAACCTTGCGGCGGGGCAAAAAGGTCTGTCTGTGGCATTCGATCTGGCGACGCACAGAGGATATGATTCAGACCATCCCCGTGTCGCAGGCGATGTCGGAATGGCTGGAGTCGCGATTGACAGCCTTTACGATATGCGGGTTTTATTTAACCAAATTCCTTTAGACAAAATGTCTGTCTCCATGACCATGAACGGCGCTGTATTGCCTATTCTTGCGCTATATATCGCTGCGGCAGAGGAGCAAGGCGTTTCCCAAGACAAGCTAGCGGGAACCATACAAAACGATATTTTAAAAGAATTTATGGTGCGAAATACCTATATTTATCCGCCTAAGCCAAGCATGCGAATTATCTCTGATATTTTCAAACATACTTCGAAACATATGCCGAAATTCAACTCTATTTCGATCTCTGGATACCATATGCAAGAGGCCGGAGCCTCCGCCGACATAGAACTGGGCTACACGCTTGCCGATGGTTTAGAATATGTTCGAACGGGCATTAATTCAGGCATGGATATTGACAGTTTTGCGCCGCGCCTCTCTTTCTTTTGGGGGGTTGGCATGAATTATTTCATGGAGGTCGCAAAACTCCGCGCGGCCCGACTTTTATGGGCACAATTAATTTCGCCCTTTGGCCCGAAAAATCCAAAATCGATAATGCTGCGGACACATTGTCAAACTTCGGGTTGGTCTTTGACCGCTCAAGATGTGTTCAACAATATTGGGCGAACCGCTATTGAAGCTATGGCCGCAGTCGATGGCCACACACAAAGCCTGCACACAAACTCTCTTGATGAAGCGATAGCCCTACCCACGGATTTTTCCGCACGTATCGCACGTAATACACAAGTCTTCTTACAAACAGAAGGCGGACATACACACACAATAGACCCATGGGGCGGGAGTTTCTTTGTTGAAAAACTCACCCATGACCTTGCACAAAAAGCCCTCACTCATATTCAAGAAATTGAAGACTTAGGCGGTATGGCCAGCGCGATTGAAGCGGGCATTCCAAAATTACGCATTGAAGAATCTGCGGCCCGTATTCAGGCGCGAATTGACAGCGGCACTCAGGCTGTGGTCGGTGTGAACAAATATATTTCGGCAGAAAAAGACGACATTCCCCTTTTAAAAGTCGATAATGGAACGGTTAGGGCCGAACAAATTGCGCGGATCAACCAATTAAAGAGAGATCGCGATACGGACGCAACAATGCAAGCCTTAGACGCGCTTACAAAATCAGCCGATACAGGCACTGGGAATCTCTTGGAACTTGCCATTGATGCCGCTCGGAAAAAAGCGACTGTGGGCGAGATTTCAACCGCACTTGAAAAAGTATACGGACGGTTTGAGGCCAAGCCCACAGGCGTCACGGGCATTTATAGCTCTGCCTTTGATCCTAGAAACCCTGAATTTGAAGCGGCAAAAAAACGCATAGAGGCCTTTGAAACCCTTGAAGGCCGTAAACCCAAAATCCTCATTGCGAAAATGGGGCAAGACGGCCATGACCGTGGCCAGAAAGTCGTTGCGTCAGCGTTTAAAGATATTGGATTTGACGTGGTAATCGGCCCGCTTTTCCAAACGCCTACTGAAGCTGCAAATCTTGGCATTCAATCGGATGTTGACGTGATTGCCGCAAGCTCTCTCGCGGCGGGGCATCTAAGCCTTGTTCCTGAACTCAGAGACGCTTTGGCAGAACACGGTCGATCCGACATTCTAATTATTGTCGGCGGTGTTATCCCACCCGAAGACGTTAAGCGCCTCAAAGATATGGGTGCGAAAGCTGTCTTTCCGCCTGGAACCAACATACCGCACGCTGTTTTAAGTGTCTTAGATGTTGTGAATACACGCCTGTCACAAGGTGCGTAATCCATACACTTAATCGTGGCGCGGTACAGGGACATAAAAAGTCTATGCTGTATTAGGCTAAGGTTCTATTGCGCTATGCGTAGGCGCTAACGCTCTGCGCTGAAACTTCACACAAGACTCAATCAATCATTTGCGAACCGGTAGAAACGCAGAGGGATTATAAGGAACGCTTGGATATTGAGACGGGGCGACATAGGGCTCTGCTTCGATATAAGGCGTTGGAGCAACGTAAGGGGTCGGAGCGACATAAGGTGTTGGGGCCACATAAGGCTGAGGCGTGACGGTCGTTTGCGGCGCGGGACGTAAATTCTCAACCCAAACTTGATGATAGGTTGGTACAGCTACCCAATTAATACCATAGGCACAGCCTCCCGCCGTCATATAAACAGGTTGGCCACAATTTGAACCTTGCCCATAACTATTGGCGTGGCCACGGCCATATGCGCTACGGGCAAAACTATCACTATACATAATTTGCGTCCCATTCCCCATATCAGCACAGCCTGAATCATCGCCGTAACAAGATGGAAACCCGTCGCGCAAGCTCGAACAGGCCGCAAGCGTCAATACAGCGAGTGATAAACCTATATGTGAAATTCTTAGAGGGGGTAAATTTAGGTCAAAGTAATTACGCATGATTCGCCTTCATTGATTCGAAGACAAAGCTAGAAATAAAGTATTACTTGTGTGTTAATCTTTATATCTTGTTAAGTATAAATTTTCACAAAAGCCTCACTCAAGGTTTCGTCGAAATAAAACTCCGTTTACAACAATACAGACTGTAAGGGTGAACCGTTTGATTTAAAGCGTCCATGGTTACAGACTGATTGATACACGCCTTAAGTGCTAGCTAATCAACGAGGCGAAAAAACTCTGCGCGTTGGTCGGCTTTGTGGAATTGCCCAGAAAGGGCGGAGCTAATCATACGGTGAGGCGTTTTAATCCCGCGCATAGTCATGCAAAGATGCTCTCCCTTTGCCATTACAGCCACATCCTTAGTCCCTAAAACGGCTTTAAGTTCATTGGCAATGTCAGAAACAAGTTGTTCTTGAAGGGTGAGTTTATGGGCGTGTTTATGGGCAATCCGAGCAAATTTTGATAAACCGAGAACTTTATCATCAGCAATATACGCTATAGATACATCGCACCAAAACGGTAACATATGATGCTCACACATAGACCACACGCGCATACCCGTTACGGCGACCATCTGATTATGTTTTACAGCGGCAAAAGTCGTGTCCAGTTTCCCAGCGTCATATTCAATAAATTCACGCCAAAAATTGGCAATGCGGCGCGGCGTTTCAACAAGACCTTCGCGTGTTGGATCTTCGCCCAGTGCCACTAATAATTCCGTGACAATGGATTTGATTTTATCATAATCAACTTTTTTAGCGGTCATAATTTTACTTTCAAGACAAGCGTAAGACAGTACGCATATACATCCCTACCTTGCCGCTAAATACTCATTATAGCAATTTCCAAACACGCCTTAGAGGTGCTACATATTATCTCGTATACGTTCGACGCGCGATTTATTTGCGCCCCGGTCCGAATATCCCACTCTTGAAGCGGACCGTATATGTACAAACCCATCGCCGCCATTTCGTAATTCCACATCATCCACAAATTTAAAAATTTGGGACATATAAGTGGCCGAAATATAATCATCACTCTCCGATGTTATCGTGCCGCCCGTCGCAAGGATCGCCATACGGGCTTGGGTCAAAGTCCCTTTCAGAGGCGCAACCGCTTTTTCGGGCTGAACCCCGGCTTCTGATGAAACACAATTTGGGGCCGAACCACAGTCTGCGAGCGAACCGTTAATCACGCCCTTAGCCACCCCTTTCTGCGATTTCAATCCGAGTAAAAAGAAAATCATACAGACCACCACAATTAACGCCAAAAGGCTTTTAATTAAAATCATTGACTTTTTCCCATATTTTTTTGTTGTCATTTTCATTGCGTCCGATGCACAGATAAACGTTAAATATTTTGTTCAAAAATTATATTGGCCATATACTCATCATACCATGTGGGGCCATTCAGACTTTGAAAGAAACCATTATGCCCTCCATATTTCAAGGTAATATTTCGACATTGAGGGCTGAGAATCAAAGCGTCTAAATGTGCGGCTGGGACGACCGGATCGTCTTCTGCCATAATTATACTGGTCGGGGTTTCACAACCCGATAAATCATCTGGTTTAATACCATAAGCTGAGAAATACCGCTCAAGCGTATCATGTTCTGAATAGGCCAATAAGATGTCGGCTGAAGCTTCCATAATGGTTTTGCGTGATAGCGCCAATGAGAAATCATAAAGGTCAGGAAAGAGCGCCTGTTTGGTGCTATATGACGCCTGTAATTTCTTTTTAAAATAACGCTGAATGAAGTAGTTCTTATCAACTAAAGGGGCCGCCGCCCAAGGGTCAATTACGGGACTGATCGCAAAAATATGAGACACATTCAGTTCCGCATTTTTCATTGCTAACGCATTTTCGGCCAATCGCTCTGGCTGTCTTTGTTTACCAGAGATTTCTGTGTCTGGTATTTCTGTGTATGATATTTCTATTTGCGACTTTTTTAATGAACGTGCCAATCGAAGCGCAAAATTCCCCCCTAAAGAAAACCCAACAATATACACCTTAGCACCGCCTGATAACTCAGCCGCTTGCGAGACCGCATTCGAAATCTCGTCAAACCG
>CALCKU010000007.1 GCA_937965735.1 uncultured Caulobacterales bacterium
GTTTTATCAAAACCCGATATTTTAATCGCCGATGAGCCTACGGGGAATGTGGACGCCCATATCAGCCAAAGATTACTGCGTTTATTTGTGGAGATGAACCGTCTTGGCACGACCGTTATTATCGCCACCCATGATCCAAACCTTATCAATAGTCACCCAGCCAGTGTGATAAAACTTGAAAATGGCACATTAAAACAAAGTGCCAGCTTACAAAAAATTGCGCCGAACCTGTCATCAAACATACAAAATACTCATACTGAAGCGAATACAAAGCCCGAATCGACATGAACGCCCGATCAAAAAACATAGACCGTATCGCACAAAAGCCCGCAAGCCTCTTGCCCCGAAAAGGCCATGGCGAACGGTCTTTATTTTTCATATTGACCCTTATGTCCTTTCTTGCAGGACTTATTTTCCTTGTCGCAACACTAAGTTTGCGCGCTGCCGATCAATGGCAAAGCGTTTTACAAAGCCGTGTGACAGTTCAACTCTACCTGCCAATTTCTATGTCAGATGAACGCGCCCGCAAAGATGCCGCTAAAGCCAGTTTAGACTTAATAAAGAATTTTGAAGGCGTGAAATCAGTGCAATACATGCCCGATGATGAGGCCCGCACCCGGTTGGAGCCTTGGATAGGATCGCTTGATTTACCCGATGATTTACCATTGCCCGTCATTCTCTCTATTGAAACAAAATCAGCTAAGACGCTCAATATTGATGCTTTGAAATCCAGCTTAACCGAAGCGGGTCTACAAGCCGATATTAATGCGCATAGAGATTGGCAAGAGCGCATTAAAACCAATGCCAAAGCCCTAGCGCAGGTTACAACGACATTGTTTTTCTGTATTTTTTTGGGCGGAATTGCCACGAGTATATTTGCAACGCATTCTAAGATTGAAAGTCACCGCAAAATTATTGCTGTACTCACGCAGGTCGGCGCAAAAAATTTTTATATCATGCGCTTATTTACTGCGCGTTTCTTAATAAAAGGATTGCTAGCAGCATTTACAGGTTGTATTTTGGCCTTAATGTTTGTGGTCTTATTTCAAGTTCTAAGTATTTTTTCAACGGAAACGCTCTTTCGCGCTTTCACCTTGACCCTGATCGATATTATCAAACTTTTCGGCATTGCCTTATTCTTTGGCTTTATTTGCAGTTTTGCTGCTTTTGTCACAGGCCTGTCGCTTTTGCGCTCTGAACAAAGATTGCGCGTGTTGTGACAACCTCTACACAAACGGTAAACCGTGGGAACCGTAATAAAGCTAGCATAAAACGATCTAAGCGAAAAAGCGTACTTCGCTTCTTTGTCTTTCTTATCATTTTGATAAATCTGATTTTAATCTCTGGCTTTTTTGTTTTCACGCATAATATCACGACCCGCACCCCCCCCGAAATCATCCCCAAGGCCGATGGTATAGTCGTCTTAACGGGCCGCGATAGCGGACGTATGGATATGGGCGCAGACCTGTTGCGAGACGGATATGGAGAGCGCCTTTTGATCTCAGGCGTGAATACAGTGAATTCCCATCAAGACCTAATCGCCGTATTAAACCTACCGCCGAACTTGGCTATGTGTTGTGTTGACCATGACTACGCCAAAAATACGGAACAAAACGGTGTGGAGACCGCAAACTGGGCTAAGGCACATGGGTTTGAGCATATATTGCTAGTAACGTCCTCTTATCACATGCCCCGCGCACAAGCTGAAATCTCAAATGCGCATGGGCGCATACGGATTACACCGTACCCCGTCAAAAATACGCAATCAAAATCATGGTGGAAAGAAGACGTTTTAATCAAAAAATATTCTAAAGAATACGGCAAATTACTCCTGAGCTATATGCGAGCCCCGAGTGACCGGACAACCCGAAAACCGATAGAATTACCAACCGCCACTAAAGCGCATTAGGCTATAATAATTTTCTTAATATGATGACTGAATACGGCCCCTTCTTAGCTGTATCACTCTAATCCTCAGGCCTTAAATCCTCATGTCTGCCAAAATCATCTTCGGCACTATCTTGGCCCGCATCAACAATTTTGCGTCGGATGTCGCGGGTTTTAGAGAAATGTTCTAACAGCGCCTCCCCGTCTTCCCAGCGTATCGCTCTTTTCAAAGCACTTAAATCCTCTATGAAACGATCAACGACCTCAAGGACACTCTCACGATTATTTAAAAACACGTCTCGCCACATAACGGGATCAGAGGCGGCAATTCGGGTAAAGTCACGAAAACCACCCGCTGAAAATTTCACAACTTCTTTTTGCGTGACGGTTTCCATATCGACCGCTGTGCCGAAGAGCGTGTAGGCAATTAAATGCGGCACATGCGATGTGGTGGCCAAGACAAGATCATGCCGTGCCGCGTCCATAATCGCAACACGACTGCCCAAGCCTTCCCAAAAAGCTTTGAGCCGCGCAATCTTGGGATCCGAATCCTGAATAGGTGTCAAAATACACCAACGGTCTTTAAACAAAGTGCCAAAACCCGCTTCGGGCCCACTAAATTCAGTTCCTGCAATCGGATGTCCCGGAATAAAGCTAATCTCTTCACGTAAATGCGGTTTCACAGCCTTAATAATATCGCCTTTGATCGACCCAACATCTGTTAGGATAGCGCCCGCTTTCATATTCGGCAAAACCATTTTTGCGACCTCGCTAATCCGTGCGGGGGGGACGCATAAAATCACAAGGTCTGCTTGGGTTGCAAAGAAATCAGGGGCGTTTTCGCTTACGCCGTCAGCAATTTTAAGTCGCGAAATCGCGGCGCAGACATTGGCAGATTTATCCGACATAAATATTGTTTCGCAGAGCCCTAATTCTCTCGCCCCTCGTGCCAGTGAAGAGCCAATCAGCCCACCGCCAATAATCAAGATTTTTTCAAAAATAATGGCCATTACGAACGTCCCAGTGAATGCGGTAAGCATCCAATGATTTTAGCCTTTGGATCACGGGCCAAAAGGCGATGAAACGAATCGCTTTCTTTATCTAAATATTGGGGGACGCTATAAAGCTTATATGGGCCCGTCTCGCCGCGTAATATAGGCGGCTCGTCGAAACTTGATAACGCCTCTATATTTTGCAAAACGACCAAGCTTTCATCCGCCCCTGACGGGGCGACATCCGCAGTAGCAACCGCTACGGCGC
The DNA here is from genome assembly GCA_937965735.1 of uncultured Caulobacterales bacterium. Lineage (GTDB taxonomy): Bacteria > Pseudomonadota > Alphaproteobacteria > Caulobacterales > Maricaulaceae > CALCKU01. Next base: position 3,148 of record CALCKU010000007.1, read on the forward strand.
GCGGCCAAAGCTCCGCTCCAGTACGGGGCAGGCCAGATAGAATGTTCATATCGGGCATTGCACCCCCTGGGCATAAAGCCGCCCACCACGTATTCATCCCCCCGGGCGTTGGTAAAACGGCGACACCTTCTGCATCCGCGTAAGCGGCCGCTAAAGCCGAGCTGGCCGTTGGATATGACAAGGCGGGAATAGCGGTTCCGAAACGGTCTCGTACCAAACTCCAGACCTCTAACGCGTCTCCTTCAAGTGCAATATGCAAGCGCATAGGCCCTTGAACGGCAAGACTGGCACTCATAAGTTCTGCCCAAATACGCGAAACAAGCGGCGCGAGTGAGCCGCCTGTGGCTTCAGATAAATCCCTAACATGACTCTCTTCGCGAGAGGGGCGCCAGACCCGTGCGCCGCTTTTGGCACGACGAACGGCTTTGGAAAGCTCCAACCGTTCTGCAATCAAAGAGAGCATGGCGTTATCGACGCGGTCAATTTCTGAACGCACATAATCTATGTCGTGAATCTGTTGCGAGTCATTTTTGTTTTCACCAGACGAATGCGTGTCGTTAGCCATTTTTAACTCTTCTCAAACGGCGTGGCCGTGTGGCCTCCGATAGGGGTTTTTCCGCGCAATGTGCGCTTTGTGTGGGCCTCAATCAAGCCTTCAGGCTCGGCATAAAGGCGCTTTATCGCTTCGACAAGAACAAGTCCTGAAAAACTTGGCCAAACCGTCTCGCCGAATTGTTCAGAAAGATGCGACATACGAGGATTCGTCATAAATTTCACGGGCGGTGCATAAAGCGCACCCGACCAAACGGACGGCACAAACCCGACAGAGCGCATAGCGGCCCGTAATTGGCGACGAGAGAATGGACGCCCTGCACCAAACGGACTTTTGTCTGAACGCGCCCACAAGCCGGAACGATTGGAGGCAATCACAATAATTCGGCCTTCTGGTTTCGTCACGCGCCAAAGCTCTGTCAGAAGCGCGGTCAAATCCGCCGTTTCTTCGACTCCGTGTGCAACCAGTACATTATCGAATTGCGCATCTGAAAAAGGTAGCAAATCTTCATGGGTAAGGCAGGATATAATACCACGTTTGGAAGCTTTCACCACAGCGCCCTGCCCGCCCGGCATAGCCAATACAACACGTTTGACAGAGTCGAAGTAGGTTTCGAGATAAGGCGAGCAATAGCCAAACCCCATAACATCCCGTCCAGTTAAATCAGGCCACACCGTCAAAAGACGCCGCACGACCATGCGCTGCGCCGACACACCAAGGCGCGAAGCATAAAAATTATCAAGCTGGACTACACTTTGGCGCATATACCGTTATCCTAATGTAGAAATTCAAATTGGAAAGCGAATTACAGCTATGGTCACAAAAGAAACTGCCGCCTACAGACAAACCCCGCTAGAAATTGCTTTTTTTCCGTGCCTATCAGATAATTACGGGTTTTTGATACATGACCCCAAGACGGGCAGAACCACAACCATCGACACCCCAGATGGTAAAGAGATTGCACAGCAAGCCAAACAACGTGGTTGGACATTAACTGAAATTTGGAACACGCATCACCATTTTGACCATGTCGGCGGCAATGAAGCCTTAGTAGAATCCCTCGGAGTCGAAGTTGTCGGTCATGGTCTGGACAAAAAGCGTATTCCAAAGCTCACCCGTGAAGTCCACGGGGGCGATATTTTTAAATTTGGGGCGCATGATGTGCATGTGATTACAACCAACGGGCATACACTCGGACATATTATATATTATATTCCGAGTGCAAAAGCGGCTTTTGTCGGGGACACATTGTTTGTCATGGGGTGCGGACGATTATTTGAAGGCAGTCCCGCACAAATGTATGAAAGCCTATCAAAGATTTGCGCTTTGCCCGATGATACAAAACTCTATTGCGCCCATGAATATACACTCTCAAACGGTCGTTTTGCCGTTACGGTTGAACCAGAGAATACGGATTTAAAGGCCTATATACAAGAAGCCCAAGCCTTACGTGAGCGCAATCACCCAACGATCCCCACCACGCCTGCAAGAGAAAAAGCGATTAATCCCTTTGTCAGAGCCGAAAGTGCTGAGCGGCTCGGCGAAATCCGAGCGGCTAAGGATGTTTTCTAATTTCAGACAACGTCCCCTGTCGGGACTGCATTTTACAGTGACCTAACCCCAATCGCCTTGGGCAGATTGCCAGAGTGTCAAGAGGGCCAAGGCGGCTGTATCAGCGCGCAGTATACGCGGGCCGAGTGTCACCGCTTTGACAAATGTATGCGCTAAGATATGTTCGCGTTCACTGGGCGTGAACCCGCCTTCCGGGCCAATCAAAAGGGCGCATGGGCCGTCCGTCTCTTGTATCGTTTTGAGGGCATTTAACGCGGGTTTTGTCGTTTGGGTTTCTGCATTTATATCTGAACTGGCCTCATCCGCAAAAATGAGGGTGCGACCCATATCCCACTGATCCAGCATATCGTTTAGCGTATTTATCGGCCCCAAAGACGGAATATCGAGGCGCTCCGTCTGTTCAGATGCTTCTATCATCTGGGCGTTTAAACGCTCTAAATTGATTTTCGGGAATTGTGTACGCTGGGTCACAACGGGTTGCAAATGCCTTACGCCTAGCTCTGTCGCTTTTTCAACAATAAAGGCATTTCTGTGCTTTTTTACAGGCGCGAAACAGAGCCATATATCAGGACAAATTTGCGCCGCCCGCAAGGATTTTGTAATTTTAAGCGCCCCTGCTTTGCGGGATAAACGTGTAATATCAGCCGCCCATTCGCCATCCTTACCATTGAAAACACGTATACGGTCGCCTTGGGATTTTCGTAAAACGGTCAAGAGATAGTGGATATGGGGCTTATCCAATATGATTTCACCGCCCAGCTTAAGGGCTGTGTCTATATAGAGTCGAATAAGCGTATAATTTTCGCGCATAAGAGTATTATAAACACAATTCTTGCGCTAATCACGCTTTATGTCTGATTTGAATTCAAAACCTGCGAAATCCAAAACCGCAACGGATTTAGCCCCCATAAAAGACGCACGCGCCACCCATTGGGTTTACCGCGCGCCCAAAGCCTTACGCCCCTATCTTCAACTCGCGCGTTATGATCGTCCGATTGGGTATTGGTTACTGGCTTTGCCTTGTTTTATTGGACTGGCTTTTGCAGGCATATGTTACGGACTTTCATGGGGCGATTTGAAATGGGCGAGCTTGCTCTTTATCGGGTCAATCGCCATGCGCGGTGCGGGATGCACCTATAATGATATTATCGACCGAAAGCTTGATGCCAAAGTCGACCGCACAGCCCTGCGCCCCATTCCCGCTGGCACGGTGTCCGTTCGAAAGGCTTTGATCTGGACAGGCCTGCAATGTGTTGTCGGACTCGGCGTCTTATTGTCCCTGCCTAACACGGCGCAAATTATAGCCCTTTGCGCCGTCCCCCTTGTTGCCGCATATCCATTTATGAAGCGCATTACGTGGTGGCCGCAAGCCTGGCTCGGCCTTACTTTTAATTGGGGTATTTTAGTGGGCTATGCCATAAAAACAGGCTTTGTTTCATTATCTGCGCTTTGTCTTTATCTCGGCGCGATGCTCTGGACGATTAGCTATGATACGCTTTATGCCTGCCAAGACATAGAGGATGATGCCCTGATCGGCGTAAAATCGACAGCACGCCTTTTTGGCGATAAATTACAAAGTCGTCTTTTGAGTATACACTTTTTATGGGCTTTACTGACTGTGGGGGCCTTGCAAATCGAAGCTGGAGTCAGCTCACCGGCAGGCCTTGTGGCACTGCCCATCTTACTGCATTTATCTTATCAAAGGCGGGCACTTAAACAGCCCAATCCAAATTATCTGGCTTTATTCAAGTCAAATTTTTGGGCAGGCTGGCTTTTCATCTTAAGCCTTTTAATCTTTGCCGGATTTACGCAGTTCACCAAAATGTGAGGAAACGCGATTAGCGATTACACCGCATTTAGCCTATGATGCCAGTAATATAAGAGGAGCTCATATGTTAGATAGACGTCAATTAGGTTTAAGCGCAGCCGCCTTCGCCCTTATTGCGTGCGGCAAAACACAGACGATAGCAAATGCAAAAAGTATGGAGACAGATATGAGTTCAGAGGATTGGAAAGCCCTTAGCGAACGCGAATGGAAAGAGCGTTTAACGGCTACGGAATTTAACGTGCTACGAAACGAAGGCACGGAACGTCCTTTTAGCAGCGAGTTGAACGATAATAAAGCCAGCGGCACCTATGTTTGTGCGGGATGCCAATACCCTTTGTTCACATCCAAGCAAAAATTTGATTCGGGTACAGGATGGCCAAGTTTCTATGATGTTATCGACGGGGCGATTGGTACAAAAACTGACCGTAAGCTCTTTATGACACGCACAGAATATCATTGTGCGCGGTGCGGTGGCCATCAGGGCCATGTCTTTAAAGACGGACCAAACCCAACAGGCTTGCGCTATTGCAATAATGGTGTCGCCCTTGATTTCGTTGAAGATGAATAGGGTAAAATAATATTTTAAGGCTGAAATTTTAAGATTGCAAAAAACCTCAATTTGTCGCACAGTTTTCATATTATAGCCGTCCGATGTCCGGGCCGCGTTTGTGAAAGGAGGTGTGATTTGTTTATCTATTTTGAGGGGTCTGCCCAAAGCTGTTAAATCAGTACTTTCGTAAAAGCGAAATTGGGTATCTGAATATCTTAAAGAGAAGTCCGCATGGCGCGGGTAAGACCCAAACTACAAAAGGAAGCCCCCTGATACTGTCAGGGGGCTTTTTATATTTTGCGCGTAACAACGCGCGGGCTGATACTGTCAGGGGGCTTTTTATATTTATCTCACCCCCACCGCTCATCCCAAACTTGATTTGGGATCCAGAACAGAGCGTGCAGGCATATTCCAACATATCAAATGCGGAAACAGAATTTGGATCCCAAATCAAGTTTGGGATGTACGGAGATTTTTCGGGAATTTTGTAACAAGTATTTTTCATAGCATTGCCGACGCAAAGCAGGATAGCAGAACCGTATTACATCCTCTCTTTTTAAATAAACGGTAAACCAAGCACGTTTGGCGTTATTCAGATTGTGTATTGATTTCGCAAATTTAAACCCAAATACCCGGTTTGGAATTTCCCCCCCACCGCTCATCCCAAACTTGATTTGGGATCCATTTTAATCGCTAGAAACAGGCGATTTGAGAGAGCTTTTGCATCTTCGCCCTTTTTACTCTAGACAAATGGATTGATAAAATAAACCAAAGGTGCCTGCGTGGGATTACCAATTTTAAAATCAGAAGACCTGTCAAAACGGGCAAGACGGCGCATTAGACGCAATATATTACAAGCTTTTTTAGAGGCTTGCAAAACGAACGGCGCGAATAAAGCGATCATCACAGATGGTGATGGACGGAAATTCACATATGCAGACTTAAGGCAAGCCGCCTTTGCCCTGTCGAGCCCTTTACGAAAACGCACCAAACCGAATGAAAATATCGGCATATTGTTGCCGACGGGTGCAGGCGCAGTCATTGCCCTTTTATCAATTCATACGGCAGGGCGAACACCCGCCATGTTAAACTTCACAGCTGGGATTAAAAACTTAAAAGCCGCCGCACAAACAGCAAAGCTAAAGACCGTAATAACCGCGCGTAAATTCGTCGAATTGGCAAATTTATCGGAATTAATGACGGAAATGTCGGAATTTATCGACATTGTTTACCTTGAAGATTTACGCGAAGAATTAGGCCTGCGCGGTAAATTAAAAGCCGTTTTTGCGCCTTATCTACCCTTCCTATTTACGCCCAAATCGACACCCGATGACACAGCGATTATCCTATTCACATCTGGCACAGAAGGTAATCCCAAAGGCGTGATCCTGACGCACGCCAATCTTCTTGCCAATATAGAACAAATTGAACAGCACGTTAAATTAAAAGACACGGATATATTCTTTAATCCACTGCCGACCTTTCATTGTTACGGTTTAACAGCGGGTACATTATGGCCGATTTTTAGCGGCTATCCTGTCGTATTGCATCCTTCGCCTTTGCAAACCAAAACGATTGCAACACGGATTCAAAAAACGGGTTCCACAGTCTTGTTTGCAACGGATACGTTTTTACAGCAATATATGCGGGCCAGCGCGGATGGCGGGTTAAACTCTCTGCGGATTGCTGTCTGCGGTGCAGAGCGTGTGCGCGAGGAAACCCGAAAAACAGCCGAAAAGAGGTTTTCATTCGAAGTTCTAGAGGGCTACGGCGTGACGGAATGCTCGCCTGTACTAGCAGCCAATCAACCCGGCGACATTCGCGCAGGAACGATTGGGAAAATGCTCCCTGGAATTGAAAGCCGTTTGGAACCTGTCAAAGGCCTCGAAAATGCAGGACGTCTTTGGGTCCGCGGCCCTAATATTATGAAGGGCTATATCTCATCCGATAATCCTGGCCAAATCATTCCCCTTGCTGAGGGTTGGCATGACACTGGCGATATTGTCTCCGTCGATCTTGAAGGCTATTATGTTATCCGTGGACGCATGAAACGCTTCGCCAAAATTGGCGGCGAAATGGTATCTTTAACCGTAGTTGAAAACTGTGCCTCTGCTGTCTGGCCTGACCAAATGCATGCTTGCGCAATTGCACCCGATCCAAAACGCGGTGAACAAATCATCCTCGTTACAGATCACCCCAATCCAAAACGTGAAGATTTATTACGGTGGGCACAAACGCATGGCGTACCCGAAATTTCAGTGCCCAAGAAAATTGTATCTGTTGAAGCCTTGCCGATTCTTGGCACAGGTAAAATCGATTATGTATCCGTAACAGACGTGGCAAAGGAGGGAATTAAGGCGAAAAGCTAAACGCTGGCATATTGCGTGCTCAAAGTTTGATACAAAACTCTGCAATTCATCCGTAAACAAGCGGATAGACTACTCCCGCCTTAAAATAAATTCTGTCAAAGCATTGCCCGTCCAATGTGACATGAAGCGCGCTTTCACATCTTTAGGATCATAGACGGTTTGAACCCAGTCCGTAAAACTTATGTCATGGTCATTGGCATAAGTAAGATAAGTTTTGAAAAAGAAATCAAGCATGCCCGTCTTTCCTTGGCGAACATGTAAATATTTAAACTCAAGCTGCTCGGTCGCCCGCTCTATCGGTTCACCCATTTTAAAATGCTTATAAAGAACGCCCATTATACCGGTACGATCTGCACCCGATTTACAATGCATAACAGCGGGGTATTCAATGCGCTCAAATAAATCCCTCGCGCCTAAAATCGCCTCAACCGTATGTACGTCACGCGAATACATGCGGTAATTTATCAACTCAATACTATGAGTTTTGCAGGCTTCTTCTTCCAGTAGGTAAAAGCCTTTCGGGCTTGGCCCACGTAGATTGATAATCGTCTTCGTACCCATTGCGGCAAGTTCGGCTATACGCTTTGGGGATGGTTGGTTTTCACGATACATTTCGCCGCCAATATGGTGACGATTATGAAATTTTACGCGCAAAAAGCCGTGATCGCCCCAATAGAGGTCACGATAGGCTTGTTTACGATCTTTGAGCAGGCTCAAATCCAGTCCTGCATTGTGATTTTCCGTCATAGGTCTTAAACCTTAAATCTAAGTGTCAACAGACCCTAGAGCCTGTTGCATTAAATCAGAATCAAAATTTAGGCTTTATTCGCCTATAATCTGATACACAATTAATTATATATAGAACGCAATGGCTGTAACAGGGAGGGCGCGCGTGTTCAAACGCTTCATGCAATCAAATGCCGTGCAAATCACTTTGGGGGGCCTCATCGCGGCCTATATGGTCTTTATAAAATATACAACTCGGTGGGACATTGAACGCTTTGACCAAGTGAAATCGATTATCGGTACAGAACAGGGATTTATCGCTCTAACCTGGCATTCGCGGTTTCTAATGCTCAATGCTGCTTGGAAAAAAAAGTGGCAATTACCGCATGTTTTGATTTCGCGTTCGAGGGACGGATCCATTGTTGCCCACACGTCTCATTTTCTGGGACTAAAAACGATAAGAGGCTCTCGGCCCAAAAGGGCCAAAGTCAAATTCAAGGAAAAAGACAGGGATAAAGATAGGGATAGAGACAAAGTCAAGGCAACGGATAAAGAAAATATCACGCAAAAAAGCGGCAACCAGAAAGGCGGTATACAAGCATCGCGCGAAATTAAAACAGCGCTTGAGAACGGAGGCTGTATTGTTATCACACCAGACGGCCCGCGCGGCCCACGTCAACGTATGAGCGCAGGCGCAATGCGCCTTGCCAAATTGACAGGCGCGCCCCTAATACCCTGCACATTCGCTGTAAAAAATCGCATTCAATTTCAATCTTGGGATCGCTTTGTCTGGCCACTGCCCTTTGGACGCGGTAAGGTCATCTGGGGCACTCCAGTCTATATTCAATCAGATGCCAGTGATCCTGACATAAAAGTCATGCAAGAGAGGATTGAAAAGGAGATGAATGTCTTTATGGGAAATGCAGACCGCGCCTTAGGGCACAGCGTAACAGAACCAAATTTGGAAATAGCTAAAGAAACGAAGCCTACATGAATGAAACGGCACTCATACGCTCCTATCGCGGCCTTACGCGCTTAGCGGAACCCCTTTTACCGTTTTGGATCAAACAACGGGCTTTAAAAGGGAAAGAAGATCCTAAACGGCAAGGCGAGCGATTTGGTTACGCGTCAATCGAAAGACCAGGCGGTAAAATCATTTGGCTACACGGTGCCAGCGTCGGCGAGTGCATGATGTTTCTACCCATCGTCAATCGTATTTTGGAGTTTTACCCGACTGCGAGCCTGTTAATCACTAGCGGCACTGTGACCTCTGCCGAAGTCATGCAAAAGACTTTGCCTATTCGGGCCTATCACCAATATGTTCCCCTTGATTCACCAATCGCGGTTTCTCGTTTTTTAGACTTTTGGAAGCCGGATATGGCCATTTGGGCCGAGTCTGAAATCTGGCCAAACCTTATCCAAGGCACCAGAAAACGCGATATTCCTATGGCGCTTATCAATGCGCGCATCAGTACGAAATCACTTGAAAGCTGGGGCAAGCGTAAGGCGAGCGCTAAGGCTCTATTTGGGAATTTTGACAAAATTCTTGCTGCTAATGAAGAAACCGCAAACGGGTTAACGTGGTTGCTTGACATGGAAATTGAATCCGCGGGTAATTTGAAAGACGCCGCGCGTCCTTTAGAAGTTGACGAACCACAGTTGAAAAAATACCAGAAAATGATCGGAAAACGCCCTGTTTGGTGTGCGGCCAGTACGCATGAGGGTGAAGACATACTTATCCTAGAGGCCCATAAGCAAGTGCTCGAAACCCTGCCTGAGGCGCTCCTTATTTTAGCGCCGCGTCACCCAGACCGTAGGGCCTCAGTCATGGGAGATATGAAAATTGCAGGGTTAAATTACAGCACATTATCCCTAAACGAGCGTATCGGCGCACGGACAAAAGTGCTCTTAATTGATACAATCGGCGATATGGGCTTAGCGTATAGATTGTCGCAAATCAGTTTTGTCTGCGGGTCATTAATTGACGGATTATCGGGTCATAATCCGCTTGAACCGGCCCGATTAAAGAACGCGATTTTATGCGGAGCGCATATCTCAAGTTTTGCCGATACTTATATGTCTATGTTTGTTTTTAATGCCGCAGAACGCGTTCTAAATCCCAAAATGATTGGACAAAAAGTTACAGAATATTTTAACAATCCAGATGAGATCGCAGAACGTACAGAACAAAGTTATAAATTCGCTATCGGTCGTGACGCCGTACTCGACTATATTTGGGATGAATTAACCCCCTTATTTGATAAACGATTTCGGTAAACCTATATGAGACCGCCTGAATTTTGGAACTTTAGAGAGGGTCGCGATAGCGCCCCTATGATCCGTTTTTTACTGACCCCAATCTCATGGATTTACGGCTGGGCAGCGGCACGGCGTCTTAAAACCACACAAAGTTATGATGTCGGCATACCCGTAATTTGTGTCGGCAATGCGACTTTGGGCGGGGCAGGCAAAACCCCTGTCGCCATTTACCTTTTAAAAAGTTTACGGCGCATGCAAATCAATGCAGTCGGCTTAACACGCGGTTACGGCGGACATGAAAAAGGCCCGATCCCAGTCAGCGAGCGACATAATGCTTCTGACGTTGGTGATGAGCCTTTGCTTTTGGCCCGTCACGCGCCAATTTGGGTTGCGGCGGGACGGGATGACGGTGCGCGCGCTGCACGCTCACACGGCGCAAAAGCCATTGTCATGGATGATGGACACCAGAACCCGCAGCTTGTGAAGACGCTGTCTTTACTCGTGGTCGATGCTGAAATTGGCTTCGGGAATGGGTGTGTGTTTCCAGCAGGCCCGCTCCGTGAAAAATTAGAGCCTTCGCTTGCGCGCGCAGACGCAATCATTTTAATGAAACCATCCGTAGATTACGAAATTGACGACCATTTAACAGAGCAATTAAAGGGAAAAATTATAATCCCCGCTTATCTCGCACCGCAATCTGAACCTCCAAAGGGGAAATTATATGCTTTTGCAGGCATTGGGCGCCCAAATAAATTCTTTGATTCCCTGAGGCGTCACGGCGGAGATATTGTCGAAGAGATCCCCTATGCAGATCATTATAAATACAAAAATGAAGACATTGAAAATCTGTTTATGCTGGCGTCTGAATATGGTGCAACCTTAATTACAACAGAAAAAGATCATGTCCGCCTGCCGAAAGGGTATCGAAGAGGAATCCAAGCGTGGCCTGTCTCTGTGGTCTTTGAAGACGAGTTAACCTTGCGCCGTCTTTTGCATCCGATTATTCAGGCGGCGAGCGCGTCTTAATGGCCCCAAAGGCACGGCTTTTTAAACGCCTAATCTGGCGAATTGAAGTCACACTTTATGACGCGCTCTGCCTGTCCCTGAGATGTTTTTCATTTTCATTCGTTTCAAAACTAGGCGGGTGGCTGGTTCGAAAGATTGGGCCGCTCACGTCAAAGCATGCGATTGCAAAGACGGGATTAAGCATTGCTTTTCCAGAGAAAAGCCCGTCTGAAATCAACACGCTTTTAGACGCGCAATGGGATAATATAGGGCGAACCTTCGCGGAATTTCCGCTTATGCATCGTGTCAAAGTCTTCACGCCAAATAGCCGTGTGCGCGTCACAGGCCTTCAACATTTCAAAGCCACTCAACCCGCAATAATTGTTACAGGGCATTTTGCCAATTGGGAAGTCATGGCGGCTGTTCTGACTCAATCCGGCGACCCTGTGCGGATTACTTACCGAAAACTGAATAATCCTTATATGGATGCCCGTATCCGACGACAGCGTGAAAAATACGGAACCCAATTTTTAGTGCAAAAATCGACACATCGCGGGGGCCGCCAATTATTTGAAGCGCTCAAAAATGGAGAGAGCATAGCCCTTTTAAATGACCAAAAATTCAATGAAGGCATAGAATTACCCTTTTTTGGCGTACCCGCCATGACCGCCACAGGCGCAACCCGTATGGCCCTAAAAACAGGACATCCGCTTTTGCCAATGTCTGTAACGCGCCAAGATGCGCAATTTCATGTGACGTTCCATCCGCCTCTCACTCTTGAAAAGACAAGTTCGCGCGACATGGACGTTCAAAAAGGGGTGAAGCAAATTATAAACTTTACCGAAGCCCAAATTAAAGCCGCTCCCGATCAATGGTTCTGGGTGCATCGACGCTGGCCCAAATTACATTATAAAAACACCCAAAAAAAAGATTAAGGATAGAAAGGCAGAAAGCCGTACCGTCCAAAACTTACACCGTTACACCTTCGTACCCAATCCATTTTTGCCACAACCCATTTCTGGCGTAATCCATTTCTGCTTAAAGAGTAATTTAATGGTATTCCGTTTAAGTACGGTATGAAAAATTTGTGCGGCATACTCAAAAGTGGGCTCACGCTGATCGGGCTATACGCGCTCAGCCTCTCCACGGCTTTGGCGCAAGAAGATAACTGCGCCGCGATTGACCGCGTTTTAGAGAGCGTATCCATTATTCGAGCGATACAATCTGACCCTAAAGGACGGTTTTATGAAAAAAACATTGTCCAGCTCAATCAATTATCAACGCAAATTAACATGCCAACGGGTCTAAATCGCGATCTGGCGGACGTAAATTCAGCCCCTATTTCAAATTACATCGACACTTTAAATGCCGCTATGATAATTGCGGAAAACGGGGAAACATTAGATGCACGCCAAATCCTGATTGATAATATTAAACCCGAATTTATCAGTGCTGTGCAGGTTTTTGAAAACCAATGGAATTGCCGCGAGCGAGCGGTTTCTGAAGAATCTCAACAAAAGAAAGGCAGCGGCGACTTCACAAGTGCCAATGCGGCTATTCTAAAAGACGCATCGGGTCAAGGCGCAAACAATATCGCGCGCGATAGTCAATCACAAGGCGCTTTGGGCAATAGCCGTATTTTGCAAGAATCAAAAATTGGCCGCCGCGCGCAATTCGAACTCACAACACCCTACATGCTTTTAGGGGGATTATTTGTTTTGGGGCTTATTTTATACATGTTACAAAGACGGTCTAAGGGGTTTAAAGCCCGTCAAAAACGACGGATTTTAAACACACCCGTCCGCATGCGTTTGAATAATACAGACAGTTTAATCCTACTCGTGGATATTTCGCGTAATGGTGTGAAAGTTCAACATAACGGCACGCTTGATATGCAGAAAAAAGTCAACCTTCATATCAATGGGCAATGGCATTCAGGTCACATCATATGGCGCAATGATTCTTTTGCAGGTGTGAAGTTCAAAAAACCTATGAAAGCCCCTACTTTTAACGCTTTTGTTGACGCTGTCCTCTCAAACAAGGGCGCGGTCGCTTAGGCCCGCTGTTTATCCCATTCTTCGTATTCATGGGCGATACAGCGCTCAATCAAAAGACGCCAAACGGGTTCGGATATGTCCGGGGAAAGCCCGGCTCGTTTTGATTCTGCAATAACTTTTGCCACGACATCTTCGATCCGGTCAGCATCATAGACCGCTTCGCGCTGGGTTTTAATCCGCGCGGCAGCGGCCATATAGGCTTGACGGATAACAAGAAGGGCGACCAGTTCACGATCCAGTGCATCGACGCCTTCACGCACATCGCGCATGGTTTTACAAAGTTCAGGTTTCATAGGTTCCGAATTATCAGGCATGATGACTCAATTGTTTTAAGAAAATTCAATTGGTTTGGGGCCAATTCGTTATCAACTCTGGATCTAGATTACGGTTTCGCCACTTTAAACGCCAACATAAATGCGGCCCTGTGGAGCGGCCTTTTGACCCAACAGTTGCGATCTGTTGGCCTTGGATAACCCTCTGCCCATCTTTGACCAAAACATCTTCATTATGCAAATAATAGCTGATGAGGCCTTGGCCATGATCGATCATAATTAAAGACCCCTCAAAATACATATCATCATCAGCCAACGAAACAATGCCGTCTGCGGGGGCCACAATCGGCGTGCCTTTTGGCGCGGCCAAGTCCACACCATAATGAGGCTTTTTCGGAATATCATTGAGAATACGCTGAGCGCCGAAATTTGTTGTTTTCGTATAGTCTGCTTGGATGGGGTAAATGAATCCATCTTTAAAGCCGATCTCTTTAACACGGCTGGCAAAACCAATTTTTTTACGGGCAGACGCCCTTCGAATACGTTTTAACTCCGCAGGGCTATATTCACTGACCATATTTTTTGGTAAACCATTAATACGCGATGTATCATAATCACGCGGCACGAAATCAAAGTTTAGGCGCTCGCCTTGTACTTCTAAAACGGTTCGTTTTTCGTCGCGGTCAAACCCAATAAGCAAGTGTCCGTATTCATCGGCTGTTTCAAAATAAAAATCATCCTCAGAACGGGCCACTTTGACTTTTGCATTCGGGGCGGTCTGGCAAAACATTAACCCGCCTTGTTGCGCAATGCCTTCACACTGGATAACCGCGTCCACAGAACGAGACACAGGCATGACACCCATATTTGTATTTGCGTCTTCACTTGGCATTGCCTGAGCGGTTTGAACAATAGGCGCTTGCAAATCATCAGCTTTCTTGTTTTCAGCCGCTTTATTATCTACTGACTTATCGTCTATCTGTTGATTTAAAGTCGCTTCAACAGCCGCGCGCTCAATATGGGCGTCTTCAATCATTGGCATGGCTTTAACATTTGGCCCTGTAAGATTTGGCCCTGTAATCGCAGGTTTATCCGTCTGTATTGCCACATCATCAGCGCAGCTTGTATTGGTTGCAAAAGCCAGACACAAGCCAATCCAAAAACCCAATCGAACTGGCATTAAGCATTGACCTTTTTCCAAGCCGCGAGGGATGCGTATGCATCTTTATAGGCTTCTTGGCGATCCGCATTCCAGTAGCGTAAGCGCTCAAGCGGGATATGCTCTCCCGTTACGGCGCAGGTGATATAGGCGCCCATTTCTAAAATTGTAAAATCAGAGTCACCAAAATGAATTTTGGCCTCGCCGCTATACAGGCTACTCATACATCATCCTTTTGAATTGATTTTACACATCTTTATCAATTGTCTCTGTCCTAACGTGCCACGCTGTAAATAAAAAGGGACAAAATTAAAACAAATCGGCTTGGCCAGTCTTTTTGGCAGACAGGCGCGAAGACGAGCGAGCAGACGAATGAGCATGTAGGCTAGCAGGCGGGCCTTTACGGCTTTGTTTCTTTTCCAAAGGCGATTTAGATACATTTGATGATAAAGCACTATCGTCAATCACAGCGCCGCGCGTTCCGTCAACAAAAGTCAATTGCACGACTGCGCCGGCCGAGACTTCGCCTTGCCCTCTCACCACTTGTCCGTCCGCGTTTTTCACCAACGCATAGCCGCGCGATAATACACCTTGATAGCTGTACGCCTCTAAAAGTTTTGAGGCTTTTTCAAGACGATTTGTCTTACGCAAAATATCCGTTGCAAAAGAGCGTTTCATCGTTCGCCCTAAACCTGAAAGACGTTCCGAATGTAAACGATTGGCCCGCTCAATAGATTGCGGTTTCAAACGGCGGGCTGCGGATTCAAAAGCCAATTTATGTCGGTTCAACCCCGCATTTAAAGCAGGCTTTAACCGCGCACTAAAAAGGTCAACTCGGGATTGCGACCCCTGAGTCAAGTGCGATAGTTCTGGCAAGCGCAAGAGCGCTAAACGTTGACGTAAACCATCCAATAAGCGTTCGGGCTTTGGTAAACGGGCAATCGCAAGATCTAGTTTTTGTTGAGGAACAGATAGAACGGCTTCAAGTTTTGGCAGACGCGCCGCCGACAGACCTGTTGTCTTTTCTGCAAGATTTCGGCGCAAGCCGCGCGTTAGGCGCACGCCATAATCTTGAACCGTAACACGGTAATCGGCAAGAACGGGTACGGCGACTTCGGCAGCCCCCGTCGGGGTTGGAGCGCGGTAATCCGCCACGTAATCAATCAGCGTCCAATCCGTTTCGTGTCCAACTGCAGAAATCAACGGAATGGCCGAAGCACTCGCCGCGCGCACAACGGCCTCTTCGTTAAAACACCAAAGATCTTCCATAGAACCGCCCCCGCGCGCCACGATTAAAACATCTGGACGTGGGAAGCCATTTGCATGATTGAAGCCCGTAATCGCCGCCGCAATCTGCTCTGCCGCTTTGTCGCCTTGTACGAGCACAGGCCAGACCAAAACATGGCTAGGAAAGCGGTCTGTAATACGGTGTAATATATCGCGAATAACCGATCCAGTCGGCGAGGTTACAACGCCAATCGTTTTCGGTATAAACGGCAAATCGACTTTACGGTCTGCGCTAAACAAACCCTCTGCGGCAAAGGCATTTTTGCGCTTTTCATAAAGCGCCATTAATGCCCCCGCGCCCGCAAGCTCCATCTTATCAATAATCAATTGGTAATTCGAACGCCCGGGATAGGTCGAAAGTTTCCCTTCAAGGATAACTTCCATGCCTTCTTCGGGTCGCATGGATAAACGCCCCATAACCCCCTTCCAAATAATGGAGTTAATCACCGCGCGGTCATCTTTGACATCCAGATAACAATGCCCCGATTTAGCAATCGTCACCCGCCCTAATTCCCCGCGAACGCGGACATGACCATACGTGTCCTCGACTGTACGTTTCAATGAATTAGCCAGTTCCGAGACTGTAAATTCATAAGCATTATTAGACATTGATAGGGTTTCGTTTGACACAGGCCACTTTCACAAAATCGTTCCAGAGAATCTAATATGAAAGCCAGTCATAAACAGGCTTTCATATTGGATTCTCTGTCTACTATAGCCTAAAAGGCTCTCCAAGGAATCATTGAATTTTAAAATGACAGACAGGAACGCAATGAAAGTTTTATTAATCGGATCCGGGGGACGTGAACATGCCTTGGCTTGGAAACTCGTACAAAGTGAACATGTCACAGACCTTGTCTGCGCACCGGGAAATGCGGGTATTGTCGACATAGCGGCCTGCGCGGATGTGCGCGCAGACGATATGGTCGGCCTAATCGCACTTATTCAACGCGACGCTTATGATTTTGTCATTATTGGCCCCGAACAGCCTCTCGCATTAGGCTTAGTTGATGTCTTACAAGAAATGGGCGTCAAAGTCTTTGGCCCCACTGAAGCCGCCGCACAGTTAGAAAGTTCGAAATCGTTTACAAAGGCATTCTGCAAACGCCACAATATCCCAACGGCAGATTTCGGCACGTTTAGCGATTTAAAAGAGGCGAAAGCTTTTTTGAAAACCATGACCGCGCCTTATGTCCTGAAAGCGGATGGCTTAGCGGCTGGTAAAGGCGTAGTTATCGCGCAAACCTTGAAAGAGGCGAATGCAGAACTTGAAGAATTCTTTTCGGGTAAATATGGCAAGGCCTCTGAGACCGTTGTTATTGAAGAATTTATGACGGGGCAAGAGGTCAGCTTTTTTGCTCTGTCTGACGGAAAAACAGGTCTACCTTTAATCGGCGCGCAAGACCATAAACGCGCCTATGACGGTGATAAAGGCCCAAATACGGGCGGAATGGGGGCCTATTCCCCTGC
The DNA here is from genome assembly GCA_937965735.1 of uncultured Caulobacterales bacterium. Taxonomy (GTDB): domain Bacteria; phylum Pseudomonadota; class Alphaproteobacteria; order Caulobacterales; family Maricaulaceae; genus CALCKU01. Next base: position 20,255 of record CALCKU010000007.1, read on the forward strand.
CCCTGTATTTACTCAGGAGATTATGCAAACGGTTTTGGAAACAATAATCCAACCGACAATTGACGGCATGCATAATGAAGGGCACCCTTTTGTTGGCGTCCTGTTTGCTGGACTTATGTTAACACAAGACGGGCCAAAACTGATTGAGTATAATGTGCGCTTTGGCGATCCAGAATGCCAAGTCCTGATGCGCCGTTTGCAATCAGATTTAATGGAATTATTAATTGCAGCAGAAGCGGGTCAACTTGACAAAGCCTCCCCGCCGGTCTGGTTTGATGATCCTGTCGTGAATATCGTCCTCGCGACGAAAGGCTATCCCGGTGACTATAAAAAGGGATCCGAGATTAAAGGGCTCGAAAAGGCTTTAGAACGAAAAGGCGTTACGGTTTTCCACGCAGGTACAAAAAGCAAAGACGGGAAAATACTCGCCAATGGCGGACGCGTTTTGAATATCACCGCACAGGCGAATACACTAGAAAGCGCCGTAGAAACAGCTTACCGCTTTATAGATGAGGATATTGATTGGCCAGAAGGATTTTGCCGCCGTGACATAGCCCATCATGCGCTTAAAGAATAATTCGAATTTGGAAAAATTGGGGACGATATAATGAAACGATTTTTACAAAACATAGCAATTTTTGGGGCTATTGCTTCTGCACTAGCCGTTTCAATCTATACCGTTTCAGGCCACCCCGTTTTAGCGCATACAGTTTCGGAAAGTCAAAACTCCAATGAAAACACGTCTGAAAATTCATCTAAAAACATAGCCGACATTACCCTTATTCATGCAGGAAATGTTCTAGCTATTGCGGGACAAAGCCCCAAGAAAAACCAAACAATTATTATCCTTGACGGAAATATAATGGGTATTGAAGACGGGTTTTTACAAGATGATGAAGCGAATATAATTGATCTTAGTGAGTATTTTGTCCTGCCAGGTCTGATCGATAGCCATGTTCACATCACCCATGAATGGAATCCGAATATACGTCTAGACGGGGTTACAAAAGAGGCAGGAGATGTGGCCTATGACGCAGCAGAAAATGCGCAAAAAACGCTTATGGCAGGATTTATCGCAGTCCAAGATGTTGGCGGGCCTAAAGAAGTTTTTGCCCTAAAACGGGCGATTGCGGCTGGGAAAATACCTGGTCCCCACATTCGCGCAGCAGGGCGCGCAGTCTCTGTCACAGGCGGGCACGGGGATCGTCACGGCTATATTGAATCGATATTGAAAATTCAGTCACAAGATACAATTTGCGACGGCGCAGATGATTGCAGACGCGCCACGCGCGCCGCAATTAAAGCGGGTGCCGACATTATTAAAATCACCGCCACTGGCGGCGTACTCTCGAATACGAACGCTGGAACAGAGCAACAATTCTTTGATGATGAACTAGTCGCAATTGTCGAAACCGCCCAAACGATGGGGCGCAAAGTCACGGCGCATGCGCATGGTAAAGGCGGAATTGAGTCGGCACTGAATGCGGGTGTAAAATCAATTGAACACGGTACATATATGGACGCGGGTACAGCGGCCCTCTTTCGTAAATATGATGCGACTTTAGTGCCCACAGTTATCGCAGGTATGACCGTTGTTGATTGGGCCAATAATACGGACTGGCTCCCACCGAACTCGGCTCAAAAAGCTCTAGAAGTGGGGCCTCAAATGCAAAGCATGCTAAAGCTGGCTTGGGAAAACGGCGTCACAATTGCGTTTGGTACAGATAGTGGCGTTTCTAAACACGGCGAAAACGCCCAAGAATTCATCTATATGGTCGAGGCGGGGATGTCAGAAATGGACGCGATTAAAGCCGCCACACTTACCGCCGCGAAACACATTGAAATGAACGACAAAATCGGCTCTCTTGAAGCAGGCAAATATGCCGACCTCATCGCGGTCAAAGGAAACCCGTTAGAGAGTATTGAAGAACTCCTCGACATTGATTTCGTGATGAAAGGCGGCATTGTCTACAAGAACAAATAATGTCCTAATCCGTTTTCTTTTTTCGTAATTTCAAAACCCTTGGATCGATTCTTAAAATCAAATTCATAGAGCGAGGCCTTGGGATTGCGACATAGTCTGTTGTCTGTTTTGGGGCTTTTCGGATAAACATACGCGTAATGACATATAAGGATAAGACGGCGTGAATACTGGCTGTAAACGCAAATAAGGCGGACGGGCCGTAAGCATTCATCACTAATGGCGCAATGGACGGCCCGACAACCGACCACATTCCGTAAATCAAAAGAAGCCCCCCACTAATGGCTACAAAATCATCTGGCCCTGCATAATCATTCGCATGCGCGGCACTCATACCGTAAATTTGCATCGCAAACATGCCGTATAACGCGGCTCCCACCAGCATAAGACTTAGGGATTGCGGCGCATATTGCCAAAGAAACACACCTGAAAACATAGCGCCGATTGAAGAAAAGAGTAAAACTTCGCGACGACCAACCTTGTCGGAAATAAATCCGGCTGGCCATTGCAACATAGCGCCGGCTGCAATGACAACACTCATAAACACAGACACAATCAAAACGGGGTGCCCTAATTTTTGTACAAAAACAGGCGCAACACCCCAAAAGGCTCCCCCTGCGAGGCCCACGGCAAAACTTCCGAAAACGGCTAAAGGCGAAGTTTTAATGAGCTTTTTGAGATTAAGCGAGGTTTGGGTCACAGGGCGGGGACTGGACGCTGTCGATATAGAAATCGGAAAAATCGCGACACAAATCAAGATGGACACTAAAGAGAACAAGACGAATTCTTTTGGCCCCGCCAAAGTCAACATAAATTGCCCCGCCGTTACCGCGCCGAGATCCACCATACGGTAGAGTGATAGAATTTGTCCCCGTTTTTCATTCGGAGACTGTTCGTTAATCCAACTCTCTATCAACATGTAAAGACCCGCAAAACTAAAGCCGACACAAGCGCGTAGGATAAGCCAAATGGGAACATTGATAAAAATTGCATGTATGAGGGCCGCTGCTGCCACGACCGCCGAAAGGGCCGCGAAAACACGCACATGCCCGACACGTTTAACGAGGTAAGGCGTGCCAAAACATCCGCCAATAAATCCAGCAAAATAAGCCGAAGTCAAAAGTCCGATTGCTTCGAGTGGAAACCCTTCTATCTGTGCGCGAACGGCGATTAAAGTCGCCATCAATCCACCGCCTGCCAAAAGGATAGCCGCCGAGATCAATAAGGCACCGACTGAACTTAAAATCGAACGCATAGATTTACCTATCGACAGTGCGCAATTGAATTTTAATCACGTTTAAGCCACGGCCCAATGAGAACCAATCAAACTCTTGGGTCTTTGGACAATCAGGGATCATTAAGCGTCAAAGCTTAATCTCAATTTTATTGTTCAAAGGCCTTAAACCGCCATATGCCCACATACTGATTTTGACAAGAATAAATCACACGCTGACATCATTTTTATACCGTAAAATGCTTTGCATATGTCTCAAGCTCTTGCGGGGTATTAATATTGTAAAACCCATTTGAATTCGTCCAATTTACATGTCTAGCCTGACATTTGTGCGCTAAATATTTTAGAGAAATAGACTCAGATAAATTTATATCCGCAAAGGCTTTTGACAGCGCCTGCACAGTCCAAAATGCAAATGTTGGATGGAGGGCCTCACCTGTTGCGCTGATCGCACAGGTCTGACCCGATATTTTCGAGCAAAAATCAGCGGGCAAATTGGGGCCGTCAACAGGAACTGTGAAAAATCCCGCCTGCTTTTCACCGAGTATATATTTCCAAATCGAATAGAGCCCGCCAACGGGGCCTTTAGGCGCATTTGTTGCGTCCTTTATAATTGGCAGAGCCAAACCGTAATCTTGCGGGCCAGAAATATAGATCTGAGACACCTGTGTTTTAAGTCTTGAATAAACATGATCAATCATGCGCACTGGCCCCATTTGCATTAGCGCCTTATCTTGCCCCATTCGCAGACTTTGCCCGCCCGCGAGAATAATGGCAGGAAAACCAGAATATGGAAAACCAGAATATGGAACATCAGAGTGTGGAACATCAGAGTGTGGTAAATGAGACGGTTTCATGCGGAATATGTTCCAAGCCTTGTGCACAAATATAATAGAGTTAAGGCTTAACCCATTTACTGTTGAGTTGTATCCGCTTTATGCACCTATGACTGCGCATTGAATTTTGCTTACTCATTTTTACTTCCCCCATTTATATTCAGCCACTTATACATGACATAAGCATCAACAAAGCCTAATGTCTTGTGTCGAAAGGCTTTCGGAAGGGTTCCAACAATATCAAAACCGAGCTTTTGCCAAAGCGAGACGGCGGCCAGATTGGTTGAGACCACCAGATTATATTGCATAGCGAGATAGCCCTGCACTCTGGCCACATCTTGAGAATGCTCGCAAAGGCGCGTAGCAATCCCCTGCCCCCGAGCTTTCGGCGAAACCATATACCCACAATTACAAACATGACCCGCTATCCCAATACTGTTAGGGCGCACATAATAAGTACCGACGATTTCACCTTTTGATGGGCCTTGTGCGCTGAGTGCGACATAAATCGTTTTTTCTGCATTGATCCAATATGTGCGGGCTTGAGCTTCGGTGGTGTCGATGGCATTCGGATAGCTATCGCCTGAACGGAAAACGCCTTCCATAAAGGCCCAAATTTCAGGCCAGTCACTGGGTCGGTAGGGTCGGATTTCTATTGTCATAGCTTTTACTTAAATCCTAAAATTATGTCCTGCATCTAAAAAGTAAACCATATATTGATAGGTGTTTCTATTCACGTTAGGCAAACACTAGAAGCGCCAAGAAACTGTGTTGAGAGTCCCTATGTTTAACCTTGATGATTTAAAACAGAATTTGAATATTGAACAACTCGACACGTTTTTATTTCGTGGCACATCGCTTGATCTTGGGCTACCCCGCGTTTTTGGCGGGCAGGTTTTAGCTCAAGCTTTAAACGCGGCGTTTCGGTCTGTACCCGAAGACCGTAAACCCCATTCCATGCACGCTTATTTTCTACGCCCCGGCGATACACAACAACAAATTATTTATGAGGTCGACCCTATTCGAGACGGGCGTAGTTTTTCCACACGCCGTATCGTCGCTAAACAAAAAGGCGAAGCGATTTTTAACACGTCAATTTCCTTTCACAAATTAGAAACAGGGCTTTCCCATCAAATGGACCTACCGGTTGATGTCCCAATGCCCGAAGATTTGATTTCGGATACAGAGCGCCTCGAAAAATTTATGAATGCCCATCCGAATGCACCCAAACCCTTTTCATTCCCACAAGACGTTATTGATATTCGGTCGGCTTTTGGCGCAGCATTTGAGGAAGACCGTGAAAATTTCGACGGGTTTTGGTTTAAATTTAACGGGAAATTTGCTGAAAATCCAATTATGCACCACACGCTCCTCGCATTTATTTCCGATAAACGCCTAATGGGGACAGGGCTTCGCGTTCACAATATACGTTACCAAACGCACAAAATACTTGGGGCCAGCCTTGATCATGCGCTTTGGTTCCATGACGATATTGATCTGAATGACTGGATTTTATACTATACGGATAGTCCACGTGCGGAGCGGGCACGAAACTTTAACCGCGGAAGTTTTTATTCAAAAAAAGGCACTTTGATTGCATCATCCGCACAAGAAGGTCTCGCGCGAATTATTGGCGAACGGTGAAAACGCACAAAACACGGGGTTATTCGGACATGCCGATATCCGTTTAAACAAACCCTATAAAGGCGAGAAAACCCAATATCTGTTTCCAAATTAAACTGAAAGATCACCTAAACTACGTTCAGTAAGAATAATTGACCCTAAAGACCCTATCCGTCAACCACACTAGAATGTGACTTAGACTAGCGGATAACTTTTTCCGTTGCATCCATAACAATGATACCACGATTTGTTGGGGTCACTTTTTCGGAAGCCGTAGGAGATTGCGGCATTTTTAACTTGGTCGTATCAACAGATTCAGACTTTTGCAGTAACCCGTCCATACCGGAACGGATCACAATTCCCCTTGATTGTCTTGAAACTTTCCCTCGACCCTGATTTGATATGACTAAGATTGAGAGGTTATGTGCGCCTTCTGCCAGACTTGTGACTGTCACATTCATGGTGTGGGTATCGCCTTCTGACATCTGAAAATTTGTCATATCATCGACGGTTAAAACGTCCAGACCCTCACTCGCAAGGATTTTGACACTTAATGTGCCTGTGCTGGCTCGCTCGCGAAATGTAACCAGAATGTCCTGCGGCACACCCACATCGCTATGACCCGAATAATCATGGGAAATCTTAACCGCTGCCCCTGGCTTGGAATACGGCGTCTGCATATTAGGTTTTGCATGCGCAATATTGGGCAGACCCAAACCTGCTATGCTGATGATAAACCCGAAAGAGACAGGCTTGAGAGACGCCTGTAAATATTTTTTCAAAGCCATATTTAAATCTCCACTATTGTGCCAAACTGACAATTAGACCCAAATTATTAGGTCAAACTTTATTGTGCCAAAATTTATTGTGCCAAACTTTATTGTGCCAAACTTTATTGTGAAAGCGTGAAATCAAAACAGACATCACCCCCATCAGAATCGTTATCAACATCGGTATTTT
>CALCKU010000008.1 GCA_937965735.1 uncultured Caulobacterales bacterium
ACCATTGATAAGTGTCGAGTCGCCAGAATCACCAGCGGTTGTCGCGCCCATACCGTCACGAATACGCGAAATTGTACCGCCTTGATTGGGATCAACGGCGGCGTTGATTTGTATCCGGTCAGCGACGCCGCGCGGATTTAAACTATCTAACGCATTGCCATTATCGGTAAAGAGTCCTGGCGCTCCAGCGGCTTTACTTGTGTCTAGACTATCGTCTGAAAATCTTGAGATTATTTCGCCAGCAAGGCTATCGAGCTCGTCAAGATATTCCGGAATAACCGTATCGCGGACAGCAAATTGTCCTGCGAGCTTTCCGTTAGAGATCGACTGGGGTTCACCATTGCCAGGTGTAATATCTTGGTTCCCAACAAATAGTCCTGAAGGCACGCCGCTAATTTCTGGATAGCGTACCGTATTGGGCAAGGCACTTGTCGGGGTAAAGCTAAGCTCGAAAACATTGCCCGCTAATAGGGATGTGCCGTTTTCTGTAACAATATCGACTTGATTGTGATCGCGAGGAACATCTCTGACGGGAATGATTGACGCAATCTTATCGATCAATCTTTGTCGTTCATCCTCAAGGGGGGCCGCTTCGGGCGAATTTGGGCCAAGACTTGCCATGTCTTTATTTACATCTTGCAAAGCATAGAGTGCATTATTGACCGTATCGACGCTTTGAGCGATGCCTTTATCAGTGTCTTCACGTAATTTCTGCGCGTCTTCCGCGAGCGTATTAAACTGGTCACTCATCTGGCTGGCGGCTGCCACTACGGCACTTTGCAAAGCTGGGGATTCTGGAGTCGCCGCAAGGTCTTTGAAAGCGCTCTCAAGGGATTCTAAGTCTGAAAATAATCCATAATCAGCACCTGGAGCGCCGAGATTACGATTGAGTGTTGAATAGGCATTTGCCGTCTGATTTGTACGCCCTGCGACCGCGTCAGCATCGCGCCGACTGCGCGTAAGGCTCATGTCCTGAGCCCGGTCTATTATATTACTGCGCACACCCGATCCACGGCCACCCAACACGCCTTCTTGCGAAATGACCGTGCGCCTTACATATCCCGGCGTTGAGGCATTTGCGATATTCGTCGATGTAACTTCAGCCCGAAGTCCGGAGCTTACAAGGCCTGATGTGGCATTAGAGAGTGCAGTAGATAAGGTCATGCATACACCTTCGCCGATAAGCGTTAAAAAACCGTGGAATTAAATAATGCTCGGTGACGTGTTCACCGAGCATTCATGTAAGGTTTAAAATTATCGTTTCAGGTTTGTTGTTTCCTGCAACATTTCATCAACAGTCTGGATGATTTTGGCATTTGAAGAATATGCCCGTTGCGTCTCAATCAAAGCGGTCAATTCGGCGGCAATATCCGTGTTTGATTCCATTAAAGTATATCCTGCATATGAGCCTGTTGGGCCTGTGCCAGCATCCCATAGATAGACATCGCCACTTGAAGAAGAGGTTTGAAACGCTTGGTTCCCGAGCGCCGATAGACCATTCGGGTTTGTCACATCAGCCGCTGGGATTTTGAACAAGGCACGGCGGAAACCTGAATTATAAACCGCTTCTAATATGCCTTCTGAATTAATTTCTGTTGCGATCACATCACCGACGGGCGCCCCGTTTTTGGTGATATTATCATGTGAAAACGTTTTCCCAAGCTGGGTCATGCCCGTTGAATCATCAGACGCACCGAGTTTCATGTCAATGGTACCAGAAGCGGTCGTAAATGAGACGGTTTGTGTCGCGGCGTCGTAAGTCGCGCCTGCTCCGGGTGTGATAGAATTCACAGACCCACCTGCAGTCGTTGTTTTATTAAAGATTACGTCAAATGTTGCAACGGATGCTGTTGGGCTATTGGCTTCGTCAATGATATTGACTGTCCAGCTACTTGTCGTCGCACTCGGGTCAGCATTTTTGGTAAAACTGAGTTGCAAATTACTCGATAGGCCGAGGCTATCGAAATATTCTATGGGGAGTGTAAACGGGCTTGCGCCAACGGCTGTATCGGCGGGTAGATTTACATTCAGATCAATTTCGGTTGTAGCCGAAGCGGTAAGCGTTCCAACATTTGTATTAATCGGCACAAGAGATGTTGGATTGCTGCGACTAATGCCTGTAACATTTCCTTCGGCATCTGTTGGCCAGCCCAATAGATAGAGTCCGCTTGTTGTTTTGAGAAAACCGTCTTCATCGGGTGAGAAACTACCCGTCGGCACCATCATAAAATCGCGATCTTCGCCAGTTGTGCTCAGGCCCGCAATATTGGTAACGGGGATCATGCCGCTTCCGTTTACAGCAATATCTGTTGCATTTTTTGTGGATGTGAGTGAACCGACATCAGATACATTTTTATAAGAGGATGCGCGGACGCCGCCCGCTGAGTACACACTATTACTTTGTGTTACGACGAGACTCGAAAAATCAACATCACTCCGCTTATAGCCATGAGTTGCTGAGTTCGCGATATTGTCAGAAATTGTAGAGAGACGGGATGCATTTACGTTAAGCCCCATAACGCCCGCATTAAGGGAAGATGATATAGTCATATGTTCAATCCTTGAAATAATATCCTAGAATTAACTTTACTGAACCATTATTAATAAACCGTGTATCTTTCTGTTTTTGTTGCTTTTTTTTAAGATATATGCTTGAAATTTCAACGAAATAACGGGCCGCAAAACCCTAAAGTGTAAACAGGGTTTATATTAGCTTAAGATCGTAATAGATATGCGACGGTTTTGGGGATCTGAGGGATTATCCGAAACGGGTTCTGTTGAAGACTTTCCGGAGACTTCTGAAATTTGATGCGCTGGAAAACCGTTTTTCATAAGTAATCTTCGGGCCGTATTCGCGCGGTCAGTGGATAATTCCCAATTCGAGTACTCTGCGGTACCCGCGTAAGATAAAGAATCCGTATGTCCAACGATTTTAATATCATTGGCCACGTCACCAAAAGCACTCGATATAATAAGGGTTAAACGCTTTAAAACTTCAGACGGTTTGGCACTCCCTAAATTAAAGAGCGGGCGATCACTTTGATCGACCAATTCAATAACAAGCCCTTCTGGGCTCATTTTTAATTGAATATGATCTGAAATCCCGCTTTCATCCTGTTGTATCGCATAGTTCATTTCTTGAACTTTGGCTTCAATTGCATCATCTTCCGTCGGACTAAAAGCTTGTTTGGATGTATCCGTTTTAGCGCCTGTTCCGTCCTGTGATAGTGTATTTTGTGCAAATATAGAGGCACCGCTGAGGGCATCGGCACCGCCGCCTGATACAGCGGCAAGCGGAATATTGGGGTTAAAGTAATCGGCAATGCCTTTCCGTTGTTCTTCCGTTGTTGCATTTAAAAGCCACATTAAAAGAAAGAAGGCCATCATCGCCGTCACAAAATCGGCATAGGCAACTTTCCAAGCCCCGCCATGATGTCCATCGGCGGCATAAACTTTCTTTTTGCGAATGATTATAGGCTGTACTGCATCCGTCACGTTCAGGCCTCGATTTCTTACTTAAAATTAGGTTATTGCAAGGAAAGTTATAAATAAATCTAAGAAACACGGTTAAAATTCACTTAAATCTTAAGGAGTTAGAAACAGACAATAGGATATAAAACAAGCGGAGTGACGCGGCGCTATATAAGATGAATCCAGTTTATCAAAATTGAGTTTGTCTAAAATGGGATACGCCTCACACTGTAAAATTTGTATGATCTTACTTTGGTAAGGTTTCATCTCGGTTTAAATTTTGGGCTTGTGAATCTCTGGCCCAAATACAGAATTTGGGTAAGGATAACCAAAACAGGTGAGTGTATTAAAAAAAATGATTGGGCGCGTGCGCTCACAAGTTTTGGACGATACAGCCCTCGTTCAATCTTGGTCATATCTGCATGAAGATCTACTCGCGTCTTTTGAAACCACCGTACCTGAATTGCGTTGGCGTACGGGCGCCATAGAAGCGACGCCGTTAGCCTATGATGTCATCGAGTCGGTTCGACCGAAAAAAGGATTGTTTTTCGGATTTGGGTATGATGAGAAAACAACATCTGTTCTTGTTTATCTGGACGATGCTTTTGCGCAAATCATGTCCCAATCTGCCTTTGGCGATGGGGCAGATGGATTGTCCTATGACCCTGCTGTTGAAGTTTCCCGATTTGATGTTTTGCTTTTTAAAGGGATCATGACGCGCTTTTACCGAAAGTTACATGAAACTTTGCTCTCTAAGGGGGTTGAACCGCCGATTCCAGCGCTTTTTCGCTTGGGAGAGGCCATTTCGCCTCATGCTTTTGAACTGGCTGAGGACGCGGATCAATGGGTGCATGTGACGTTGGGCATGTCGGCAAGTCTCAGGCCTCAAGAATCCGATACGGATATAGAGGCAAAAAAAGACCCTAAGACGGCGGCTCAAGACGTCGACGCTGAAGATACAAAACCCAAAGAGATGCAAGATACGAAAAAAGCCGAACAAAATTGGCCTGATATATTATTTGTATCCCTCCTTATGCCGCAAAATTTATATGAAAATAGCCTGTCTAATCGTTTTAAAAACGAGGCCGTAGACGAGACTTTGACACTAGAAGAAGGGCTGCAAAATTGGAAAAGTCGTGTCGAAAACTCGCACACGGCTTTAAGGGCCGTCGTCGAGAGTACGCGTATGACGGTTGCGGAATGTACACGGCTTGAAATCGGGCAAGTGATTCCGCTTCCAGGGATTTCATTGCAACAGGTTAGTATAGAAGCGGAATTAAAAAATAATCGCATTCAAATTGCGAGCGGCGCGCTTGGCATTCATAAAACAAAACGGGCCTTAAAAATCATGGAGGGCGTTGATCCAGCGTTTATATATGGGGCTGACATTTTCGCGACTAAAGCCTCTGATCCTGCTTCTGAATAGGCGCTAAACACGCCCAGCCATACAGAGTTTTTACGCTGTGTCTCCGCTAATTTTGTGCCTATGCATTAAATAAGATGAATATTAATTCATAAGTAATATTAGCATTGTAAGAGCATGGTATGAGCTCTTTACTTGGAATTATTATAACAGTCATTTGTGTATTCGGCGGGTATATTCTTGCGGGCGGTAAGATGGGTATCATCATGCACTCCCTTCCGTTTGAGATGATGATGATTGGCGGCGCGGCCATAGGTGCGTTCACGTGTGGCAATGACATGCACACAATTAAATCTACGGGCAAAGATATTATTGCGGTCTTCAAGGGGCCGAAATGGAAGACCGATGATTACAGGGACTTACTGTGTCTTATGCACGAATTAGTGCGCATTTCCCGCGAGAACCCTGTTGAAGTGGAAACCCATATTGAAAATCCTGCTGAGTCAGATTTATTCCAGCAATATCCGCGTATATTAGAGAGTAGTAATTTTGTTGAACTGATCTGTGATACGATCCGTTCAATGTTGATGAATTTTGACGACGTATATCAAGTCGAAGAATTACTTGATAAGCAGCTTGAAGGCATGAAAGAAGAAGCCTTGCACGGTGCGCATGCCCTACAAAATACAGCCGATGCTTTGCCGGCCTTGGGGATTGTCGCGGCGGTTTTGGGCGTGATTAAAACCATGGCCTCCATTGACAAGCCGCCAGAGGTTTTGGGGGGTATGATTGGCGGTGCGCTTGTCGGAACTTTTCTAGGTGTTTTCCTCGCTTATTCATTCGTTGGCCCCTTTGCCAATAAGGTGAAATCTATCCGCGAGCAGGAGCACTTCTTTTATTCGCTCATCCGCGAAGTCTTAGTGTCGAGCCTGCACAAGAACGAAACAAATATCTGTATTGAGGTCGCCCGTCGGAGTGCACCGAAACATGAACGCCCTAGTTTTTCTGATATTGAACAAGCGTTAAAAGACCTCAAGACGGCGGCTTAAGACCTGTGGGCAATGGGGTGGCATATACGGAGATTGAAAAATATCTTACGCAGGTTAAAGTGTTTGCAAAAGCCAAGACACGGGTTTTGCACGCAAGATATTTGCGTCTCGCTTTCGGCAATAAAAAAGTTAGCTTTTTCGGCCACAGATATTTGACACACTCTATATGTGGCATGGCTTTGTCGCTGACTTTGAGTGCGCAGGTTTACGCGACCGAACCGTCCCTACCAAAAGATACGATCTCAGATATATCGGTTTTAGATACAAAACAGGCTGTGTTGCCAAAAAAACTAAGTTCTGAGAAACGAAGTTCTGAGAAACCAAGTTCTGAGAAACCAAGTTCTGATAAAAAAGCTTCAGGTGAAAAAGTTTTGGGCAAACCCGTTGGTAAGACGGACTTACAATCAGAGAAGTCTGAAAAGGGAGCTCAAAAACAGCCCGCTTCATCTCAATCTCCATCAATAAAGTCTCCATCAATAAAGTCTCTTGCGGCTAAAGGCTCTGATCCAGAATCGCTTGAACAGGCAACAGAGAAATTCAAACGTATTTTAGAAAATGCCAAATTGAACGGCTTTGTCTCTGACCGTACTGAAAAGACACCCGGTTTGGACACAAATGACCCGGATCAACGTGCAAGTGATCCTCAAATCTCTGTATCGCAGGACACGGATTCACAGAACATACAAACCGTCGGCCCCACGGCTTTGACCTGCTCTGATATGGATGTTTTGGATATGTCGCAGTTCTTCGACATTTATGATGTTGAGCATCTAAAACAAGAAAAATCTAAATCAGATGGGTCATTAGATTCCCAAGAAATTGAAACACTGGCGCAAACCTATATGAGCCTGGGTCTCGGCGCAGAAGCCTATGCAGTTTTAAAACCGTATAACACACCCCGACATGTCATTCTTTCGCATGTGAGTACTATAATGGCGGGTTTTAATTTAAATGAACACAAAGTTTTGTTTACGGATGTTGCGGCGTGTGGCCCAACTGCGGATTTGTGGGCGGCCTTTGAAAATCCAGAGCGTCTTGATTATATAGCCTACACATCGGGGCCGCAAACCCTTCGGTATGAGCTGAAAGGGTATCCCAAATTTTTACGCATAGATTTGGGGCTAGAGCTTGCGATTAAAGCGGCAGAGCGGGGGAATCTTTTACTCGCAAATGGTATCTGGGAAGATATGGTCGGTAAAGACGCGACCTTGAAATTGGGGCTGCGCGGCGACCATTCACAGCTTTATCTTACGGCTTTGCGATCACAAGAGCGGGATGTCGAGAAAGCGATCGCAATCTATGAGTATTTAAGTGAGCGTGACGGCCTTTTTCGCAGTAAGGCCTTGCAGGCGCTCACGACATTAAAGCTCAATTCGGGTGAAGCTTTAAGCGAAAATATGGAAATAGACTTAGCGTCCGTTTCTCACGAATATTCTGGTGAAAAAGCGGCCCGTGACGCGGCTGTTCAATTGATAAAAAATAGAATTCAAGCGGGCATGGCGATTGACGCGATACGGACAACGCGAAAAATGCTTGACCCGCAAGACACAGAATTTCTCTATGCGGTCGACTTGATTGCGGTTCATATCCAAGGCCTGTTTGACTCGCCTGATTCGACCGTCAACATGCTTGGCCTCAATAGCTATCTGGTGGATCCTGACATTTTCAAACATTCCAATAAGCAAGCCGCCTTACAACGTTCCGCTTTGCTCGCGGCTATTGCCCTAGATTTACCAGAACTGGGCGATGTGATTTATAAATCTACGCAAGATGTAAGCGGGCCTGATAAAGCCTTTTTGGCCTATGCCCGCGCGCTTGGGCGATTAAAATATGATGAACTTCCAGAAGCACCAACAGACTTGACCAGTGATGTAGCCAGTCGCGTATCTGAAGAAAATCACGCCAACTTATTGCGCCGTGAAGTGATTAAGACCGCTTTTCGATTAGGGGATTTTAAAACGGCGCAAATGGCGATTGCAAAAGTGCCCGAGCCAAAAGAAAAAGCCGAATTTGAGCAGAAGCTGGCTTGGTTACAAGGAAATTGGGATACGGTTCGCCTTGCCTTGGCTGAGAGTGCCGCAGGGCAAAGTGCAGAAGAAAAAGCCCGCTCTGGCCTTGTTGACTATATTTCAGGGGCGAAAGCGCTTGGCGTCAAAAACGCATCCAGTGATGAGAACGGTACATCTCCATTACCAAACCTAACGAACCCTATTGATGTGGCGGCATTCGTATCTGACATCGCCGCAGATCTATCAAGCGTACAGGACTATCTCGACAATGGATAATGCAAGCTATGTGTCATTGACTCGCCAATCGGGCTTGATGAAAGAGCTCGGTTCGATTGCCAATAATATGGCAAATGCCAGTACAATCGGGTTTAAGCGCGAAGGTGCTGTCTTTGCTGAATATATTTCTGCGGCTCAAACTGTGGGCAACCCCAATAATCCAAGAGAAAGCCTCAGCATGGGGCGACTGGCCGCGCATGCATCAAACATGTTGCCGGGATCAATGCGTATGACGGGCGGCGATTTAGACGTCGCCATTGAAGGTGACGGCTTTTTTCTTGTGGACATGAATGGTCAAACAGAGCTGACGCGTGCAGGACATTTTTTAGTCAATGCAGACGGTATTTTAACCAATCCAGAGGGCAATCCGGTGCTTGATAATGCCGAAGGGCAGATACAGATTCCTATTGAGGCCAGCCGTATCAATATTGGTGTCGACGGTGTTATCAGTGTGAACGGGGCCGAGATTGGCCGTTTGGGTGTGGTGACAGCCGATCCGATGACGCTGTCGCGTGCTGGCAATAATAACTGGATTGCAACCGAAGGCTTTCAACCTGTGGAGACGAGTAAGGTCATGCAAGGCTTTCTCGAAGATTCAAACGTACAGCCCCTCACAGAAATTGCCAGAATGATAGAAGTTCAAAGATATTATGATGCTGGACAGAAAATACTTGAGATGGAAGACGAGAGAATTAAGCAAGTTATAACGACTATCAGGCAGACTATGTAAAGATTTGGGATCACTATTTTATAGGGGAGCTTCAGGATGAATGCCCTAAAAATTGCCGCGACAGGTATGGCGGCGCAACAAACGCGTGTGGATGTAATTTCCAATAATATCGCAAATATGAGTACAACCGCGTATCAACCACGCGTGGCTGAATTTGCCGATTTAGTCTATCAACAACATTTAACGCCGGGCTCGGTCTCCTCGCAAACGGGTACGATTGTACCGGCGGGGATTCAACTCGGTATGGGCGTTCGCCCGTCCACAGTTTCCATGGAGATCGTCCAAGGTGGTTTGAGTGCAACAGGCGGTGATCTGGACTTAGCCATTGAGGGACGGGGGTATTTTGAAATCACATTGCCGAGTGGCGATTCGGCTTATACGCGCGACGGGAAGTTTTACCGCGACGCAGAAGGTCTCGTGGTTAATTCAGATGGCTACCCTTTAGCCGATAATATTACGATACCCAATGATGCGCGGCGGTTAACAATCAGCCTTGACGGTGAGGTCACGGCCTATTTTGATAATGCACCTGCGGGACAACAAATTGGTGTCGTGTCTATGACCGTTTTTGCGAATCCTAAAGGTTTGGAAGCAATTGGCGGTAATCTCTTTCGAGAAACCGCAGGCTCTGGAAACCCGATTGTGGGCGAGCCTGGAACAGAAGGTATTGGCGTGATGCGCCAAGGGTATCTTGAAGATTCGGGTGTTGATGTTGTCGAAGAAATTTCAGAATTGATCGAAGCGCAGCGCGGTTATGAGCTCAATTCAAAAATCATTTCTGCCGCCGATGAAATGTATGCGGCGACAACACGGATTCGGTAGATGAAGCTTTCATTTGTTATAGGCTCTGTTTTGTTTCTGGGGGCGTTTTGCCTGTCTGTATCTGTGCAGGCTTTGACCGTTGCGGCGAATGCAACACTGCAACGCGGTACGCAATTAACAGAGCGGGATCTTATCATCAAAGAAACAGGAAAAGCGCCGAGCTCTGATGTTTTGGCTGAATATGTCGGTATGGAACTTGCGCGGACAATTTACCAAGGCACGCCAATCCGTCTCAATGATGTGAAGCCACCCGTACTGGTTCGTCGGAATAGTCGTGTCAGTATGATTTACCGTATTGGGCGTTTGGAAATTAAAGCCGTTGGCCGGGCCATACAAGAGGGCGGTTTGGGCGATCGTGTGACCATAATTAATCTCGATTCGCGTAAGAAAGTGGACGGTGTTGTTACTGGACGTGGCACAGTCGAGATGAACCCGTGAAGACTGATGAAATATGCGTATGGGTGACACATCTGTACAGGTAAGCTGTGAGGATTGCACGACAGGGCGAACGTAAGGAAAATTAAAATGCAAGGTATGGAACTGAAATCAAAAGCCACTTTAAATTGGCTCAAGAGCTTTTTGCCGATCACTGCGATGGTCTTGCTTGGTGCTTGCGCGTCTACCCAGAAGAAAATGTCTGGCCTTGTGGAATATGCGCCGCCGCAAAATGTGCCTTACTTACGGCCCCAAACGACACTTGATCATGCAGACAAACCGACGACTGGATCCTCTAAAACCACCTCGCTATGGACGAGTAGTCCGCAATCTCTCTTTGGCGATAGGCGTGCCAGTCAGCTCGGTGATATTTTAACGGTTTTAATCGAGATTGATGACGAGGCTGAATTTAGTAATTCAGCCAATCAAAATCGCCAAAGCGATGAGAATTTTGGGCTTAATGCTCTTTTAGGGATCCCGCAAATCCTCAACCGAAACCTTCCAAACGGTGCCAGTACAACACCCGCCGTGGATGTATCGCGTGCCAGTAATGTCACGGGGAATGGGAGCATTAAACGCGAAGAGAAAATGACCTTACGGCTTGCGGCTCAAGTGGTTGGGGTGAAACCGAACGGCTATCTACAACTCGCGGGCCAGCAACAAATTATGGTCAATAATGAAGTCCGTCATTTGCAAGTTAGCGGGCTGGTTCGCACCCAAGATATCTCCCGAATGAATGTCATTACCTATGATAAAATCGCCGATGCACGGATTTATTACGGCGGTGATGGACAGGTGACAAAGACTACGAAAGTGCCCTCAGGCAACCGGTTCTTACAAAGAGTCGTTCCGTTTTAAAGTCTAATGGCTTTAACGCGGCTCAGCTTTTTATGGGATCAATTTTGGAAACGCTTAATTAGAAAATTATGATCTTATGAAGTCTATTTTTACTGTTATTATTCTTATTTTTGCGGTCGCTGGTGGCGGAATTGCAGGCGATATGATGAAGTCGCGCAAGACAGATGCGGCCCATAATACGGACGGCCATGCTAAGTCCAAAGGCGACGCGCACGGAAAAAAAGACAAGAAAGATAAAAAGAAGAAAGACAAAAAAGATAAAAAAGATAAAAAAGATAAAAAGGGCAAAGACGGGCATAGCCCGAATGATAGTGACAGTATTGTTTATCTAAAATTCAAACGTCAATTTGTTGTCCCTGTGATGGATAAAGGCAGAATCGATAGTTTGGTCATTATGAATTTCAATATTGAATTGAATGATGATGCGCCTGAAAACATTTACAGCTATGAGCCCAAATTAAGAGATGCCCTTATGCGCGATCTCTTGGCGCTTTCGAATGAAAATCTTTTCGGCGATAAGCTCACGTCGCCAGAGACTTACGAGATAATCAGAGACAAGCTCCTTAGCGGTACCCGCGGGGTCGTTCCAGACGGGATTAAAGATATTCTCATCTTGGACATCGCCCGACAAGACCAATAGGCCTTAAGCTTTATAAGGGGAGGGTTATAGGGCTTTTTAGCCCTCACGCGCTGCGATATTCGCGATAAAACAAATTTTAGCGCTAAGATATACTCTGTTGGTTTGGGCGGCAAAATAATAACGAATGAAAACCGATGCGCGTTACGCGTTTTCTTGGCTGTTGTTATATGCCTGTTCCGTCAATAGCTTTGTAATATCATCGAGCTTTTGATTGGTTGCAGCTTGTAACTCTAGTTGAGAAAACGTGGCGAGCTGTTCTACAAATTGTGTAGAATCGAGCGGGGCCAGCGGGTCTTGATTTCGGATTTGTGCCGTTAGCAATTTTAGAAATGTATCAAACTCTTCCCCGGTCGTGTTGTCCGTTGTTGTATCCGTTGCCGCGCTATCATCTGTATCTTCAGATGCGGCTGTTTTTTGCGCATTCGCACTTTTTGGGGAGAGTTGCGTTATAAGGTCGGTCACATTCATAAGAGTCTCCTATAGCCTAAGGTCTAGGCCGTCTGAATAGGTTAGAGTTTGCGCGTAATTAGATTTTGAAACCGATGGGTTTTGGAATTGAAGCGCGTCTTCTTCGCCTAAAAACGCTTCAATAGGTTTGGCATTGGAGTCGGATTCAAAGCCTTCCGCGCTGGAATCATCATGGAACTCAAAAGATAAATTGGTATCGTCTAACCCGTTTTCCTTGAGCATAGCCAGAAAGTCGTCACTGCGTTCGCGGAGCATTTGCTGAGCGTCTGCCGTTTCCGTTCGAATCACGATATTAACGGGCCGGTCGCCTTCGAAAATAAACTCAATAAAGACACGCCCCATTTCAGGCGGATCAAGTTGTACCGTCACACCCTTCGCGGTTTCTTTAGCCAGTAAGAGGGCCTCTGAAACAATCGTCACAGTATTGGGGCCCAAAGCTGTTGTATTTGGCGGGGGGGTCAGCGGTGTAACAGACTGTAAAGCTGTTTGATTCGGCGCTTGAAGAGAGAGGATTGCAGACTCTGTCAGTGTGAGGGCCTCCCCTTTGGGAACCGTAAAGTTCGCAAGGCTTGTAGCCAATTCTGTTGCACGCATCTGTCGTGCGATTTTCTGATCCAACAAATCCGAGTTCTCAAGCGATAATGGGTCACGGATAGATTTCTCTACCATGATTTTTTCTGACACGGCTTTTTCTACTAATATGTCCTCTGCGATAAAGGACTCGTTTTGGGGATTGGTTTCTGTCGGTTCAATGTTTTTACCCAGCTCCGACATTGTAGCCACCTGTGTGGCGATCTGTTTATCATTAGCCGAGCGGTTCATGTCGTCTAAATTTGACGAAAGGGTCTGTGTGACATTTGCATTATTTTCGCGCGCATTATTTTCGCCCAAAAGATGCGGATTAATGGCTGTCTTTAGCGTAATTTCTGTCTCAGTTTTTTGTTCAGAATTCTGCCTAACATCTTGTATAGTTTTGGCATTCTCAGAAAAAGCGGTCCTATTGTCAAAGTGCAGGCTGTCTAAATCTGTGCTTCTTGGACTTTCTACAAGACGCCGTGTGCCGTTTTTAATATCAACGACAATTCGGTCTAGCTGGAGGTCAGATAGTTGAGCCTCAACGAATTGCACTGTTTCAGCGGAGGTATTCAATTGTTGTGTCAAATCGTTTTTATCCAGATCGGCTTCGCCTAACAGAATTTTCGATGTATTTTGAAAATCATCCGTATTGTGTATTTTCGCCGTATTGGCCTGTAGGACTTGTTGTGCGGTAAATTGTACGGGAAGAGAGCGTTCTGGGTCGAAAGTCGCGCTAATGTCCATAGACGTTTTATTCGAAAGAGTGTCTTGAATAAAATTGTCTTGAATAAGACTGTCCTGGATCAGATT
>CALCKU010000009.1 GCA_937965735.1 uncultured Caulobacterales bacterium
TCCGCAAATTCTATACCCGCCTCAAACAAGCCGTTAACGTTAGAAAACCCTGCCGCGCGAAGCGGCACGCCGTCTTCAAGATAGAGGAACGACCCCGCCCCCGCCCCGCCCGTCAAAACAGGTGAGCGAATAGCGGTTAAATGCTCTTGCCCCGACCCGCGGTGAATATTGACCCCTGCAATAGAATTCAGCGCTTCGGAAGGATGGACAAGCGCGATTTCTTCAAGGGTTGCTTCTGGAATTAAACCGATACTGGCTGGCACAGTCATAACCGGTGGCTTCGTATCGTAAATCCCTTCAACCAATATTTCAGTTTCAACCTTTTGCGCCCAAACGGAAGGCGAAAAAAAAGTTCCCATCAAAAAGCCAGAAAAAGCGATACAGTATTTAGTATATTTCATCTGCGTCTTTTGCCTTATATTCTTATACGTGCAAACAAAAAGATTGACGCGCGCCCGCATAGAGCGCGAAAAGCAAAGCATTACCACAAAAGGATTTCACGCATGAAACTTGGTGTCTGTTATTACCCCGAACATTGGCCTCAAGACCAATGGGCTCAAGACGCACTTGATATGGTGGACATAGGGATTTCCAAGGTTCGTATCGCTGAATTTGCATGGAGTCGCATTGAACCGCGTTCAGGTGAATTTGATTGGGCTTGGTTGGATAAGGCGGTTGAAACCCTCGCAAATGCAGGGCTTGAAATTACGATGTGTACGCCCACGGCAACACCCCCTAAATGGCTCATTGATCAATATCCCGATATACGCGCATGGGATGAGAGCGGCCATCCACGAACATTTGGTTCGCGCCGCCATTATTGTTTTTCGTCAAAAACATACCGCAAAGAAAGTCAGCGGATAAGCCAAGCGATTGTCGAGCGTTATAGTGCTAATCCTGCCGTCACGAGCTGGCAGACCGATAATGAATATGGGTGTCACAATACGGTGCGCAGCTATTCCCCTAATGCGCGGCAGGCTTTTCGAATTTGGTTGGCCCATAAATATAAAACAACAGACGCCCTGAACACAGCGTGGGGTACAGTATTTTGGTCACAAGAATACACTGAATTTGACCAAGTGGATTTACCAAACCTAACGGTAACAGAACCCAATCCCGCCCATGTCTTGGATTTTTATAGGTTTTCATCCGACCAAGTGATTGCGTTTAACCGCGAGCAAGTGGATATTATCCGCAATTACAGTAAAGCGGACATCACCCATAATGTGATGGGGCATTTCACGCGCTTTAATCATTATGATCTTGGCAAAGATATTGATATTACCACATGGGATAGCTACCCGTTGGGATTCCTCGATCAAGGGTGGTGGACAGAGGCGCAAAAACAACGCTGGATGCGCGCAGGACACCCTGATTTTGCCGCTTTTCATCATGCGCTTTACCGCGCTTGTTCTGGCGGGCCTCGCAAAGGCCGGTGGGGCGTCATGGAACAACAACCTGGCCCCGTAAATTGGGCGCCAAATAACCCAGTTCCAAGAGACGGCATGGTTGCGCTTTGGACGCTAGAAGCCTGCGCTATGGGCGCTGAATATGTATCCTATTTCCGCTGGAGACAAGCGCCCTTTGCCCAAGAACAAAATCATGCTGGGCTCCGCGATCACCGAAACATTACAGCGCGCGCCGAAATAGAAGCCAAAGGATTAGGTAATTTCCTCGGCGCTTTAGGAAAGCAAGACGCGGCCTATAATAAAATAGCCCTGATTTTTGACTATGAAACCGCTTGGATGTTTAATATTCAACCCCAAAGCGCGCATTGGAATTACGAAGCCCTGTGTTTTGATTTCTATACCGCCTTGCGGCGGATGGGGCTGGGGGTTGATATTATCAGCCCACAACATGACCTTACGGGTTACACGGTTGTGATCATACCGAGCCTGCCGATTATTCCAAATGATCTTTTAGAACGCGCCAAAGCGGCGAATGCACACATTATGTTTGGCCCACGCTCTGGGTCAAAGACTTCAGATTATCATGTCCCTCAAACCGATCCCATACCGGGCATAAATATCATACGCAGTGAGAGTGTGCGGGCTTCACATGTCTTTGATATTGAAATGGACGAGCAATATTACCGAGGCCATATTTGGCGGGATTATATTCAGACAGATTTAACAGATGCGGACTTAACCGTTGCGAATTTAAAAGTAGAGGCAGAATGCGATGACGGCACTCCCGCCTTTGTGACGAGCAAAGATTACAGCTATCTTGCGGTTGTTCCCGATATGAAATTCCTGCGCGCGGTGTTGAGCTATGTCTTAGACACGCACGACATAGAAACCACATGGCTTGCGAAAGACGTAAGAGTCGAACGCACACAAACCCATGGCTTTGCGTTTAATTACGGGTCAAAACCCGTCACATTACGCAATAATTTTGCGACTGGAAAATTCATTCAAGGCAGACGTACCTTACCACCAGCTGGCGTTTGCGTTTGGGAGCTTTAAGCGCCAAAAATTGAGAGCCAAAATTTAAAACCAAAAACTTTCGACAAGACGGCCAGAATAGAGTCAAACGCTTTAAGTCGTTTTTGGTTTTGCGCCTCTACTTTTAGACTTTGGAATCTTGGATCCAGAAGTCTTAGGTCCCGAAGTTTTGGATCCCGTGTCTTTTGACTTTGAAGACGGTTTCGCCTCCAAAGACTGATTTAAAACCTGTAACGGAATATTTTGTGACACTATATTTAAATCGCGTTGCGGGAATGGGATCGCGATCCCCGCATCAGCCAAGGCCTTATTGACCTCGGTATGAATCAAATGCCGTACAGGCCAACGGTCTTCAAACCCTTTCAAAAAGACCCGCATTTCAAAATTTAGCGAGCTATCCCCAAAACTTGTAAATAAAACCTGCGGAGCGGGATTATTCAAAATACTCTCGCTTTTTTTCAAAACGCTGAGCATGATTTCCCGCGCTGCATCGGTATCAGAACCATACGCAATCCCAACGCTAACGGTAAGGCGAGTAATCGAATTCGACAAAGTCCAATTCGTCACACGCCCTGTAATCAGCTCTTTATTGGGGATTAAAATTTCGCGATTATCCAAATCACCAAGCGTTGTGGCACGAATTTTTATTCGGGCCACCGTACCGCTTTGATCGCCAATCGTAACATAATCACCGACACGCACAGGACGTTCAAATAAGATAATCAGACCAGAAATAAAGTTTGCGATAATCTCTTGCAAACCAAAACCAATACCAACGCCCAGTGCTGCAACAATCCATTGCAGTTGCGACCATTGTGTCCCTAACTGGTCAAAAGCGAGTAAAAACCCGATAACGATAATAATATAGCCCAGCACGGTTTTAACAGCATATTTTGTTCCAGCTTCAAGCTGAGTGCGGTTGAGGATAAAAATGTCCAAAAAGCCAGGTAAGTTTTTTGCCGCTATAATTGTAAAGAGCAGGATAATTGCAAATTGTAGAAGATCCCAAACCGTAATGCTTAAAATCTCCATACCCGTTCCATCGGCGGATAATTGACTATAACCGCCAATTTTAATCTCATCAAAAATGGCTAAAGCGGGTAAGAGATCACGCCAAACCATCCACATAAAAACACCGAATGCGATTGCCATAATCGTAAAAAGAAGCTGCGAAGTTTGGCGACTAATGACATCCACATCAATTTCTGTATAATCAATTTGCGGGAGCGGCACGGCTTCACCGCGATCTTCAGCTGTTTCCTTATCCTTACGGGCTTGAGCCAGTTTTTCACGGCGCTCTATAGCCTGTTGTAAGGCAACACGTCTTTGCGCGACAGAAACCGTACGGCGCGTTAAGCCGTACATAACCGTTGTTAAAATCACAATTTGGCTAGAGATAAACACACGGTATAAAAGCTCATTCGCCGTGTCAAAATACCCAAGCGCAGCCAAGATAGCGCCGAGTAAAGGCAAGCCCACCAGCGCCCCAAAAAAGACCCGCCTATAGCGCGATAGAAAATTATCTCGGGTCAAAAGTTGAGACAGATCATCTTGGCCTTGCCACAGAACTTTATAAACAAAGGCTGTCAAAAAGAAGGTTGTAGCCAAAAAACCTAAAACCCCGATCCCTTCAAAAACGTCAATATCTTGCACGTCAGCGGATAAAACGATGAGCGAAGTCGAAATCGCAACAGCGGGTTCAAACCAACGCAATTGACGGTTGATAGAGTGACGTATGCTTTCAGGCGCGCCAAAATGCGCATCAAAAAGCGAATTATCACGATTCCATTCACGCCATAGATTGAAAGAAAATGTAAAGAAAGCGAGATAGGCAAACAAATTTTGGAACGATACAACGCCGCTATCAGAATTATTCGACAAGAACAAAATCAGACTTATCAGCAAGAAAATAAGCGGCAAGGGTACCGCGCGCAAAATACAAAAAACAATTGTAAACGGTGTATGCCAATAACTGTCTTTTTGCACACGACCGATCGCGCTAGCACGGTTGACAATCTCTGTTTTCAAACTGTTTTTCATGGAATAAAGCCCAAAAATGGCCAGTATCCCGATTAATAAAATTGGAAGATTTTGACGCGAAGACTGAGCAAATACGTTCCAAAGCGTCGAAAATGTATCCACGTTAAATAGTTTTTCAAAACCTCTCAAAGTTTTTAACGGCCAAGCCGTTGAAATGGGGTCAATAGAGGGCAACCATAAAAGGTTGCGATTTAACGTCTCTGTTAAAACTTTTGTTTTTACCACTAAATCGGATTGCAAGGTTTGAAGATTTGCCAAATTAGTCGCCCGCGTGGACGCAGCATCAGAGAGTTCGGATAAAATCAATCGTTCACGACTATGCAGGTTTCGCAAGGCGTAAATATCAGCATCTGTTAAAGACGCGCCCAAAGGGTTTTCGATTTTCCAACCCGTATAAAGCGCCGCAATATCCAAAGCGCCTATCGGAAAATTCCGCAATTGATCTTGCAATAATAGGCGGGATTGGATCGCCGCATTCACATCAGATTGAGTTTGTTTATATTCAGACCCCACTTTTGAAATCGATTGGGTTTTACTCCGAATACGCCGCAAAGTCGCACTGGATTGACGATTAAGATTTCCAAGATCAATCAACTCTTGCGCGGTCGATAAACGCGCCTCGACCTCTTGGACTTGTCGACGAGTCGCCGCTTCACTTTGCGGATCACCCGAAGCCGAAAGCGACACCGTTTTTAAAGCTTGCGTTAGCGCGTAATTTGTATTTGTTTGATCAACAACAAGTGGATGAGCGGTCGCTAATCCCGCCAAGGCTAGCAGGCTTTCATTACGAAGGGCTTCGGCCTCCATAACCCGTCTCTGCCCCGTTTGATTTTGTAAGTAAATCACATCTTGTTCAGAAATTTGGGCTTCATTTTTTGAAATGTCTCTCAATAACGTTACGAGTTGTTGACGTGCGGCTAAGCTGGAAATCTCAGATTGCAAACTGGCAATTTCTGTTTCTGCCGAATAGATACGCGATACAAGTGAGGTCCGTCGTGCGGCGCGTAAGACATCGTTGCTTTGCACGGAGAGACCGTTCAATTCATTTTTCAAATTTGTTAACCGCGCTTGCGCGCCGCCCAATTGTTCTCGTGCCGATACAGGTCGCGTTAAAAGCCCCTGCAAGTCTGAATCATAACGCGTAATTTCGGTTCGAAGTGTTCTTAAATCAGCTTCTTTTGAAATTAAATCTTGTTGAAACTTTAAGAGCCGCTCATCCGTCATCCCCACATCTTCATCACGCGTTTTTGGGGTGCGTGTCCGAAGACGATTAAGGCGCTCCCGTAAGCTTTCAATTTGTTCTGGAAATTCCTGAATAGAGTTTTCGTACCGAACCCGCGCTTCAATATTTTGTTCAGCTGTCGTGAGCGCCTGCGCTGCCTGTTCGTAGAATTCCAAAGCTGACGCGCGTTGAACCTCCGACAAGCGCGTATTGTTCTCTAAGGCTTTCTGGCGTTTTTCTATTTCGCTCAAAGAAATATTGGGTTCAGAAAAACGGGTAGACGCGCTGGCATTATCCGCCCCTATTTGTCCACGAGTTTGCGCGTTAGCGGACATATTCAAAAGCAATCCAGAAAAGATGAGGAGCCCCATCAAAACCACATGTGATTTCAAAACCTTTCGCAGACGAGGCCGTTTTACGGCAAAACCGTTCACATCCGACACATTGGTTAACGCAAAAGCAAGCGCGGTATCATAGACCTTTTTTTTCCGAATGGGTCGCCTCTGACCCAATGCTTGCAATGTCCCAAATATTTGCATGTAAACTGGCCCTGACTCTCTGACATTCAGAATTTATATCACGTATACTTTATCCTACAAAATTTAGTGTCGCCTGTCTTATAGATAATGCAATTGGCTTATTGACCGCCCCGTCTTTTATAGATTTTGATACGCTCAGAGGTTTAAATCTCTGAATAGGCGCGACCCGCAAAACCTTCAATAGAGACATCAAAATAGCCCAAATGCAAAAGAGCCACGGATAATGGGCGCGAAAACCGTAAAACCCCTTCCCTTTTTGAAATTAGGCCGTAGAGAACCTTATGGCTTCACCACCGCTTTTAACCCTTGCGAATATGCAATTGACCTTTGGCACAACACCGCTGTTAGAGGCGGCGAATTTAATGGTCATGCCTAGAGAGCGCCTATGCCTGATTGGGCGTAACGGGTCTGGTAAATCCACACTTTTAAAAATAGCCGCAGGGAGTGTTGAAGCGGATCACGGTGAACGGTTTTTAAAACCTGGCACAACCGTTCGCTACTTACCCCAAGAACCTGACCTAAGCGCTTATAACTCGATCGAAGATTATGTTATGGACGGGATGGAAGGTGCAGATCAAGCCTACCGCGTGCCTTATCTACTTGATGCTTTGGGACTAGACGGCAGCGCGCCGACCACACATTTATCGGGCGGCGAAGGTCGTCGCGCCGCTTTGGCGCGTACACTCGCCCCTGAACCGGATATTTTGCTGCTAGACGAACCCACAAACCATTTAGATTTGCCAGCCATTGAATGGCTCGAAGAAGAGCTTTCATCGCTCGCATCGGCGCTTGTTCTGATTTCGCATGACCGCCGTTTCTTAGAAAAGCTTTCCCGAAAAACCCTATGGGTTGACCGCGGCATCACCCATCAAATTGATAAAAATTTTTCAGAGTTCGAAGATTGGCGCGACACTTTTTTTGAGCAAGAAGAATTAGAGCGCCACAAGCTTAACCGTAAAATTGTTCGCGAACAACACTGGGTTGTTCACGGGGTATCGGGAAGGCGCAAACGCAATGTTAAACGCTTGAAAGATTTAGGTGCCCTTCGCCAACAAGTGAAAGAACACCGCAACCAAACGGGCGCCGTTCAATTCACCACGACAGAGGCGCAAAAATCGGGCAAGTCAGTTGCCAAGCTCGAACATGTCTTCAAAGCGTTTAATGACCGCGATATTATCAATGATTTCTCAATCAAAATTTCCCGAAATGAACGTATTGGTATTGTCGGGCCAAACGGCTCTGGCAAGACAACTTTGCTAAAGCTTATTATGGGCCAGCTTGAGGCTGATGCTGGCAAAATTGAACTCGGCGTCAATTTGGAGCCTCTGATTATTGATCAAAAGCGCGAGACCTTAAATCCCGAATGGAGCCTATCCGAAGCCCTAACAGATGGCGGCGGGGATAAGGTCATGGTCGGCGATACATCCGTTCACGTCATTCGTTATATGAAAGACTTTTTATTCTTACCTGAACAGGCGCGCACACCCCTGCGCGCTTTGTCGGGCGGGGAACGTGGACGCTTGCAACTCGCACGCGGTCTGCGCTTGCCATCAAATTTTCTGGTGCTTGATGAACCAACCAATGATCTGGATTTGGAAACACTGGATCTTTTACAAGAATTGGTTGCCGATTATCCAGGCACAGTCATTGTTGTCAGCCATGACCGTGACTTCCTAGACCGCACAGTAACCCGTACTGTGGCCTATGAAGGGGACGCGACATGGCAAGTCTATGCTGGCGGCTATACGGATATGGTGCGCCAACGCGGCGAAGGTGTCAAAGCCCGTAAAATGGCTGGGAATAACAAAGCGGACAAAGCCGATCACGCAGAAAAGACGGTCAATACAACACCAATATCCGCGTCTGGAAAATCACAATCTAAAGGTAAACTCTCTTTCAAACACAAACACAGGCTTGAAAAACTTCCTAAAGAAATAGAACAAGCCGAGACCGCAATCACCCAATGCGAAACAATCCTCTCTGACCCCACTCTATTTTCATCGGATCCAGATTTGTTTAATAAAACGATCTCAGATTTGGACAAAGCTAAAACACGATTAGAAGCCCTTGAAGCCGAATGGCTAGACATTGAAATGATGAAAGAAGATTTAGGCCTAAATTAACATGGCGACGGCTTATTCACTGACATCTGCACGAACGTCTAAACAAGGATTATCATTATGAATACGACATCCCCTTCCTTCCCTGCCTTCTTAGTCAAAGACCCGAATAATTTCACATTATCAGACTGCCCAACGCAGATAGAACTTTTCAAAAGTAAATCTGACGCAAAAGACAGAATTAAAGACAATGCCAAAGCAATCGCCCCGCTTGCGCACCGTCTCTACGGCGAAGCCAAACGCAGTGTCATCATCCTATTGCAAGGCATGGACACAAGCGGAAAAGACGGCACAACAAGTGCATTATTTTCAAGAACCCCGCCGCTTAACATTAGGGTTGCGAGTTTTAAAGCGCCGAGTAAAACAGAGCTGTCTCAAGATTATCTTTGGCGAGTACATCAGGTCTGTCCAGCCAAGGGACAAATCACGGTCTTTAACCGTTCGCATTACGAAGACGTATTAGTCGTGAAGGTACGGGAATTTGCACCCGCAGAAAACATCGAACAGCGGTATACACAAATCAATAATTTTGAAAAACATCTGGTTGAAAACGGCACCAGCATTTTAAAATTCATGTTGCATATTTCGCCCAAAACCCAAGAGGGACGCTTGCGGGATCGCCTGATCAATCCCAATAAACGTTGGAAGTTTAATCCTGGTGACCTCGAAGACCGCAAGCTCTGGCCGCAATTTATGGACGCGTATGAAACCATGGTTCGCCGCACATCAACCGATCATGCGCCTTGGCATATTATACCGTCCGATCACCGCGCAACACGCGGGGCGATCATAACCCAAATTGTCCGTGAACATTTAGAGGCTATGAACCCAAGCTATCCTGAAACCCAATTCAGACCCGATAGCTATAGCGATACAGACTTTAAAATTGTCAACAAACCGTAGAATTCTGGGACACTGATTACATATCGTAATTTGCGAGTGTTTTCAGCCTTTGGAGTGTTTTCAATATGAGGCGTAATAATTTTTCGAGGGCTTTACAAAACCGCTAAAATCGATTCTGCTAATCTTGGAATATTACTGGCATTCGCACCCGCAATATTAATACGGCCAGAATCCAGCAAATAAACCGCATGTTCTGTGCGTAGTTTTTGAGCTTGTTCCTTGGTAAGAGGCAGCGTTGAAAACATACCATTCTGGTCTTTAATCGCAGCAGAAATCGCTTCACCGCCTTGCACATTTAACGCTTCGGATAAAAGCGTACGCAAGCCGCGCATTCGGTCACGCATAGACTCGAGCTCATTGACCCACATCTCACGCAAAACATCGTCGCCGAGAATACGCACGACAAGTGCTGCGCCGTGATCGGGGGGCATAGAAACGATTTTTCTTTGTATCGCCCCAAATTGCGAGCGGGTGATCTTGGCCGCCTCAGGTGTTTTCGTGACCGCAGCAATCAAACCTGTTCGTTCACGGTAAAGCGCAAAATTCTTGGAACAGCTCATGGCTATCAGGACTTCTGGGCAATGCTCTATCACTTTGAGTGTGCCGTAAGTATCATCCGCCATGCCGCGTCCCAAGCCAAAATACGCCAAGTCAATAAATGGATTTAAACCCTTTTCAGCAAGGAATATTGCAAGGCGATCCCACTGCGCGTGCGATAAATCTGCGCCTGTCGGATTATGGCAACAGCCATGTAACAACACAATATCACCCCGTTTTGCTTGCGTACCGAGATGGGTGATCATATCATCAAAATCAACGCCGAGTGTTTCGCGGTTATAATAGGGATAGCTATCCATCTTAAGGCCCGCCTCTGTTATCAGCGGAATATGATTGGCCCAAGTCGGCGTACTTGCCCAGACAGTCGCATCGGGTAGAGACGCTTTTAACAGCTCGGCCCCTAAACGCAGTGCGCCAGACCCCCCCGTACTTTGCGCCGCGCCAATGCGGCCTTCTGTAATTGCAGGATGTTGGGCCCCCAAAACAAGGTCCAACATGAGGCGACAAAAATCTTGATTCCCAACGGTTCCAACATATGTCTTGGTTAGCTCTTCCCGGTTCCAAAGCTCTTCGGCAAGTTTCACCGCTTTTAAAATTGTTGTGCTCCCCGTTGCATCTTTATACACGCCCGGGCCAAGATCTATTTTTTTAGGATTTGCGTCCGCTTTGCAAAGTTCCATGATTGCCATAATAGGATCATCGGGGCGCGAGGTTAGGGTTTCAAACATGATACAAACCTGTTCTTAAAATATGCTGTCATTCAATTGGCAAATAGGGTGTCTGTTAGGGCCATGTGATTATTATAAATCTGGCATGTTGCATAGAGTTGAATTCGAGGTTTTACACTCAATTCGCATTTTACGCTCAATTCATATTGCATTCTTTGGACTTTTTAAGGTTTACACTTTTTACTTGGCGCACCTTAACAGCTCGCCTATGGTCGCAAAAATTTAAATTACTAAAATACTTTTTAAGTTAGGGATAAATATATGGAACTTTTCAACTCACTCATGGAGGGGTTAAACGGATTTGTTTGGGGCCCCCCCATGATGTTACTTTTAATCGGAACGGGTATATTTCTAACCTTTGGACTACGCCTCATCTCGATTATCCGCATTCCTTATGCCTTTAAACAGCTTTTCAAAAGGCGTACAGGCGAAGCCGCTGAAGGTGATGTCTCACCCTTTGCCGCATTAATGACGGCTTTATCATCAACCGTAGGCACGGGTAATATTGCTGGCGTTGCCGCCGCGATTGCGATTGGTGGCCCGGGGGCTATTTTTTGGATGTGGATGACCGCGATTTTCGGAACTGCAACCAAATTTGCCGAAGGCGTGCTCGCTGTGCGTTACCGCGAAGTTGATGCCAATGGTAACCGTGTCGGTGGCCCAATGTATTATATTAAAAACGGCCTCGGCCCGAAATTCTATCCGCTTGCCGTTTGTTTTGCAGGCTTTGGTATTATTGGCTCTCTCTCAACTGGGAATGCTGTACAAGCCAACTCAATCACGGACGCTCTCAATAGCACATATGGCTTTGATCCGCGTCTTGTTGCGGTTGTCCTTTCCGTCCTCGTCGGTCTGGTGATTTTTGGTGGGATTAAACGTATTGGCGCGATTGCCTCACGCCTCGTACCGTTCATGGCCATGCTTTACATTGGCGCCGCCTTAGTCGTACTTCTTTTTAATGTCACAGCGATTCCAGCCGCTTTTGGCTTAATCTTCAAAGGAGCATTTGGTTTACAAAGCGCAGGCGCAGGTATTTCCGTAGGATTGCTTATGCTCGCAATGCAAAAAGGGGTCGCGCGCGGCCTGTTTTCAAACGAGGCGGGTCAAGGGTCTGCTCCGATTGCCCATGCGGCGGCGCAAAATAATGACCCTGTGAACCAAGGCATTATTGCCATGCTAGGCACGGTTATTGACACACTTATAATCTGCACGATTACGGCACTCGTCATTTTAACCTCGGGTGTTGTCAGCTCAGATTGTTTAGCCAATCCCGCTATTTTGGAAATCTTACAAAGCGGCAAATCCCCGACAGGGTGTGAAACGGGTGCCCCGCTAACCGCTGCGGCCTTTGACGCAACCCTGAGCGGCTTTGGCGAACATATCGTCACGATCTGTCTCGCAATCTTTGCCTTTACGACCATTATTGGGTGGAGCTATTACGGGGAGCGCTGTACGGCGTTTCTGTTCAAAGAAAAATCTATTCCAATTTTCCGTGTTTTTTGGCTCGGCGCTGTCTTTGTAAGTGCTTTTGCCCTTCACTTTGAAACTGGCGAAGACGGCAAAGAAAATATGGTCGTCAATACATTCTGGTTGATCGCCGATAGTTTAACAGGGCTGATGGCCGCACCAAACTTGATCGCGCTTATATTGCTCGCACCCGTTGTCTTTAAACTTGCTAGAGAGTATTTTGACAAAGAGAAAATCGCAAATGACGGTTTAATTGATCAAGACGATCTGAAATAATCGTATCAACATACGCAATGCAAAAGCCGCCTCGATTTCCACCTCGATTTCCACTGGGCGGCTTTTTTATGGACACTTTTATGGGCACTCAAAATATATGAGGATTTATAACCGCTTGCCTCTAAGACATGACGTCCTCTCGGTCGAGAGTATATAAAACATGACGCAAAAGCGGATCCCCCTCTGCCAAGTTTGGATGATCAAAGTCACCACCCTCAACACGTTTCATGCCAATCCTTTGCATGACCCTTTGTGACGGGGTGTTTTTCGGCACTGTAAACGAATAAATACGCGGCATATCCCAACGCTCAAACGCAATGTCTAAAGCCGCTTTAGCGCCTTCAGTCGCATAGCCCCGCCCCCAATAATCAGCGCTGAGACGCCATCCTACTTCATAACACGGTGCAAAGGATACGTCGAAGTTCACGGTTTTAACACCGATACAGCCTATAAATTGTGTGTCGGATAGTCGCTCAACCGCCCAAAATGCGGGGGCTCCAGACTCGGTCAATTCCGTTTGACGCGCAATTATCGCCTTGCTTTGTTGTAATGACAAAGGCGGCCCTAAATATTTCATTACACGCGGGTCTTGATTGAGCTTTGCAAAGTCCCTTAAATCCGTATCTTGCCACGCCCGCAAACATAGACGATCCGTTTTTATGATAAGGCTCAAAATATATCCCCTTTACCCAGCCCAACGTTATAAACCCTATTCCTTAAGCCTGTAAAATCAAGAGGCGTTGGAAAAGACGGGGACAACGGCGATAATTGGCGTCAAAGACAGGCTTTGAAGTCAAAGAAAAAGCCTCGGAAAATATCCGAGGCTTCATATTGAATTTAGCCAGTCGCCGTTAAGAACGTCAACTGGATACGACCAATGCGGATGCTACCAGCGCGTACGCTTCGCGCCCGTATGACGGGTTACGGGATTTGAATATCCGCCTAGATTATCCGACGTAACCTCAGGTAATTCATAAGCGGGGCTGATGGTGCCATAGCGACCCGATTGGTAAGCGGAAGGTGTCCCAGATGCACTCTGAGTGGCCCCATTGTGAACGGACCCGCCATAGGATGATGTCTGCCCCATATTGGATTGATGCGAACGTGAACGCCCTTCGAATAAACCGTGTTCGCCTGCACTGCGGCAGCTTGTATCACCACAGGATGATTGATGGTGTGCAGCGCCACCCCCATATGTTATCGGCTGATGCGGTGTATAAGAAGATGTTGTATAACTCGGCTGAGATGGGATCGGCGTAACAATAGCAGGCGTTACAGGCTCAGCGTAACTCTGACTGCTCCGAATAGAGCCTGTGCCAGGCTTACAAACCACTTGTTTCCACTCATAACGCGCTGGGGACACCAGTTGTTTCTTTGCAACGGTTCCAAATTTTGGTGGAACATTGACTTCACGCACACTACCAATTTGAGCCACACGCTCGACATTGACCATTTTAAATTCAGCGGGC
The DNA here is from genome assembly GCA_937965735.1 of uncultured Caulobacterales bacterium. Lineage (GTDB taxonomy): Bacteria > Pseudomonadota > Alphaproteobacteria > Caulobacterales > Maricaulaceae > CALCKU01. Next base: position 13,767 of record CALCKU010000009.1, read on the forward strand.
ACGGGAACTTCACGAACGCCGCCAGGGTCTGAAACGACTTGTTTCATAATCGTTTCATATTTAGCTGGAACCGATTCGCGGCGCACATTACCAGGTGTTTTCATCACGCGGCGATTAAATGTAACCGCATCCGTGGGTTCTTCAACTAGACACCAAATTTCACAACTATCACCGCACCGGGTCGCTCCAGCCGATGATTGGGAATAATCAGATAAGCTGCTATAGCCAGCACCGCCGACACCGCCATCAGCCGTTGAATGAATTTTATACCCTTGCGCCATTAATTTGCCCGGGTTTCCGCGTTTCCAAACTAATGTCGGAGCCCCAGAATTGACGGTTTCCGAAACCGTTTCAAATTCAGGCTTCGTAATATATAATTTTTGATAAGATGGACGCACCAAAACTTTTTCAGGGACGGTTGAAAAACGCGGTTGCCGAACATCAAAACGGATACTGGGCTCTTTCACCATTACACGTTCTTGACCGGGCACGAGTTGCCCTTGCACAGCTTCTACGGTGCGGTACCCCTCTTCGACCATCACACGCTCAGTTGTATTTGTATATTCGGCAGGAATTTCAACACGGGCATAACACATGCCAGCATTTGGATTGGGCGGCAAAAGATCCGGCGTATAAGCAGGATAATTAGACCCGCTCCCCGCCATAGCCACACCTGCGGAACCTGTCACTATTAACAATAGGGACGCTGTTAAAATTTTGTGTTTCATTGATATCATAGCACTTGCCTTAGTCTAATGAAGATGAACCCCCGCTGTTCACCATTTATTAACCACAATAGAATGCAAATCTGACACCAGATATAGTAAATAGCAGGAAAAACTTGGTTTTCAGTGATTTTTAGCACTTTCAGGACGCCCGTCAGCTGTACAAGCAAGACCGTTTCTTTTGTGACACGAAGCTTGAAAAAAGCACTCGCATCTAAGACGAAATCATATTTTACTGACGCAAAATGTTACGACTCAATATGACCCAAAATGAAACACCTAAGACGACACCAACCATATTGGCACAGGCATCCCAAACACTGCCCTCACGCCCCATTGCCATAGAGGCTTGCGCCAACTCAACTCCGATACCCAAGAGGGAAATAAAAAGAATATGTTTCCAGATAGCTAGATTTGAAAATGTCGGCACCGCCAATAAGGCCAGCAAGCCATAAGCACACAAATGCATAATCTTATCTTGACCCGCTACAGATGACATAGAATTGCTGGGCATTAAAGAACCATAAAGAATAAGGCCTGCAATTAAAAATGTCGCACATTTTATGACACGCGTCATAGAGACTGAAAACATATTCTTCATAGGCGTACTGACTAATTCTGTTTTCAGACGATCTAAGATAATTTAATTCCTTCATATAATGAGCACGCGGTGGTTACAGCGCGAACCCTAAATAGACAAGACTTAATCGGTAAGCCTTAATCGGCAATATCCAATAGGCAATATCAAATAGGCAAGACTGAATAGGAAAGAGGAAGAAAATCGGCATCACTTAAGTGACGCCAAAAATGGTTACCGCTTTAAATTTCATACCTACCGCACTATATACTTTCCTAAATTTGTTAAAATAAAGGCGTAATAATGGAAATTTTAAACCCCAAAGACGTCGCTTCAAACTTAGACGGTTGGACAGGCGGCGATGATTTCATTACAAAAGTTTTTAAATTTGAAGACTTCGCACAAGCCTTTGGATTTATGACTCATATCGCGATTATCGCAGACAAGATGGATCACCACCCTGAATGGTTTAATGTTTATAACCGCGTCGATGTCACCCTCACCACACATGACGCAGGCGGCGTAACGCATAAGGACGTCACTTTGGCTGAAGCAATGGAAAAGGCTGCGGGTTAGGGTTTTCTCTCGATTAAACCCCTTTAAAGGGATCATCAACCGAATGAGACGGCTCTGTGAACCAAACAGGGCCGTGCTCGCCCATATAGAAATGATCTTCGAGGCGCACGCCAAATTCACCGTAAACACAGATCATCGGCTCATTTGAAAAACACATGCCTTTTGCAAGTTTCGTGTCATCGCCCAAATTCAGATAGGGCCATTCGTGAATTTCAAGGCCGATGCCGTGTCCTGTCCTGTGCGGCAGACCAGGTGTGGCATAGCCCGGGCCAAAGCCATGCGTTTCTAAATCAGCCCGCGCCGCAAGGTCAACATCTCCGCAGCGCACACCAAGTTGCGCCGCATTAAAGGCCTTTGCTTGCGCTGATTTTTCAGCGTTCCAGACCTGTCTTTGTTTATCTGTGGGATCGCCGTAAACATAGGCGCGCGTAATATCTGAAATATAATCATGCAATTGACAGCCCGTATCAATCAAGATCATATCCCCTTTTTCCAAAGCCTTAGGTGTTTTCACCCCGTGCGGATAAGACGAGTCGGGCCCAAATAAGACAATCTTGAAATATGACCCTGCAGGCGCGCCGACTTTACGGTGGGCGCTGTCAAGAAAGGCGCCGACTTCTGCGGTCGTAATCCCGTCTCGCATAATTGTTGCGGTGGCTTTGTGGACGGCCAGTGTCATGTCTTTGGCGCGTTTCATCAAAGCCAATTCAGCTTTGGATTTAATCATACGGCATTTGGCCGTAATCATCGCCCCATTCACATATTCAAATTCAGGAGCCGATTGAGCGATCCCATTGGAGGTAAAAAACGGCGTCGATTCATCTAAGCCAATTTTGCCTTGGGTAATGGCCGCTGCGTTTAAGATTTTTTTGACCCAGTGAAACGGTGTCTCATGTTCCTCCCATGTGTGAATATCGCCTTTAATCGTCATAAATTGACGGATTGTGCCTTCTTCAAATGCGGGGCCGATATAGTGCGGCGCCCCTGTTTGCAAAAGAACAGCGCCGACCATACGCTCTGAAGGCCGCCAGCGCGTCCCTGTAAAATAATAAAGATTCGTACCTGCATTTAAATAAAGCGCGTCAAGACCCGTTTCTTTCATAAGGGCTTGCGCCTTATCAATCCGTGTTTGATATTCTGCCTCTGCAATCGGCACAGCGCCCGCGGTCATATCTGATAAGCTGGCCAACGCCTGACCTGCTGTCTTTCCGCCAACACCAATGGTCATTACATCACACCCGTTGAGTTTTGCCCGCGCGTGCCGATAACGTCATCAGCAACGAAAGCATTATCTTTGCGCTCTTGTTCAAATGTGCTCATCGGCCCGTGACCCGGAATAAACCGCATATCTCCGCCAAGGGGCCAGAGCTTTTGTGTAATTGAGTTCAGCAGGTCTTGATGATTGCTTTTTGGAAAATCAGTACGCCCAATAGAGCCTCGAAAAATTACGTCCCCGACAAAAGCGATTTTCATCTGCTGATTATAAATCACCACATGGCCGGGCGTATGCCCCGGTGTGTGGGCAACTTTAAAGTCAACACCCGCAAGGCTTAAAGTCTCGCCGTCTTCAAGATAGCGGTCTGGGACAACATTGCGGCCCATATTCTTATGGCCATATTTTTCCCAATGCATCTCTATGTCGTCCATCCAGAATTGATCGTCTTTATGCGGGCCGATCACAGGTACACCAAGGGCTTCACGGATTTCATCGGCCCCGCCTGCGTGATCTAAATGACCATGTGTTAGCCAGATTTCTTTAATTGTGACATTGGCCTCTTTCGCGGCGGCCATCAATTTTTGTGCCTCGCCGCCTGGGTCCACCAAAACACCCGCGCGGCTTTTTGTATCAAAGAGAAGACTGCAATTTTGCGCAAACGGCGTCACCGGTATAATTCGAAGATCAAGTGTAGAAGACGTCATAGTCACCTCGTTTAAAATTATAACAGTATAAATCACGTGAATTCAAGGCCGCGTCAAGCGCGCTAATGTTCAGATTGGGTTCAACTGATAAACCGTAATTAGACTTAACTTATCAATTTGATGAGTTGTCTCTCTTTACCTTATCCCAATGGGCAACCATTGGGATTTTTTTATACAGTCCTCTTGTTTTAAAATCTTAACAAGCATTAAGATTTATTTGAATTTTCAATCAGTCTGCATTCAGCTCTAATATAGTACTTGCCAACTATGCCAAAAAGGCATTTCTTTCGAAACTTTAGCCGCTGCGTTTCTTGCGTAAGCGGTCTTTTTTTTAAACAAAATTTGCACCTGTATACAACATAGACTTAAAAAAACGACCCTTCGCGTTAAATTTCAAGTCCCTGTGAATGATAGAAACCCTATATGAAAAGTTGTAAAAACTGACGCCCATATGATTTCAGACGCGTTTTGAAAGACATAGTCTATTTTGGCGCAGTAATATCTAAATCATCCCAACATAGACTTGACCGCGTCCACAAACTCATCGCGTGCAACGGTCATTTGCGCAGGTCGGGCCGATTTCCACTCTTCATTGCTCTCAATTTTCTTAGCTTCTTCTGCGCCGAGATAGAGGTCTTTTAGCGTTACCTCGCCTTTCACCATTTCATCTTCACCCATTAAAACGGCGACTTGCGCGTTTCTACGGTCCGCATATTTCATCTGCTTTGTGACATTACCGGCACCGATAAAGACTTCTGCACGAATACCCGCGAAACGAAGGGCATCCGATAATTTGAAGTATTCCGCCATAAGCGATTTATCAAAAGCACAAATAATAACGGGGGGCTTCACACTTTCTTTCATCGCTCCCATACGCTCTAGCGCGGAGAGGAAACGCGACACGCCAAAGCTAAAGCCTGTGGCAGGCACCGCCTGTCCGCGAAACCGTGAGACCAGATCATCATAACGCCCGCCGCCGCCAATAGAACCAATCCGCACAGGACGCCCTTTTTTATCTTTAATATCAGCCAGAAGCTCGGCCTCAAAAACGGGGCCTGTATAATATCCAAGGCCCCGTACAATTGACGTATCATAAGCGACACGGTCAGGGCCAAACCCGGTCGCGGTCAAAAGCGCGTCAATCTCGGAGAGTTCTTTACAGCCTGCAAGACCGCGTTCACTTTGTCCGACAAGGCCTTCAAGCGTTTTAATGGTTCTGCCACGGTCAGGATCAGACGCGGTGGTAAATCCAAGGACAGCTTTAATTCCTGCAAGGTCAAGTTTCGCGCCTTGAGTATAATCACCCGATTCGTCTTCGCGCCCTTCACCGAGAAGCGCGGCCACGCCGTCTGCACCGAGGCGGTCAAGCTTGTCAATTGCGCGCAGGACTTGCAGGCGTTGCACGGTACCGTCTTTCGTATTCGTCACGCCAGAGCTTTCCAAAATCCCGTCGAGAAGTTTGCGGTTATTCACCCGAATTTGATACTGCCCGTCTTTTAGACCCGCAGACCGCATAACATCAGCCGCGATCATTATCATCTCTGCATCTGCGGCCGTTCCGGGTGCGCCGACACTATCGGCGTCGCATTGGACAAATTCACGAAAGCGACCCGGCCCAGGTTTTTCATTCCGGTAAACACTGCCCGCTTGGTAACGGCGATACGGCTTGGCCAGTGCATCATAATGCTCTGCGACATAGCGCGCGAGCGGCGCGGTCAAATCGTAACGCAATGACAACCACTGTTCATCATCATCTTGCAGAGCGAAGACGCCAACATTCGGACGGTCTTCATCAGGCAAGAACTTCCCCAGCGCGTCTGCATATTCAAACGCAGGCGTCTCAAGCGGCTCAAACCCGCGCGAGTCGTAAACCTCGAACGCCTTAGCGATTAAATGCCGCTCAGCGCGTAAAAGCTCTGCTGGTTTATCTTCAAATCCCCGTGGGCGACGCGCTTTAGGACGGAATATTTTATTCTTTTTAGCCATGAGGCGGGTTTAACGGATTTAGAAATTTATGAAACCCCTTTTAACCCGCAGACCCAAATCCTAAGCCGTTTTTGATAAAAGCCCCATCAAAGCTGTTGTGCTTGGATCATGGTCGCCTGTTTCCCCCGCATCCATTTCACCGAGGATTGTCGAAGCTAAAACCTTGCCCAGTTCCACGCCCCATTGATCGAAGGAATTGACGTTCCAGATCACGCCTTGAACAAAGACTTTATGCTCATAGAGGGCAATTAAATGTCCAAGGGCGAAGGGCGTCAGCGCGTCAAGCGTAATCGTCGTAGAAGGACGGTTACCGGGGAACGTTTTTTGCGGGGCTAGAACATTTATCGCATCCGCGTCAATATCGTCACGACCCGTCAGGGTTTCGCGGACTTTATGTTCAGCTTTGCCAAGCATAAGCGCTTCGGATTGCGCGAAGCAATTGGCGAGCAGGGCGGCGTGATGGTCTGGGCGGTTTGCATGGTCTTTCAACACAGCCACAAAATCGACGGGCGCCCCCGGCGTGCCTTGGTGAAGCCATTGGAAGAAAGCGTGTTGGCCATTCGTGCCTTCATCGCCCCATAGGATTGGGCAGGTCAGGCCTGCCGCTTTACCTTCGCGTGTGACGCTTTTGCCATTTGATTCCATTTCGAGCTGTTGCAGAAACGCCGCCAGTTTACGAATACGCCGCGCGTAAGGAATAACCGCAAGCGAGGTATAGCCCAAAATATTGCGGTTCCAAACCCCTGTCATCGCCATCATAACGGGCAGGTTCTCATCAAGGGGTTGGTCACGGAAATGTTCGTCCATGCGCTTGGCCCCTTTGAGGAACTCCGCAAACGCCTCTGGCCCGAAAGCAATCTGCAAAGACAAACCCACCGCCGACCAGACAGAATAACGCCCGCCAACCCAATCCCAAAAATCAAAGATTTGAGCCGGCGGAATATCGAACGCTTCTGCGCCTTTGCGGTTGGCCGTCACGGCAATGAAATGCGCACCTGCTTTTTTACCAAGGGATTTCGTGAGCCAATCCCGCGCCGCTTCGGCGTTCATGCGCGTTTCTTGAGTTGAAAAGGATTTAGACACGACCACAACTAAGGTTGTTTTCGGGTCAAGGCCATCAAGTGCATCATTGATTGACGCGCCGTCGACATTTTCAGCAAAGCGCAAGTCTATCACGCGGTCGCAAGCGGCTTCAAACGCATCCGCGACCAATCGTGGGCCTAAGTCCGAACCGCCAATACCGATATGCACGACGGCTTTAAATTTTCCGTCTTTGCGGATTTGATTGGCAAATTCGGCTGTTTTTTTGCCCATATCAGTCACGTCTTTTTGAACCGTTTTTGACCCGCCAACGCCGCGCAAAGCCATATGTAATACCGCGCGATCTTCTGATGTATTGACCGTGTCACCCGCAAACAATTTCCCGCGCCATTCATCAAGGTCGCAAGCGGCGGCCAGCGAGAGTAATGCCGCGCGCGCATTTTCAGAAATAGACTGTTTAGAGAAATCCGCGCGGAGCGGCCCTTCGCGCATGACGAATGTTTCCATACGCTTGGGTTCCGTTTTGAACAAATCCGCGATGGAAACGGACTTCGCGGCTAAATCTTCGAGGGTTTTAAAATGCGCATTCCGATGGGTCATATCGCTCTCCTATTGAATCGCGCTTAGGTTTAACGTGCAAAACTTCTGAGGCAAGCCAGTTTAGCCAATAAAAAACCCCGCCGGGTAGGGCGGGGTTTAAAATCAACGATAGGATATAAAGCTTATGAACCGTATTTAACTGAACAGCCATAAGGCGCCGTATCGGAAACGCTCACGGGGTTACCGGCTTTAATATCTGTCAAAGCCGCTTTAACGTAATTCGTTGCACCCGCCACAGTCGCAGGGCTTGCGGACCGGTTGTCGTCAATCGCGCCTTGGTAAACCAAGGTCTGATTTGCATCGATAATATACATATGCGGTGTAGTCTGCGCACTGAATGCGCGACCCATAGTGCCCTCTGAGTCCAGAACAACAGCCGTTGGCGCAGCGCCGCGTGATGTTGTGAGAGCATTCGCCTCTTCGCCCGACACATAGCCTTGCTTACCAGGTGCGCTGGAGATTACAGAGAGCCAGACCGTATCACCATCCGCCGTCGCCATTTTTTGTGTCTCTTGCATATTGTTTGTTGAATAATGCTTTTTGACATAGGGACAGCCATCGTTCGTCCACTCTAACACAACATTTTTACCCGCAAAATCGGATAGGTTATGCGTGACACCGTTGGAATCGACAACAGACATGTCCGATACGTTCGCGCCAGTTGCGATTTTCGCGCTGGCTGGCACAGCAATCGCGAATGACAGAGCCGTCAAAGCGGCAAAAGACATTGTTTTTAAAGTCAACATAATTTTCTCTCCTATAGGTTTGAGACGCAAAATTTGTTTAACTATTGAGCGCCTGTTAAGACTTCTCTTAGCACACTCTCCGTCAAAACTTGAGGTAAAATCACAGGGCTCACGGAATTTTGACCGGGCGTGAAGTAAAGATAGAGCGGCACACCCGATCGACCATATTTTGCGAGTTCCCGCGCAATGACATCGTCTTTATTTGTCCAATCCGCCACAAGGAAGGCCGTATCCGTATCGATAAAAATCTGCTTTACGGCTTCTTTTTCCAAAACGAGCTTTTCATTCACCTTACAGGTAACGCACCATGCGGCAGTAAAATCGACAAAGACGGCACGACCTTCTGCACGAAGCTCTGCAACTTTTTCAACCGACCACGCTTGATATTCCAAATTAGAGGGCGTGACCGCATTTGGTGTGATTGTGACCGGTAAAGCGACCGCTAAAATCAAAGCGACACCCCCTAATAATTTTGAAACCACATGTGAGCGCTTGAATAACCAAACTGCAAATCCAAATGCCAACATAGCGAATAGGATATTTAACACCCCGCTTTCACCCGCTTGCAAGCTGAGAACCCAGACGAGCCAGATCGCAGCGGCAAACATTGGGAATGCCAAAATTTCACGAAAACGTATCATCCAAGGGCCAGGCTTAGGTAATTTCGATAAGGCGCCGGGTATATAGGCGATCAAAAGAAAGGGCAGAGCAAAACCAATTGCCAACGCCATGAATACTGCTAGCGTTACATAAGCGGGTTGCGCCAGCGCATATCCCACAGCCCCCGCCATAAACGGCGCGGTGCACGGAGTTGCGACAATCACAGCTAGCGCGCCCGTCATAAAGGAAGACAGTGCGGAATCATCGCCCGCTTTGACGAGGCCAGACCCTGTATTTTGCAAATTTGTGCCAATTTCGAAAACGCCTAATAAGTTGAGCCCGATAATGAACATCAATAAGGCCAGACCTGCAACCAATTTGGGCGATTGCAATTGAAAGCCCCACCCAATTTCAGACCCACCCGCTTTCAAGGCCAGAAGTGCCACCACCAAGAGCAAGAAGGTCGCAATCACACCAAGGGTGTAAAGCCATGCATTTTTACGAATAGCTGAGCGCTCACCATGTGCAGATTTAGCGATTGAAAGCGCTTTGATCGAAATCACAGGGAAAACGCAAGGCATAAGGTTAAGGACGAGCCCCCCCAGAAACGCCCCAATAATTGCGGCGAAAAATGTAATTTTCGCAGGCGCAGTTACAGCGTCATCCAATACAGAACGCTCTAAAGCGGGGGCTTCACGCTTACCAATATCTAAGGTTTGTCCGACAGAAAGCTCAATCACTTGCCCTGTCTTTTCTCCGTCTTGTTCAAATCGTAATACGCCGCTTAGCGTCTTAGGCAAGCTTGCGCTCCCCTGATTTTGGGACCAAAGGAATTCAGCCGCTGTCTTCAAAGCTATGCCGTTCGTTGCGAAAATCAGAGTCTGGGTTTCGGAATGCGCCAAGACACCTTGATCGTATGGGAAAAAATACGCCGCTGAAAGATCCGCATTTTCGGGAATATCTGTAAATGTCATTTCAACATTATCGCCCATTTTCTTAATGCCGCCTTGAATATTGCCGCGCTTAGGCGTTTCAGATTTGGCAATCGCAATCATATCGCGCCATCGATTATCAAAAGCCATTTCTCCCACTTGAAGCGAGAGTGTAAGATCGGCTTGTTCAGGAATACAAACATCATAGCAAACAAGGTAATAAACATGGGCAGAAACATTCAAGACATCTCCCACTTGCGCGCTCTTGGGCACAATAAACCCTTGCGGAAATAAAGGGGCACCCTCAAAGCCGTAATTGATAATTGGCCCTGTTGGGATTGTGTCGGGCAAAGGCCAGTAAAGCCCCCCGTCAAGCATAACCCCGTCTGGCAATGTCCATTTGATTTGAACAGGCTCTCCGCTATCGCCAGGATTGCGCCAATAGGTATGCCATTTAGGGTCAAGCACAGTACGGAGCGCAATATCAACCCGTTCACCCGGCGATACAACATCATGGCTACTCACAAGACTCGCGACAACCTTACCCGTATCCACAGACTCGGATTCAAGAGCTGAACTCGGGCTAGACAAACATATAATCAATAAGGCGCTAAGACAGGCTTGGATGAATTTAGACAAAACACATTTCCTTTAGATGAGACAAAACCTTATACCTGTGCCTGTTAAGATTATCTATGCGAACCGTATAACCTCACGAGAAATTGAAAAAACCCCGACTTAAAAAGCCGAGGTTTCAATTCATTACCAATACTGTGTCCTGTAATTTACCTGCACCTAGGCCCAGCATATTACCACGGACATTACCAAAAAACTCTATGGCGTTTGAATGGGAACTGAGCAAAAGCGCTCAATTGCCTGTAAACTTTTATAAATTACGCTTTTGAACCGTAATGTTCGACGCTTTGTTTGGCGGCTTATTTAGCCGCTTGTTCAGCAGCGGTCCGGCGTAGCGTCATATTGACAAGGCGTTGCCAGTTTCCGAGTGAAATAATATGGGCATGGGCGACAGCCATATAACCATTTCCAACAAATTCTTTAATCGTTTTATCGTCAAGTGCGCGAAGACGTTCATCCGTAATTGCAAAATAATCCGCAATCTTTTGCTTTTCAGCCAAAGAGCCGTCGGCATTATTCCCTTGGAAATTCATTTCCTTTTGCTCGAATAAATCAAGCGCTTTAAAACGATCCACCATAAGCTGGGTTGCCTGACGATCCCGTTCAAAGTTTTGTAAAAACTCAAAAGCTTCTTTCGTGAATGGACTCGCTTCATCGCCGTTAAAGAAGGGCTGGTCAGGCGCATTTTTTGTTACACATTCCGCCGACTCATCAACGCAGACAACAAACCGATCATTCTGATTGTCACCCGCAAGGACGAAAGGATAGCGGCGCGCGAAATTGGGAAGGTAAAAATCTGGATTATAAATACCGTTTTCAACGAATAAGTTTTCATCCGCACGAATGCCCAAAACCGCCAAAGGCGCGCGCTCTGGCCCCGCAAAAATAATGGGGCAAGAGGTTGAGGCTTGGCCAAATTCAGGCGCAGTGAGTGGCACGAAATGGGATTTTTCCATAAATGCAAAAGGTTTTTCAATTTGCTTTACGCCAAAGCCTGCATGCGCGTCTTTATTCAGCGGAATAGGTTTTTGATAAAACATCACATTGCCTTGAATGGGCGACTGAGTCTCTTTAGGGGTTTCGGCCATAATTTCCTCGATTTTAAATTATAAATGTCGAGCGCTGTTATATTTACAGCGCATTTAAATTTTGACGCCTCCTAGCCAAAAAAAACGATAATTTCAATGGTTGTTTTCAATTCCCGGGTTTCCGCAAAAAATATGACTGAGAAACAGCCTCCCTTCGATTTTGATCCCATGCCCCCTTCTTTACAGTATACAAAAACTCAGTGAAAAAATGTCTCAAAACCGGTTCAAATAAAGTCTTGAGGGTGGGCAGAGCCAAGTTTTGTGGTAAGATGGCTTATGCAATACACCCCGTTAAAACCCATGCCCGAATTACTCAGCCGCGCGAAAGCCCTCGCAGAATCCAAAGGCGAACGTTTTACACCGCTTCGCGCCCATATTTACGAACTGGTCTGTCACAATAAAGGCGCGGTGAAAGCCTATGACCTTTTGGATCAACTCAAACCTGAACATGGATCGCCTAAACCCCCAACGGTTTACCGGGCCTTAGAGTTTTTATCAAAACTTGGATTGGTTCACCGCGTCGAAGCCTTGAATGCATTTATTGCTTGCGATCAAAATAATAATGATCATTTGGCAGAATTTTTTGTTTGTGAAACTTGCGAAACTGTCGAAGAACGCCATGCCCACGACCATGCCAGCTGCCGCCCTGAAGGCTTTACAATTTCGCGGAGTGTTGTTGAACATTATGGTCAATGTCAAAATTGCACGCGCACCGAAAAAAGCCATATGACGCATGCGCTCTAATACAATCATCGTGTCACCCTGCGATAGACCCATCTTGCGAGCGTGATTTCCGCTTTTAAACCCGCACTTTAAAAAGATTGAGAATATGTCAAAATTTATACTGACTTGGGTCGGAGAATGCTCCAGCTGGGAATGTGATGATTTAGGGCATTTAAATGTGCGCTTTTATATGACCAAAACAGCGCAAGCCCGGCAAATGTTGATTATCAAATTAGGGCTCTCCAGCGCCTTTGGGTCTGATTCTGTCAGCTCTATCCGCGTAAAAGATTTTCATATTAAATATTTAGGCGAAGCGCGTCCGGGCGACCCGCTACGGATTGAATCTGGAATATTAAATTTCAATAAAAACACAGCGCGTCTCTGTCATGTCATGTATCATTATGATGGACGTATTGCCGCGACCATTGTCGAAACCGTGGCGCATGTTTCGCACCTAACGGGTAAAAGCTTCCCATGGCCAAAACGCGCAAGATCTGCCGCGAAAGCCTTTAGAGTTAAAGCCCCTGAACCTTCAAAGCCGCGCGGGTTATCTTATGACACACGCTCGCTCGGTCTTTCGGAAAAGCGTTTAAAAAAGTTAGGTTTAAAGCCCGTAGGTCTCGGTGTTTTCCAACCCCATGAGGTCGGTGTTCAAGGCCACGTGACCACACAAGCATTGATCGGGCGAATAACAGAAACTGCGGCTTCTATCGATAGTGGATGGCCAGAACTCCACGATAAAGCCGCTCGTAAAGACGGGTTTTCAGGGGCCTTATTAGAAGCACGGGGCTTCTTACATAAACGCGCGGCCATTGGAGACGGCTATCATATGTATTCAGGCGTCGTCCAAATCAATCAATATACGCGCACACTTGTGCACAATCTCGTTGACGCACAATCGGGTAAAAACCTCTTTGCCATGCAGGCCATAGGATGTTTGTTCAATCTCAATACGCGAAAATTAGTGAAAGCAACCCCAGAACAAATTGCACGGATTGAGGCCGAGATAACCCAAAATTTAGGGGTTTAACGCCTGCTGAAAACACGCCGCGCGTAAGACTTGAGATGCAAATTCTGTATTTTGAAACGGAAATAAATGCGTCAATTCAGGTTTAAAATCCACATAGCCGCCCCCCACATGGCCAGCCTGACTCCCATTCGGACGGGCACCATATCCGTCTCTGATTTGGTTTTGTATCTTTTGACGTAATCGCTTTGTACTGACAGCCCCCCTACCAGCGGAAATAATATGTGTGTGTTTTGGTAAAAACTTAGCCGCTTTAAACATGTTATGCGCTTGCGCAGCAAATATGGCTTGTTCCCAAAGCGGATGACAGGCCAGCTGCACGCCGTCTGCATGGGGTTTCAAACCGCCTGTTAGATAATCACGTAAAGCTTGGTCATCAAACCCTTTAAACGCGCCGCGGTCTTTATAGCGCTGATAGGCTTCGTCATAATCGGTGAATATAAATTTCCGCCGCCCTGCTCCGCGCGCAATCGGCAGGTGTTTTTTTGTTATAGTGCGAAAGGCTTTGAACCGTGATCCAAACCGAAAAAGCGATGGAACCATAACAGGATCAAACCCAACATATCCAGACAGACGGTCTTTTAAAATCGGCGCCAGTAATATGCCCGTCACTGCGCCGTAACTATGCCCACCAAGCACGACAGGGTGATCAATATAACGGTCAAAAAACGCTTCAACGTCATCGCGGAAAATATGCCAATTCTTTAGGCTATCGACATGCGTCTGCAGGGCCGTCATGCCGTGCCCCCGCAAATCTAGCGCAATGACATGGATGCCAAGCGGTGCCAGCACTGTGCGGTACGCATAAGCATTAAATCCGTTTGCATGTAAAAAGACAAGCTTTACAGGGTTACGTGTGTACCCAAAATGGACGGCTGACATAGTGCCACCAGGGACATCGTATTCTCGACGTTCAATCAATTCAGTCGTCATTTTGGGCTGTTTTTTCAACGTTTTGCCAGTGTGTTGCCGCATTCTCGGTAATGAAAACCTTAGGCGTCCAACAATCGCTTTTTTCCGTGCCAATATAAGCGCCGCATTGGCATTTTTTATTGAGGCCGTCACAACCGTCTAAACCGCAACATCCGTTTAAACGCGATGAGTCCTCCGTATTTTTTACAATAGGATCTAGGTCATCTGGACGTAATAAAAACATGGGTGAAAATTCTAATAAATGCGCTTTCTCGACAGGCGAGACATGCGCGGGAAAGCGTAGGTGTGTTTTGAACGCAATACCCGAGGGAGTCAGCTCGCATTCATCATCCCACGACACGTTTGGATTATCAGGCGTACCATCGACCAGAATTTGCACCGGTTTTGATACAGCCCTCTTACAGTTCGTGCATAATAAAATCTGTTTCATTGACGGCTCCATAAAGCGCGCTCAGGCTGTTGTCGTCCAAATATAAGCATAATAATGGTCAAGAAACATAATAATGCCCTAGCGCTCCCATAAAAGAGCGAAACAATTCCAATCATTTGCGACGACTTTTCAGGAACTCTAATTCCTGTTCAGAGCCATCGCATGGTCTATAATTTTTAATGACACGGATACGCGTATCATAATCAGACATAGCGCTTTATAAAACCTGTATCAATTATAGGGCTTTCGAAACCGGGGAGAGCCCTAAACCGCGTGGATTTTAGAGGGATCCAAATCATCCTCTATCGCTTGATCCAAAATCTCGAAAACGGCTTTACGGGACCGGATTTTCGTATTTCGGAACGCCTCTTTATTGAGGTTTTGGAACTGTTTACCCGCCATTGTTCCAGCCATAGCGAACGACTCTGCAGGCACAATACGGTCAAAGAACCCAGCGTGTACCGCCCCTTTGGGGTCAAAAATTTCAGCGTTAATCACGCAGCGATTAAAATAATTGAGCGCCAAACGATAACGCGCCAATTCAATCCCGAAATTATGCATCGTCATACCGATAATCGTCTCATTTAGGCCGATTTTAAAATCACCGTCTTTTATCATACGGTAATCACAGGCGAGCATCAGGAATGCCCCCATCGCAATAGTATGCCCCGAAGCCAGAGCAATAACAGGTCGCGGAAATGCCAGAATACGACGCGCTAGCTTAGAGCCTTTAGACGTCAGAACCATCGCTTCTTTTGGCCCCGCCTGCATTTCCTTGAGATTAAAGCCGCCCGAGAACATACCTTCGCGGCCCGTCAAAACAACAATAGCGCCTTCATGCTCAGCCTTATCAAAGGCAGCATTTAATCGTTCGATCATCACGGTCGAGAGGACATTGGCCTTTCCGTCATCCATTGTAATCGTGGCGATTCCGTCTTTTTCACTATAAGTCACAAGGTCTGTCATTTCATTTCCTTTTGTCGTCTCAGAATTTCACGCGCAAGAGCCGTTTCGCCTTGCGTCGTCAGAGCGTCTGTAATCCGCCCCTTTGTTTTGATGTTTTTGAGTGTACTTAGCTTTCTTAAGCCTAGCACGGAATCAATCGACATTTCAAACACAACGATATGTGTCATCAGCGCAATCACATAATCCCTCGCACGCTCTACCGTCCATGCCAAATCAGGTTCAAACATCTTTGCCAGATGCACCATAGCCGCGTCGCTTGCGCCTGAGTCGAGGGCCTTTACGGTCCCTGTCACATGCACCGCTGTGTAATCCCAAGTCGGTACCGACACTTCGGGGCGGTCATAAAGGCTCGCGGAAATATAGGCGTGCGGGCCAGAAAAAACGGCCTTGAAAACAGTCTTACCGTTGAAAGCCTCGACCATTGGGTTTTCACGCGCGACATGGCCGTATAATTTACCCGCTTGTTCCAAAAGCGGGAGGTGTGTCACAAGCGGTGCGTCTTGGCCCGTACAGGTCAAAACGGCAAAACTATGGGCGTTCATAATCCGTGTAATATATGCGGGGTTATTATCCAAATAGACTTTAGGCGGGTACAAAACTATTGCGCCCTGTGGTCGGGTTTAAAATCAAGCGGGATGAGCATGGTACTGGCCGATGCCTTAGTGCAAAGCGCCCCTTCAGCATTATAAAGCTCGGCCTCAGTAAAGACAACCTTACGCCCCGCCTTCACCACGCGCCCGATACCCGTAAGCGGTTCGACTTTAACGGCTTTAAAGAACTGGGTTGAAAGCTGTATCGTCGGCGTCTCATATTCGCCTTTATAATGGATAAAAGCGGCAAAGCTAAACAGCTCATCAAGCATGGCGGTCAAGATACCGCCTTGGATGCTACCTCTATGATTTGCAAATTCGGGCTTGGGAGCAAACCCCATTTTTACCCAAGCTTCATCTAAATCATAATCCAAAAAGGTGGTGCCCAAAAGCGCGGTACAAGGTGGGATCATCCCTGCTGACATCAAAGCTTTTGGGTCAAAAACCACGTGCTATAAACTACGCGCGATAACCATTTTCATGATCTCATTCGTGCCGCCGTAGATTTTTTGAACCCGCGAGTCGCGGTACATACGGCCAATACGATATTCATTCATAAAGCCGTAACCGCCAAAGAGCTGCAAACACCGGTCAATGACTTCACACTCTTTGTCTGTCACCCAATATTTCGCCATAGAGGCCGTCACCGTATCCAGCTCGCCTTTGAGATGTTTCGCAGCGCAATCATACACAAAAGTCTTCGCAATAGTCACAATTGTTTTACATTCAGCGAGTTCAAACTGCGTGTTTTGGAAATTAAGGATAGGCTGACCAAAAGCTTTACGGTCTTTAACATAGTCAATTGTCAATTCTAGCGCCGCTTCCATTTGCGCCACACCTTGCACAGCGATGTTCAGGCGCTCTTGCGGCAGTTCGGTCATCAATTGGATAAAGCCTTGACCCGTATCGGTTCCAAGCAAAGCATCCGCTGGTACTTTCATATCGTCAAAAAAGAGTTCCGCCGTATCTTGCGCGTCCATCCCGACTTTGTCGAGAATACGCCCACGACGGAAACCCGGTAGATCATCCGTTTCAACGACAAATAAGGATTTGGAATGTTTACCGTCACCGCCTGTATCGGCCACAATGATGATAAGATTGGCCGTACCGCCATTGGTGATGAAGGTTTTAGAGCCATTAATAATCCAGCCATTGCCGTCTTTTTTTGCATTCGTGCGGACATTTTGTAGGTCAGACCCTGTGCCCGGTTCAGACATCGCAATCGCGCCGACCAATTCGCCAGACGCCATTTTCGGGAGCCATTTTTGCTTTTGCTCTTCCGTACCGTAATGCAGGATATAAGGCGCAACAATGGCATTATGGAGCGACAGGCCAAACCCGTCAACATTGGCTTTTACAAGCTCTTCCATAATAATCATTTCGTGACGATAATCACCGCCGCCGCCGCCATATTCTTCAGGGATTGCGCAATTTAAAAGCCCCATTTCGCCGGCCATATTCCAATATTTACGGTCCACAACTTTGTTCTTACGAAAGCTTTCCGAATGCGGCGCCATTTCGCGATCATAAAAGCCATAAACAGCTTCGCGGAAAATATTGATATCTTCTTCGTCATACCAATCGGGGTTCTTAAAATTTATAGCTGCCATTATTTTAGTCTCCTATTATCTTGCGATTTCAGTGTAAGTTTTTGAGGTCAAAACCAAATTTTTGGCAACATCAACCGTCCAGACATCTATAAACATGTGAATTTCAGAATGCGTTA
>CALCKU010000010.1 GCA_937965735.1 uncultured Caulobacterales bacterium
GGCCACGGCAAAAACTTCGTCTACGACCAGATTACTCTCGGCCAAAATCGTGAGCATTTCAGTCCCTACATTGCCGGTCGCGCCGACGATTGCAAAACGATGTCCCATAATGGCCTCCAAAAGAAAAAATATTGCGCAAATTCGCGCGTTTTATAAGCGGGGGACGTTTACGGGATTAGTCCGTAAGGTGCAAGTCAGATTATTTGGTCAGATTATTAAAGCGAGATTATTTATCCCTAACGCTTACGAATTCGCATCCAGTAAATAATCGCAAGGACGGCAATAAAACCAAATCCGCCAATTTCCAAAATTGAAAACGGCCCGAGTGACGGTTGTGATAAAGCGGCTAAGCCGATAAGCCCGCCGCCTCCGCCGGAACTCGCCAGATAAATTAGAATAAAAACAAAGGCTGTCGCCACGCCTGCGATTGAAAAAACGGCGCGGAAAAAATTAGCGTCTTCCTTGGCGGCTTGTCGCCGTCGCATTTCCGCACGGCGAGAGCGTCTGAATATACGTTCAGATGGCCTTTGCTTTTCACGGCTATTGGGCGGCCTATCGTTTATATTTGCCACCTCTTGAGCGATGTTCGCGTCTTTATTTTCATTTACATTCATAACTGTACGTTAACATAGCACTTTTGAAATCCTATGTTAAAAGCCATTTATGAAACGAATTATTTTAACCTGCCTAGCTTTGACTGTGTTAATGACCCCATACGTTACGGCGCATGCCCAAAGTCAAACCCTTGACATACGCCCCAAAGCCGAACGCCTGACATCGGTACAATTGCTTTCCGCCTTCAAAGGTGTGACCCATGACGGGGCCTATAATTTTAACTTAGAAGGATTAGCCGGCGCGCATTACCTTGAAACCCATAGGGATGATAGCCGTGTTGAGTACCGCGAATCCGGAAGACACTTTGACGGTGTTTGGACCATTCGTAAAAATATGATGTGCTATACCTATGCGGGCGATGGCCTTGGCGGCGGCTGTTTTCGCGTCTACCGCATCAAAAATTGTTTTTACTTTTATTCTAGTACATTTATCGAACGAGAAAATGAACTCGACCAGAATTACTGGACGGCACGGAGCGTCAAACAGGGGGAAGAACCCCTTTGTGTCGATGGTATGTCGTAATGCATATGTACACGCGCTTGAGAATTGGATGTGTCATTTTTTGCGGATTAAGCCTCACACAGCCCGCAAGCGCGCAACAAAAACCCAAAGTAGACAACGGTATTATAGCCCATGCGTTAGAACGGCTCTTGGACGATGATATGCAAAATGCCTTTTCTGGGCGCAGGATGGAAGGTGTCTATAAAAACCCACGCCAATCCAGTGGGACGCAGTTTTTTACAGAAGACTTTAACGCGGACGGAACCACGCGCTATTACGAAGGTGTTCTAGTCGATAATGGTCTTTGGAGCACAGAAGGCGACCAGCTTTGCTTTGGCTATACAGGCCCGCTTGCGGGGAACCTGTCCTGTTTTGCTGTCTATCGACTTGGCACATGTTATTATTCTTACAACCCAGCCGAAATTTTTAATGGCAAACCCTTAATTCCAAATGCTTGGTCTGTGAAATCCAAATTAGACAACGACTTATCAACCTGCGAAGATTTAATGAGCTAAGGCCCAATACTTATCCGTTAAGTCGGTTGCCTATGGCCTATTGCTTTAAACCTAAACAATAAAGCCATAAAAAAACCCGCCAATTAGAGACGGGTTTTAAAATCTGTTTTGAAGCCGATTTACTTCTTTTTGGCTTCGCCTTTTTTACGAGACGCCACAATACCGCGCCCTGTTGTCCGCTCTGTGATACGAGCAGATTTACCGCGACGATCACGCAGATAATAGAGCTTCGCCCGACGAACCTTACCCTTACGCTTGACTTCAATTTCTTCAACAAGCGGCGAATAGACAGGGAACACACGTTCCACACCTTCACCATATGAGATTTTACGGACTGTGAACGCCTCATTCAAGCCTTTACCACTGCGGGCAATACAAACGCCTTCGAAAGCCTGCAAACGTGTGCGCGTGCCCTCTGTAATACGAACTTGCACGACCAGAGTATCCCCCGCCGAGAAATCAGGAATAACTTTCCCGTTTTCCAACAAACGGGCTTCTTCTTTTTTATTCAGTTTTTCAATCACGTTCATGATCGTCTCCATTATTTAAACCCCGTCTTTGGTACTCTTCCCAGAGATCAGGACGCCGCTTTCGTGTTATCGCTTCACTATTCGTCTTTCGCCACTGCGCAATCTTGCCGTGGTCTCCAGACAAGAGAACGTCTGGTATCGACCAAACCTTCCCTTTATAATTCCAATTGCGGGGCTTGGTATAGAGTGGATACTCTAGCAAACCCGTCTCAAAACTTTCTTCTGTGGTGCTACTCGGACTGCCCAAAACACCGGGCAATAAGCGCACACACGCTTCGATCAATATCTGCGCTGCCCCCTCTCCGCCCGCGAGAACAAAATCGCCAATTGAAATTTCTTCCATTTGGCGGGCTTGTATCACCCGTTCGTCAAGACCTTCAAACCGTCCACAAAACACAATAAGACCCTTTCCCTTGGCTAACGCTCGGACGCGGTTTTGCGTCAAAGGCTTGCCCCGGGGGGTCAAATAAATCAGTGGGCGGTCATCTGACACGGTGTCAGAACAGACCACACTCTCAATGGCTTTAACAGCCACGTCAGGTTTTAACACCATGCCAGGGCCGCCGCCCGCAGGCGTATCATCGACAGTGCGATGTCTATTAGACGAAAAATCTCGAATGTCCACTGTTTCAAGCGCCCAAAGTCCGCTTTTTTCTGCACTGGCACGCGCAGACCCAATAATCGAAGCCCCCAACACGCCCGGAAAGGCCTCTGGGAACAAGGTTAAAACCGTGGCTTTCCAAGGTTGAGCGTCGATATGCGGCATTTCTTCAGACATATCGGCGCTGATAGCGGGTTTAGAACCACTTGGGAAGTCGGGGCTTTTGAGGGTATGGTTTAAAATAAACAAACTGTGTGAAACCGAAAACAGGTTAGCATTCAAAACATTCCTAAACTGTGGGCGTTAGAGGCGTTCACCTTGCACCCATCCTTCGAGTCCACGCGCTTCGCACGTCCTCAAGATGAGGGCGTGACTAATCATTCAATTCCCCCAATTGTTATCCTAAGGCTCGATCCTGGGACCCATGGAACAATTCAAAGAAATGCCCTGAACTATAAAATATCGAAAGGGTTCATAAAAAAGCCGCCCCGAAAGGCGGCTGTATTATGCTGGCACTAATATTGGCCAGCCCTTATGTCCAAAGACGGAAGCATAAAGAACATTACCTGTTCTTGGGCAATTTATCCAAGGAAGATAAATATATCGCTTGCCTTCTGGTACAGGATTCATGGTGCTTTCAAGCTCCATTTTAATCTCCATACGGGCGACGTTTGCCTTTGCTGATGTTCTCATATATAGCGTAATTGTTGACTCGCTTGAGAAAATCCGGGCTTCGCACCGACAAGCCCTAATGCTCGATGCTAACAACCGGGTCTGAGCTGGAACTCAGACCCGACCATTTAAGTTTATGTATTCCTTTAATCTCCGTTGCGATGCTGCTTTTGAAACCCCGTGTCTTTTTATTATACTTTCTACTGTGTCACTTGAATTAAAGAATTCCAATGGCATAAGTATTTCTGCTGCAAATTGATCTGCTTGCCAT
>CALCKU010000011.1 GCA_937965735.1 uncultured Caulobacterales bacterium
CCCGACGCTTTGGCCGCTGTTTCCAGTGCCGCCTCAGCCTTATCCCACACGGCGTCAGAACCCACGCGCGTTTCGGGACGAGTCGAGAATTTGACCATAACATCATCAAACCCAAGGTCAGAATAAACGGATTTCAAAAGCTCGGTAAACGCAATAACCTCGTCTGTAATCTGGTCATCGCGACAAAAAATATGCGCGTCATCTTGCGTAAAGGCCCGCACCCGCATCAAGCCGTGCAAAGCCCCCGAGGGCTCATACCGGTGACAGGAGCCAAATTCCGCGAGGCGCAGAGGCAGATCACGATAGGACTTTTGCCCCTGATTGAAAACTTCAATATGACACGGGCAATTCATCGGCTTTAGCGACAGCGTTTTATCTTCTTCGTCAATCGTCGTGATAAACATGTTTTCGCGGTATTTATCCCAATGCCCTGACGCTTCCCAAAACTTACGGTCCATCAACATGGGCGTTTTGATTTCTTGATAGCCATATTCGGTTTGTCGGCGGCGCATATAATCCTGCAAGAGACGGTATAAAGTCCATCCCTGCGGATGCCAAAACGCCTGCCCTTGGGCTTCTTCTTGGAAATGAAACAGATTAAGCTGTTTCCCAAGACGGCGATGGTCGCGCTTTTCAGCCTCTTCTAAGCGCATTAAATGCGCGTCCAAATCGTCTTGGCTGGCCCATGCCGTACCGTAAATCCGTTGAAGTTGGGGATTATTCGAATCCCCGCGCCAATAGGCCCCCGCCACTTTCATCAGCTTGAACGCTTTACCGATTTTACCCGTACTCGGCAGATGTGGGCCACGGCACAAATCAAACCATTTGCCCTGTTTATACAGCGTTATGATCTCGCCCTCTGGTAAATCACGGATTAGCTCAGCCTTAAACGTTTCGCCCATCCCTTCAAAAAGCTCAATCGCAGCGTCGCGTTCAATCTCTTGGCGTTCAAACTTATCATTGCGGTTAATGATAAAGGCCATCTTCTTCTCAATCGCGGCAAAATCATCTTCGGAAAAAGGTTCGTCTCTGTGGAAGTCATAATAAAACCCGTTTTCAATTACGGGACCAATGGTGACTTGCGTTCCGGGGAACAACGCTTGCACAGCCTCTGCCAGCACATGCGCCGCGTCATGGCGAATAAGCTCTAACCCTTCAGGGTCTTTGGCTGTGACCAGTTCAATTTTGGCATTTTTTTCAATTGGGCGCAGGGCGTCAATTAACACGCCGTCAATTTTGGCCGCGAGAACTTTCTTGGCAAGGCCAGAAGAAATCGATTTTGCCACCGCCATAGCGGTCACTCCCGCCTCAAACTCGCGTGTCGCCCCGTCTGGAAAAGTAAGTGTCACCATGACAAAATCCATTGCTTAATTACGATTTAGGGCCGCGCCAATTACCATATCGCCACGGTGCCCAGAAGGGCGCCTTTTGCAATGTTTTGGGAACATTATCAATGCCCGAAGTGCCGCCAAGCCAGCGAATAGGATGACACCGCGAAAGCCGTGCCAAAGTCAGCCATCCCCCGCGCCAGAACCCAAAGCGGTTAAAGGCCTCTACCGCATAGTTTGAACAAGACGGCTCATGCCGACATTTTACCCCAAAAGCAGACAGCGTAGGCGACAGTACCAAGCGGTAGCCTTTGACTAAACCAATCGCAAAACGCTTCACACCATCTATCCAGAATTATGCTGTTTTAGGCGAACCCGATTCGAGGGCTTCCGCTTCTAATGTTTCGGGCGAAGGCACGCCGCAGGATAGACAGAATTTATGGAAAGACACATTGCGCGTCCCGCAAGAGCGGCATTCACGTTGCAAACGAATACCGCAATGCACACAATAATCCGTGTCCACACCCTCATTTTTTATTATAGAGCGGTCACAGCCCGGACAGGTCTTGGCCGCAATTTTCTTTAACGCAGTTTCATATTCAATGGACTGACGCCGTTCCGATTCTGACCGCGCTTCATCGACTTGTTTGCGGTCTACATATTGCCGCATGGCACGGATAAGAAAATAGCTTGTGATCAAGACTAAGACCACCCCCACACTATAACGGACATAACCACCATATGAAGGCAGATAAGGCACGAGTTCAACAAAAAAAGCAAAGAGTGCGAAGAGAATAAACCCACGATAAAGCGGCCAATACTGACTTTTTCGTCTGGCTTTTGCCATCCACCCCGCCGCGATGAGAAGCGGTAATGTCAAAGCCAAACGGTAGAGAAACACTTTCAGGTCTTGCGCCCGTTTTGCCGCCTTAAACTTAGGACGCGCTTCTTCTATAATATCCCGTCGCACCATATTTTGATCTGATATTTCGCGTTCAGCCTCTCTGAGAACGGATTGCGCCGCGTCGAGTTTAACACCGGCTTCGCGTTCGCGCATTTTTAAGGCTTCAACCTCGCGCGTTCGCGACAACACCTCTTGATCTTGTTCTGAATTTTGCGTGGCATTTCGTGTTAATATCCAATTATCAAAAGAGGCCCGCGCCGCCATATAATCATCCGAGCGCGCTTGCTTAACTTGGCTTGCATCTTCAACATTTCTGCGAAGCGGCTCAATATTGTCACTCTTTAACACTATTTCTTGATCCAAGCGCTTTAGGGCGCTCTGATCGGCAAATTGTTCAAGCGAGATATAAGCATCAGCCTTAGGCAGATCGCGAATAACCAAACCGCCAAGCCCCGTTAGGAACCCCGCAAAGACAAAGGAGACAAGCCACATGACAATCATAAATATTTGTTGTGGGCGGCGTTGTGATTTTGACATAAAACTCTCCTTCACTACCTTAGACAGGATTATCATTAAGGGTCAAGTTTTACAAAAATATACGTGTCTTAGACAAATTTAGTTTAAAGCCTGCTCTACGGCTTCTATCGCGACGTCAAAAGCCAGCAAAGTCGAAGCATGCCTTGCAGGATAGGCGGAAACACTTTGTAATTTAATGAGATCAGAGAAGCGATTGTCTAACAAGAGCCGTAAAACAGCATCCCCGTCTTGTTTAAATGTGTCTTGTTTAAATGCGTCTTGTTTAAGCCCGTTTTGTTTAAGCCCGTTTTGTTTAAGCATGCTGTAAAGCGCATCTCTGGCCTCAACAATCTCAGAAAGGCTTGCGCCGATTATGTCGGCTTTTAAAATGGCGGCACTCGCTTGCCCTAACGCACAGGCTTCCACTCTCAAAGCGCAATCGGTCACAAGCCCGTTTTCGACATTCACATCGATTTCTACCCAAGAGCCGCAAAGCTTGGACACTTTTCGAGCACGACCAAGAGGGGCTTCGAGCCGCGCATTTTCAAGCGTAGAAGACAGGGTTAGAATATCCGTCGAATATAGATCATTTAACATAGAACCTACATAAGGTGACTTGACGGATTTCACAATCTTTTGAACTCAACAGACCCAAATAGAATGCTTAAATAAGCAGATATTTAAGACAGCTTGGGGCGCAGTATAAAGTCTATCCGCGTCGAAAGATTGCCAACAAACCCTAAATGCACCTTGTTTATCTTTTGACTCATTTGCCAGACTCCTGCACACTTTGATTATGAATATTTTTATAGCACTTATTGGCGGTTATCTTTTGGGTTCTATTCCATTTGGGTTTCTAATCGCGCGAGCAACGGGTCAAGGCGATATTCGTGCGATTGGCTCTGGGAATATTGGCGCAACCAATGTTCTACGCACGGGCCGTAAAGACTTAGCATTCCTGACACTTGTGCTTGACGGGGCGAAAGCAGGCTTTGCAGCGTTTATATTTAACCATTATTTTGGTTGGCCGATCGGACTCTTTGCTGGCACGGCGGCTTTAATCGGACATTGTTTTCCTATCTGGCTTAAATTCAGAGGCGGCAAAGGGGTCGCCACTTTTTTTGGAATATTATTTGCGACGGCATGGCCTTTAGCAATTTGCGCGGCTTTGATTTGGCTGGCTTCTGCTATTATAACGCGCCTATCCTCGCTATCTGCTTTACTAGCGGCGCTCGCAACGCCTATCATTGCACTGGCTAAAGGGTATCAGAACATAGCCATAATGACGACTGTTTTAGCGGTTGTTATATTTATCCGTCACGGTGAAAACATAGCGCGTATCCGCGCAGGCACCGAATCCAAAATTGGACAGAAAAGCGCGCGTGCTAAGACAGACGACACTTCTGAACCGAGACCTGATAAACGAGCATCTGAGACGCGGTGAAGACTAAAACACTTACATTTCAAGAGCGCCGCGATTGGCTTCGGCTTATCCGCACTCCCACAGTTGGCCCTGTCGCATTCCGAAATTTGTTGGAACGGTATAAAACCCCTAAAAAAGCATTGGCTAACATAGCAATACCAACA
>CALCKU010000012.1 GCA_937965735.1 uncultured Caulobacterales bacterium
AAGCTTAAAGACCTCTACAGCCCCCTTATTCAAAGAAATGCTATATGGCCGCTTATCAGAAGACACAGGAGTCGGGGCTGGCGCGTTAAGCACGGGTTGGCGCATTATTGCGATAGTCTGCGCGCGAGCCGATTTAAAGTCTAACAGCCGGCGGCGCAAAGCCCACGGGTTCCACTCTATGGTAATATTATCCGCCTTTAGCCATAGACCATCTTTGTCAAAAACTTTGACCGTCTTCACAGTAAAAATATTAAGCGGATCGCCTGAGAGTCCCAATATTTCAATGCGCTCTATCTGGCCATAGCTACGGTTATTAATCTGCGATTCGATAAATCGTGCGCCGCTATTTGTTTTTATAAATATCCCTGTAAAAACAACTAAAAACGTCACGATTAAGAGCAAGGCTAGAATGCAAATAATACAACGCCGAAACCATTTGGGTTTGACCGCTTGTTTAATATGTATTTGATCGGACATTAAAAAGCCTGACCAATACTAATATAGATTTGCACAGGATTATCGCCTGCGCGTTTATTGAGCGGTACAGCTATATCTGCGCGTAAAGGCGCAAAACTAGTGAAATAACGTAAACCAAGACCCGCCCCAGCGCGAATGTCACTAAAGTCTGGATATTCTTTTTGCGTAACAGAGCCTGTATCAACAAAGGCGGCGAACCCAATTGGGCCTTGGCCTTTATACCGTAATTCTGCACCCGCCTCTGCAATAGAGCGTCCGCCTATGCGGTCACCATCGCGGTTAAGCGGTGATAAGCTTTGATATCCAAAGCCTCGTACAGAGCCACCGCCGCCGCCGTAATACCGTCTGTTGAGCGGAATTGTCGATAAATTACCCCCAAATATTGTGCCAATTTTTACTCGCCCTGCGGCAATAAATCGACTGGATAAACGCCTGTAATGACTTCCACCAAGGCTTGCCGCTGTAAAGAAACCTTCTTCTTCACCAAAATTATAGCTAGGGGTCACAGTGGCTTCCAATAAATACCCACTTTGCGGATCGAAAAGACTATTCCGCGTGTCATAAGTGGCTCGACCAAGACCATCAAAAAGATAGGCCGTTATGTCTTCACCACTATTTTCATATCGTGAAGCTTCTAACCCAAAACCAAGGCCGACCTTAAAACTTTTCGTGAATTTTTGTGTCAGTAACACATTGCCAGTAATGCGCTCACCAGAGAAGGCATCTGTATCTTCACGGGCGATCATCGTGCCAAAATCCAGTTCGCGGTCAACGCGCCAAGCAAAGGGAATATTGTAATCCGCACCCAATGAAATTTGGTTGGTTCTTACGCTTGAAGAGAGTTTGAGGGTTTGGGCGTATTTGATAAAATTACGGCGTTCATAGGCCAAATCCAGACCACTGCCTTGCGTAGTTGATATACCCAGTTCACCACTCATTGTATTAACCGCACCTTGCTCAATATTCAACTCGACATTCCGTGTGACGGTGTCGTCATTATTCTCTGTGACATCCGTTTCTAACTCTGCGGTTACACCTGCAAAAACACCTGTACTGGCGATACGGGCCGATAGGGTATTCAATGCTCGTGCGTCAAACATATCACCCGGTTCAAAAGGCGCGACCATTCTTGGCCACGGCTTGGATAAAGACGCAGTGCCAACCAATTTGATTTCGCCAAAACGTGTTTTTAGGCCCGTATCAATATTATATGACAGCGCCATCGTTTGTGTGGCATGATCGACAATGGCACCGCGTTTAAGCGCTTTGGCATCTGGATACCCATTGGCATTGAGATAATTGACCAGTTGTAATTCGCTCGCAACAATTTTTGCGGCCAAAGCAGGGGCTCCAACATCCAGAATTATCGTCTTAAGCCTATCTTTTGGAATCTTTGGGACGAAATTTACGGATTCTATATGCGCGTATTTTATTTCCGAGGCGCTGATCGTAAATTGAGGGCCAGAAATTATTGTGATTACAGATCGCAATTTTGAACGTTGATCTGATTCTATATTTGATGGCACTTCAATGACCCGCGCTTCAATCTCAGCGCCATAATACCCTTGTGAGCGCATAACGGACATGGCACTTTCACGCGCTTTTTTAACACTACGACGCGCTTGCGCCAATGATCTCGGGGGTTCATCAACTTCGCCAATAACGTCTAAGAGTAATGTTTTGAGCGCACTCGGTAAGTTACCTTCAATTGAGGCTAACGGTTCATTTGCATATGCGGTTTGAGGCATGAGCTCAAAAGCACAGTAAAACAGCAAACCCAATGTAATATGTCTAAGCATGTGTTGATGATATTCTTAAAACAACATTTAAATAAGCCGTTTAGTACATTTCGCTTTAGATTGATACTGTTGGACCGTGCGTTTCCACGATTGTTCTTCATGTCAGCTAAAAGGATGAGCGCATTAAAAAACGAAAGACAATATCAAAGCAGGGTAGGGCCGTCCAAGATATAACCAAACTTAATATTTAAACTGTAGGAAATGCGCATCGGCGCTTATAATATGATGCTTTGGATGTATATTTAATAAGCCAATTGCAAAAAAGGTGGCGGGCGGGGAGGGATTCGAACCCCCGGTGGAGTTGCCCCCACGCCAGTTTTCAAGACTGGTGCATTCAACCACTCTGCCACCCGCCCATTAAATAGGATGTGCCGTTAATTGCGTGGCATGCTCTAATCTTTTTTTACAGTCGGTTCAACCTGTTTGTGACAGAATTATATCAATTTTTAATTCTTAACAAAAAGTTAAGTAGTGTAGAGCGGGAAAATACCACATAGATTATCGACATTGGGTTTTATGAAACTAAACCTGAGACGGTAAATATTTTAAGCTTCCGTAAACCTAAAATAAAAATTAGTCATTAAGTCTGTTCCTGAACTCGGATTTAAAGATGTTACGATACGCTTTATAACAGAATAGGAATATGGCTTGCAGGATGACAGACCAGTTTCGAAAGGAATGTGTTGGGCGGCATACTAATGCCAATAATCCGAGGTGATACAATGGATGTAGTTCTATATAAAGTTTTGAAATCATGTATTAAAATGACGGCCAGTATTGCCCTTATTGGAAGTTTAGCGGCATGTGCAACCGCCTCTAGCCCCATTCATAACGGCGCGCCGATTACCTATAAAATTGGTCAACAAAACACAACGCAATATGCGTCTTTAAACGCACGTGCGATACCACGGCAAACCCCCAGACATTTACCAAGGCATTCGCCAAGACAGCCGTCAAGTACACCCTATACGCAGCCAGCACCTGCAATACCTTACACTCCGCCTGCCGCAATAAGCGCCCCAAGCCCATCTCAACCCATTATTGTTGATAATTTTGACATGGCATCTGTTGATCCAAATCTTTACGCACATCAAATCGTAGGAGAGCCTTATCGTTATAAAGGCAAATCCTATAGACCCGAACACGCTCCAAGCTATAATGAGGTCGGTACCTCATCATGGTACGGCGATAAATTTCATGGAAAACCAACGGCTTCCACTGAAATCTTTAACAAAAATGCACTGACAGCTGCGCACAGAACGCTCCCGTTAAATAGTCTGTTACGGGTTACGAACCTTGAAACTGGAAAAGTTGTTATGGTTCGTTTGAATGATCGTGGCCCCTTTATTGGGGATAGAATTATTGATCTAAGCGAAGCGGCGGCATTGCAACTTGGAACCTATTCAAATGGACTTGCTTTGGTGCGTGTACAATATGCAGGCCCCGCAGACCCAAGTCTTAGTTTCGGAGCCAAGGCAGATGAAGCCCCGCGTTCGGTAGAACATGCACAACCCGCCCCATCTGAAACCGAACGGCTAATGGCACAAGTCCCGCAACCCCTCAATAATTTAGATAAGGATTGCCATAAAAAGACGGGTTATATTCAAGCCTCTTACCGCGGTGTTGAAGAAGGTTGCGGCGGCTACACAGGGTCACTCCAAGCTCCATCACCGTTTGCGTCTAATACACCTGAACAACAAGCCTTGGCCCCAAGTCCCGCGCCAAACCCCAATTTAGGTATGTCCCCAGAAGCCTTCGAAACAGAGCCAGCACCAGAGTGGGATGGCAATGTAGAAGACGGTACGGTCACGCTTACCATTAAAGGGCCGATCCATATGGCCACACACCGCTCAGACTTATCCACCACGGATAACAGGCGTTCAGAACCGCGTGTCATTCCGGCGCGTCACGAAAGACGTATTCAAAACAGCCGGTAATTATCTATCTAGCGATTCCAATAGGACAAGCCTTACTCAGGGCTTTACCTCGCGCTCAAGCTGTGAGATTTAAAAAGGATATCTTTTGATATCCTTTTTCGATTCTTTTGCTTTGGCCTTTTGTCTATGTTTCTCTCTAATGTCCGTTTTGAACCGCTAAAATTCAAGTATTTTTGCATTTGCGCGCTCGTTTGCATTTATGGGTTCTTTGTGGGGACGTATGCGGCGCAAGCGCAAACGGCTCAATCAACGCAAGCAAATGAGTTTGCACCGTCTCTAAATTACGCGAAGTTCGAGAGCCAAGCGCCTCATGTTATTATCTTGGATTATGAAACGGGATTGGTTTTATACGAAAAAGAGGCGCGTATGCCGATTGCGCCAGCCTCTATGACAAAAATAATGACCGCAGATATGGTCTTTGAGCGGCTCAAAAACGGCGCCCTTTCACTGGATACAGAATTCACAGTCTCCGAAGAAGCGTGGCGCAGGGGCGGGGCGAAATCAGGGTCCTCGACTATGTTTTTAGATTTGGGGTCAAAGGTCAGCGTAGAAAATCTTTTAAAAGGCGTCATCATACAATCTGGAAATGACGCTTGTATCGTTCTTGCCGAAGGTATTGCAGGCAGTGAAACAGCCTTTGCCGACATGATGACAGCACGAGCGCGTGAGCTTGGTCTAAGTTCAGCAACATTTCGGAATTCAACAGGCTGGCCTCACGCTGAGCATTTAATCAGCACATATGACCTTGGCCGATTAGCGCAAAGAACGATATCGGAACACCCAGAGTTTTATCCGCTATATGGCGAGCGCACCTTTAAATGGAACAACATTACGCAAGCCAATAGAAACCCCTTGCTTGGACGGTTTACAGGCGCAGATGGTTTGAAAACTGGCCATACCGAAATCTCTGGCTACGGGTTTGTCGGTTCAGCAAAACGAGGGGATATTCGTCGGATTGTGGTAGTCAATGGCCTAGAAAGCATAGGGCAGAGACGGGATGAGGGCATGCGTTTAATGAATGCCGCTTTTGACCAGTTTCGGATTTATGAATTATATAAACCTGGGGCGGTTGTTGGATCCATGCCCGTTTATATGGGGCGCACCCCCACCGTGGATCTTGTTGTTGATGAAACCGTCAAAAGCGGTATTTTTCGCGGTGCAAGAAATGCTCTTAAAGCACAAATACATTATAATGGTGCAGCCTTGCCACCCATAAAGGCTGGCGACCATATTGCGGATTTGGTTATATTAGAGCCAGGTCGTGAAGCCAGAAAAATACCGCTCAATGCGGCCAGTAATGTTGACCAAAAACCTGTGCTCGGTCGAGTTTGGATGACACTATTTGAAAAGATCAGGGGCTAAGGGCTAAGTATGACCAAGGGTGTATTTATAACATTTGAAGGCGGTGAAGGCGCGGGGAAAACAACACAGGCCAAACGGCTTTGCCAAGCTTTAGAATCCGCTGGGCATGAAACGCTTTTAACCCGAGAACCTGGCGGCACATTCGGAGCCGAAGCCATTCGAGATCTTGTCTTATCGGGCACGCAAGACCGTTGGTCTGGCATGACAGAATTGCTCTTAATGTATGCCGCAAGAAT
>CALCKU010000013.1 GCA_937965735.1 uncultured Caulobacterales bacterium
CAATCCCAGCGGTGACAAAACAAGTCACACGTCAAGTGATTGCTGAACCTGCGCGGACTGTAGAGCGCACAATTCCTGCGGTTACACGCACAGTTGAGCGTCGTGTCATTAAGACACCAGCCCGTACAGCGGAACGCGTTGTTCCTGCGGTAACGAAGCAAGTTACGCGTCGCGTCGTCAAAACACCGGCATCTGTCAGAGAGCGTACAATTCCTGCGGTTACGAAGACAGAGACACGCCGTGTTGTGAAAACGCCAGCCCGTACAGCGGAACGTGTCGTACCAGCGGTTACGAAGACGGAAACACGTCGTCGGATTAAGACTCCGGCCCGTACAGCGGAACGGGTCATCCCGGCAGTAACCAAGCAGGTTACACGTCGTGTGGTGAAAACACCGGCACGCACAGTTGAGCGTACAATCCCGGCCGTCACGAAAACCGTGACACGTCGTGTGGTTGACCAAGCGCCACGTACGGAACGTCGTCTGATCCCAGCACGTTATGATACAGTCACTGTTCAGAAAATGGTCGAACCGGCCCGAACTGAAACGATTGTTATCCCAGCTGAGTACGGAACGATTGACAAGCGGACACAAATCACACCTGAGAAAGCTGAATGGCGTCAGGTTCTTTGTGAAGCGAACTCTAACACGACTGTAATTAGAGCCATCCAACGAGCCCTTAAAACTCAGGGTTACTATGATGGTCGTATTGACGGTGTCCTCGGACAAGCGACATACAACTCAGTCGAGCGTTTCCAACGGGCTCGTAACCTTTCAACAGGTGGTCTAACCCTCAAAACTGTAGATGCCCTAGGCGTTGACTGGCGTTCACTCGTCGGTGGAACAACAGGCTCAACAAGTGGTGGGTTCTCATCTGGCGGTTATGAAAGTGGTCGTGTTGTTGGCGGAACATCGTCTGGCTTCACATCAGGTTCAACGGTTACGACTTCATCGTCAACGTCATCCAGTTATACAATCTCGAACGGCCAAGTTATGGACGCATCGGGTACAGTAATTGGTCGCCTTGATGGTAACGGCAATGTTGTGAACTCTGCGGGTCAAATCATTATGAGCGGTAGCGCGATTAGTGGTGGATCCATGAGTAGCGGTTCAATCAGCAGCGGTTCCATGAGTAGCGGTTCATTCTCATCAGGCGGTTCGTCTATGGGTGGAATGACAAGCGGTAGCTCATCTTCAACAGGTAGCATGTCAGCGGGTGGCTTCACTGTCCGCGCAGACGGCACGGTTGTTAACAACTCAACGGGTGTTGTTATTGGTCGGGTTGATGGCAACGGAAATGTTGTAAGCAATACAGGACAAATCATCGGACGTGTGAACACAGCCGGTAATTAAGTCTAAGGATTTAAATTATGAGCCCCGCACCTCTGGTGCGGGGCTTTTTTTGTGTCTAATTTTTTGTTGAAAGCCTGTTTTTGCCTGTTACAGGCCTTCATCTCTTCCGCATGATAAATTTATAGAAGCTGAGGCGCATCTAATTACGCCCCAATTAAGCTCTACTTACCGATTCAAATCACGAGGCATATTGCAAGCCCCAATTATAGCCGCTTATTCTGAAGGGCTTGTCCTCAACTTCCTGCTCTCATGTAGCTGTCCTCATATTTTCGCTTTTAAGCCCCCTCTTCAGGCACCATCTTTAGAAAAGTCGATAAGACAAAACCACAAAAGCTCTCACCCCACTCAAACTTGACTGAAATAGAACGCTTATGATCTTTTGATAATTTTAAAATCGTGGAATGATTATGAGATAGATAGACTTTAAGACAAAAGACATCAGGATGAAGTAACAGGAAAATAAGCCGAAGGGTAAATCTCTATTACCGCCTAATAAGGTCAATATTTTTGACCGCTATCTGAAGGCCTTCACAATCATATAAAGAATGACCGGAGCCTATCCCCTCACCGAACCAAACCTAAAGCTTTTGCGATAGAATAGCTCAAGGAATGCCTTCCCCCGCGAGAAAAGCGTAAGTTCAAACGCTGTGATGCATATGTCAGTGAACATTTTCACTAAACTCATTTTTAAAACCCTATATTGAAGGGCCATAGATATAAAAGGGGATGGCTTAAATGGGACATAAGCTTAAAAGAGGGTCAATTTCAAAGGACATAAGCTGCAAAGCGGCCAATGTTTCAATTCGGCATATGAATATTAAGCTGTAAGCGCCTATTTTCTGATAAGGTTTTGCATCCATGACACTGCGAATGAAACCCAGAAGAATTGACTAAAAATGACTGCGCTGTAAGGGTTTGGCTTACAAAAGAAAAGAGCCTGACATGAATAGGCCCCGTAAGTTACTTAACAAATCGCGTTGACATTACGCGACTCGCCTGTATAACCCCTATCAAATTGGCCGTTTGGATTTATCCTGCGGCCTAGATTTATTTTGGTTCAATGACATGCCTATTGCGTGTCTAACCTTCTAAAAAGGAACAAGACATGTTTGCAGTCATTCAAACAGGCGGTAAGCAATATAAAGTTGCCGAGAACGATGTGATCATCATTGAAAAGATGGATGCAGAAGCTGGTAAAAGTGTTGTATTTAAAGACATTTTAATTTCAGGTTCTGACAAGAAAGTGACCGTCGGCTCTCCTTTAGTCAAAGGTGCGGAAGTTAAAGGTGAAGTCCTTGAGCAACGCAAAGGCGAAAAAGTATTGATTTTCAAAAAGAAGCGTCGTCAGACTTATCGTCGTAAGCGCGGTCATCGCCAGCCAGAGACAGTGGTTCGCATCACGTCGATTAAAGCGTAATTTAAGATATTTAGGAAATAGGGGTTACTCATGGCTCATAAAAAAGCTGGTGGTTCATCAAATAACGGTCGCGACAGCGCAGGTCGTCGTTTGGGCGTAAAAAAGTCTGGTGGCCAAGCGGTCATTCCGGGCAATATCATTATTCGCCAACGTGGAACGAAATATTACCCAGGTGCCAATGTTGGAATGGGTAAAGATCACACACTTTTCGCCAAATCTGAAGGTCGCGTGACCTTTTCAACAAAACGCAATGACCGCACTTATGTCTCTGTCGAGACGCTGGCAAATGCCGCTGAATAGCGATCCCAAGAATATATAGGATCGCCACCCAATCGGGGCGATCTGGTAATTGCAGGGAAATCGGGTCGCCGGTTTCCCTTTTTCTTTTCCTGCATGACGAAACGGATACGATCAAAGTTTCAGGAAATTAGATTATGCATGATACGATTCAAACACAGCGCTTGAACCTTCGTCCCCTAGCGATTGAAGATGCAAAAGCCCTTTCAAAACAGGGTAGCGATTTTGACATTGCTCGCATGACAGGTAGTTTCCCACATCCCTTCCCGCTTTTATCGGCGGAATTCAAAATCATGGATTTAAAACAAAAACATCAGCGCGGTTTGGCGTTTCCCTATGCTGTAACAATAGATAATGGGTCGATGATCGGCATAGTTGATTTATTTCGTAGCAATTTAGAGGTCCCAATAGAAACAGGACTTGAAATCGGCTATTGGATAGGACGCCCATTTTGGGGCCGCGGCTATGCTACAGAAGCCTGCCAAGGGCTGATCCAAAATGCGGTAGACACATTAAAGGTAAGGCGCATCAAAGCTGGCGTTTTTGTAGACAATCCTGCCAGTCAAACCGTATTAAAAAAATTAGGCTTTCAAGTGTCTAATACGCCCAAAACCCTGTTTTTCTCTATGGCCCGTATGGAAAAAGCGTGGAGTTTAGACATGCATTTAGACATAAAAAACTTTGTGACAAAAGACCCTATAACAGAAGGTCCTATAAGCGGGATGCGTAAGCGGCTAACGTCAAACCAGACGCAAACAACGCCGCCCTTACCCACGAAATTAAACGCGTAAAACATTAAATTCGACCAACAAGCTTTAAAAGACCCATGTCCACTCAATTTACATATTGTTCCGCCCCACCTTTGGCCGAGGAATTTGCAAGCCTTCGTAATTCTGCGGGTTGGGGGCTTATATCAAATAAACAAGCCGAAGCCGTATTACAGGCAAGCCTGTGTGTTGTAACGCTTCGTACATGTGAGGGCGAATGTGTGGGTGTCGCGCGCGCAATTGGCGACGGCCTCTTAAATCTCTATATCCAAGACGTTATCCTTGCGCCCAATTATCGTGGTAAAGGTTTAGGGCGAACACTCATAGGGAAATTATTACAGCACATAAAAACATTCGCCCCCGAAGATTGCACGATCGGTTTAATGGCGGCACATGAACAAGACGGTTTTTATAAGGAACTTGGCTTTACCGCTCGACCTTCCAAGTCTCTAGGCGCGGGTTTTACCGCCTCTTTAAAGTCTATTACGAAGAGCCACGCGCCAATAAAGCCCGCGAGAGCCTTCAAGACCCACTAGCCAATGCATGACTTCGCGCGTAAGAGAGCGCAAAGGACAAAACCATGAAGTTTTTAGATCAAGCCAAGATATTTATTCGCTCCGGCAATGGCGGCGGCGGATGTATTTCATTTCGGCGCGAGAAATATATTGCTTTTGGCGGACCCAATGGCGGAGACGGTGGACGTGGCGGCGATGTGTGGGCGATTGCTGATAGCAGTCTCAACACGCTCATCGATTACCGCTATAAACAACATTTCAAGGCGGGCACGGGTATACACGGTATGGGACGTGACCGAGCTGGCGCAAGCGGCGAAGATAAAATCATCAGAGTTCCCATTGGCACGCAAATCATTGACGCCGAACACGACACATTACTTGTCGATATGATTGAAGACGGGCAACGGGCGCTTTTGGCCAAAGGGGGAAATGGGGGCTGGGGCAATGCTCGGTTTAAATCTCCGACCAATCAAGCGCCCCGCAAAGCCAATCCCGGTGAGGACGGCGAAGAACGCTGGATATGGCTTCGCCTTAAACTTATTGCCGATGCGGGGCTTGTTGGCCTACCCAATGCTGGAAAATCAACGTTTTTGTCTTCTGTCTCGGCGGCCAATCCCAAAACCGCCGATTATCCGTTTACAACTCTTCATCCGCATTTGGGCGTTGTCAATTTAGGCCCCTCGGAACGCTTTGTTTTAGCCGATTTACCAGGCTTAATCGAAGGCGCGAGCGAAGGCATTGGCCTCGGCCATAGATTTTTGGGTCATGTCGAACGGTGCGCGGCGATTGTGCATCTGGTCGATGCTTCTAGTGATGACCCGGCAGGCGATTACCGCGTCATCCGTCAAGAGCTTCTAGCCTATAATGGCGGGATAGAAGACAAGCCCGAAATTGTCGTGTTGACTAAATGCGATGCACTCGATGCTGAAATGATCGAGAACGCGCTTGCCGAAGTGAAGGCGGAATGCGGACAAACGCCTCTGCCGATCTCAAGTGTTGCAAAACAAGGGTTAAACCCTGTTCTGACCTCTGTTTATAAACATGTCGCGGTTAGACGGGCCGAAGAGCTTGCCCGTATTGAAGCGATTAAGGCAGCAGAGGCCCGCAAACACGCTGGCCTGCAAGAAGAAACCCCTAAAGGGTGGCAACCCTAAAGCTTATAATTCCACCTGAAACCTTCCGATTAAAACCTGTGTCAAATTCTGTGTTAAATTCAGCATCAAACCCTCTCTTAGAAACCCAACGCTTAGTGGTTAAAATTGGGTCAGCCTTATTGGTCGATCCTGATACGGGTACGCTACGAACAGGCTGGTTAGAAAGCATATGCGCGGACATATCTGGGCTTAAAGCGAAGGGGATAGAGGTGATTATCGTCTCCTCAGGATCCATTGCTTTGGGACGAAAACGCCTTGGGTTAACGGGACAAAGATTATCCTTGGCACAAAAACAAGCCTGCGCCGCCGCAGGACAATCCCAATTAACCCATGCTTATGAACGCGAATTAGAGAAGTATAAAATTATCACCGCACAAGCTTTGCTCACATTGAATGATACAGAAAGCCGTCGGCGTTGGCTCAATGCGCGTTTGACTTTACAGACCTTGCTGGAATTAAGTGCGGTGCCTATCATCAATGAAAATGATACGGTCGCAACAGATGAAATTCGTTACGGCGATAATGACCGATTGGCCGCAAGAACGGCGCAAATGCTCGGGGCGGATACCCTTATCCTACTATCGGATATTGACGGCCTTTACACATCTGACCCCCGCCTTTCAGAAGCAGCAAAGCATTTACCGCTTATCACAGACCTTACGCCTGAAATACTCGCTATGGGCGGATCGGCAAACGCAAATGCCCAAGTCGGGACTGGCGGTATGGCGACAAAACTACTTGCGGCAAAAATAGCGGTCGATGCAGGCTGTGATATGTGCGTCATGGACGGCACACAAAACCATCCGCTCAAACGCTTGCAAAATGGCGCAAAAAAAAGCTGGTTCAAGGCCAAAGAAAACCCTTTAAACGCTCGGCGGCAATGGATAAAGGGCAGTTTAAAACCCAAAGGGAAATTGCAAATTGATGCGGGGGCTGCCAAAGCCTTAGCCAATGGCAAAAGCTTATTGGCAGCGGGTGTCACCGCAACACAAGGCCAATATTTCAAAGGGGACGCCGTTTCGATTTACAACGTTGACGGTACGGAACTTGCCCGCGGACTTATCGCCTATTCGGCGTATGAAACGCATGCTATACTCGGTTTAAAGTCAGCCGAGATCGCACGCGTATTGGGATATGAAAATAGCGCCGTAATCATCCACCGTGATAATATGGTTTTAATGACATGATGGTTTTAATGACATGACACTCAATCCGAATTCATCAAACGAACAGCTTAACACCGAAGTTTTAACCGCTTATATGCAAGGCTTAGGGATGGCCGCCAGACGCGGGGCAAAGGCCCTACGTCTAGCCAATTCAGCCGTGAAAACCCAAGCGCTTCTGGCTATGGCCGATGAAATTCGTAAATCTGAACGCGCGATCTTAGACGCCAATGCGAGCGATATGAAAGCGGCGCAAGAGAAAGGCCTATCGGGCGCAATGCTTGATCGTTTAAAACTCGATCCAAGCCGTATCAAAGCTATGGCAGACGGCATTGTGCAAATTGCAGATCTTCCAGACCCTGTTGGCACAGTTGACGAAACGTGGACGCAACCCAACGGGCTTGAGTTCTCAAAAGTACGCGTGCCGATTGGTGTCATAGGCATGATTTACGAAAGCCGTCCGAATGTAACGGCGGATGCGGGTGCGCTTTGTGTGAAATCGGGTAATGCCTGTATCTTGCGGGGCGGATCCGAAAGTGTCAATTCCTCAACCACGATTCATAAGGCCTTGATAACAGGCCTAAGACGTGCTGGCTTAGCAGAGGCCTGTATTCAAATGATTGCGACCACAGACCGAATGGCGGTGGGGCATTTACTGGGCGGAATAAACAATTCAGTTGACCTAATTATTCCGCGCGGCGGCAAAAACCTAATCGCGCGCGTGCAATCAGATGCGCGCGTGCCAGTCCTGGCCCACCTTGAAGGCTTATGTCATAGCTATGTCCATTCCAGTGCAGATATAAACAAAGCCTCGGCGATTTTGCTGAATGCTAAATTACGAAGAACCGGGGTTTGCGGGTCAACAGAAACCTTGCTCATTGACCGCGAAATCGCAGAAAGCGCCTTGCCTGAACTCACACGTGCCCTCATTGAACAGAATTGTGAACTGCGCGCCTGTGCAGACGCTCAAGACATTCTACCCAACGCCTTATTGGCTTCCGAGGCCGATTTTAGAACCGAACATTTAGCCGCGATTTTAAACATTAAAATCGTTGAAGATATAGACGGTGCGCTCGCGCATATTGCACATTATGGCTCAGGCCATACAGATTGTATCTTATCCGAAGACGCAATGGCGACTAAGCGGTTCTTACGAGACGTTGATAGCGCGATTGTTATGCATAATACCTCTACGCAATTTGCCGATGGCGGAGAATTTGGTTTTGGTGCGGAGATTGGCATTGCGACGGGTCGCCTACACGCTCGCGGGCCTGTTGGGGCACAACATTTGACAACATATAAATATTGCGTCGAAGGGCATGGTCAGGTGCGCCCATAATGCAAAAGACAGGCTTAGCCATAGGCCTCTTTGGCGGCTCGTTTAATCCCGCCCATGCAGGACATATGCATGTCGCAGAGTGTGGTCTCGTTAATCTTAGACTTGATCATATCTGGTGGATGGTCAGCCCACAAAACCCGCTTAAACCGACACAACCGAGCTATAATAGCCGTGTTAAAACCGTAGATGCGCTTGGCCTGCCCTACCGCATGAAAATCAGTCATATGGAGCGGGATTTTGGAACGCAATATACGATTGATACGCTTAAACGCGCGCGTAAACGTTGGCCGAACATACGGTTTGTGTTTTTGATGGGCGCAGATAATTTCGGGCAATTACCGCTCTGGAGGGATTGGCACGGCATTATGGAAACCCTACCTGTGGCTGTCATTGGTCGCCCCGCTAAATCAGGGGCAGTTAATATTAAACCGCGCTTAGGGCGCGTCGCCAAAGCTTATAGCACAAGTCGTGTACCAGAGACTGCGGCCAAGACCCTCAAAAACAAGACCGCCCCCGCATGGGCCTATTTAACGCCGCCACTCAACGGGCTGTCGTCAACGGCGATTCGTCAGCGGGCGACTTAGATATACTTTCATTAAAACAAATTCTGCTTAAGACAATTTTTTATGGTGCAACTGTTGCAAAACTGTCATAGCGCCTACACTTTTCCTATGATATGAAAATTTTCTGAGGACAATGATGGAGACAGCCCTGACCACTCAAATACAAACGGATGTAAAAACTTCTGACACAGGTATTCATGCCGCCAAAGCGCTTGCAGACCTTATCCTCGAAACGCTTGACGAAAATTCGGCGCAAGACACAATCACAATTGATATTGGTGGTAAATCTTCAGTAGCCGATTATATGATCGTCTCTTCGGGGCGCTCTAACCGTCATGTCAATGCACTTGCAGATTACGTCTTACGAGCCTTGAAAGAAGATGGGCATAAAAGCCTAGGTATTGAAGGGTTAGAATCAAGCGATTGGGTTTTGATTGATGCTGGTGATGTGATTTTGCACATTTTCCGTCCAGAAGTTCGCCAATTTTATAATCTTGAAAAAATCTGGTCAGTACCGCTTCCCGACAATTTACGCGATCTAACAGATTCGCAAATACATCCGCTTGATGATCTCTAAATGACGGTCAAATCGCTTCTGTTTAGGCGAAAGGCTTAACCCTCTATGCGGATCACTTTACGGGCTGGTGGCGTTTTGAAATCTGGGCCTGAACGCGATCTGGTCGATGATTATCTCAGCCGTGCACGGCATTTATCACGCGGCCTAGGCTTTATAGCCATTGACGAGCAACAGATAGACTTGCGCAGTGCCAAAACCCGTCAGGACGAAACCCTCGCCCTTTTACCAGATACGCATACACATTACATTATTCTTGATGAGCGCGGGAAGGCCTTAACCTCGCGCAAGATTGCACAGCAATTTGCCAATTGGCGCGATAGCGGTCAAAAGAGTGTCACTTTTGTCATAGGCGGAGCCGATGGGTTTGAGCCGAGCGCCTTACCCAAACAGATCACACGCTGGTCATTTGGCACACAAACATGGCCACATAAATTTGTACGAGTTATGGCGGCAGAACAAATTTACCGCGCCCTGTCAATTCTTGGTAATACCCCCTACCACCGCGACTAAAAACACTTTAAGCATGCGCTATGCGCATGATGAAATTCATTTTCTGTTGGATGTTTGGCCTCATTTTAATGAGTCCAAACAGTGCGGCACAAAACCTTGACCCGCGCTCTATTTCTGATCTTGAACGTGACAGCCAACAAGCCAATGATAATGCCACACGTCTTGAAAAAGAACGCCTTGCTTTACAAAAAGAGATTGAGAAACTGAAAACCAGTTTGGACAAAACAACCTTAGCCACGGCGCAAATTGAACGCGAAAGCGACGGTATTAAAACGCGCCTAAGCGCTCTGACGCGACAAACACAAATTTTCCAAGAGAATATCGTAAAGAACCGTGAAAACCTCATACACCTACTCGGCATTTTACAAAGGGTTGACCATGAGCCGCCGCCAGCCTTTATCGGACCCGCCAAAACAATGACCGAGCATACGGAAACAGCAGCGTTAATTGCGGGTGTTTCGCGCATGTTACAAATACGCTCACAAGAGATTGAAAACCGTATGCGGGTTTTAGAAGAAATCAAAGTCAGCCAACAACAAGAGCAATCCAAACTTAATGCGAATGAACGGGTCCTCTTGGCCAAGCGCGAGGTTATGCAAGGCCTTGTGAGTGAGAAGTCAAAGCTTGAAAATATGATTGCCAAGAAATCAGAACGAGAACGCACGCGCGCAGAACAACTCGCCGCTGATGCTCTGAGTCTGAGAGATTTAATTTCCAGTTTTGAAAAAGCGTCTCGCGCAGTCGCGCCGCGCCTTAAACCTGAAATCTCAGATCTGCGCGGATCCAATTCAACAAGACCCAATACGACTGCGCAAACCCCGCCGCGCCTCAATCGCCCTGTGATTTTACCCCCTGATACGAAACGGTTTTCTGAGGCGCTCAATAGTCTGCGCGCCCCCGTGAACGGAACCGTTACGAAACGTTATGGACGGAGTGGCCAAAAAGGCATTACA
>CALCKU010000014.1 GCA_937965735.1 uncultured Caulobacterales bacterium
GCCCCGTTTACTCAGACAGCCATAAATAATGCCGCCGAAACTGAGCAAGCGGAACGGATAAAGCTTGCGGCACAACGCAAGGCGGATATGGCGCAAATGCGAAACTCTCGCCTTACGGCCCATGATGAACCGCTTAGAGATAACCCGCTTCGTGATACAGAGGTATTAGAAAGATCGACGCTGTCCCAGAAAAAATCAATTTTATTGAACCCAGCTCAACTTCAAGCCCCAAACCAAGCCCATCAGGCAAATCTAGAAACGGCAAATGGACAAATGTCCCAGATCCAAAATCCGCAGCCACATGCCGTGCAGAATAACCTAGAACCGTCGGAAATTTTGAAAGCGCAAGAGTTTGTAACAAGCTTACAAAATTATACGCGGCGGTCTATTGAACAACAACAAAAAGTCGATGTGCGTATTCGGGGGCTTTCTGGCGCCTTAGAACAAATTGCCCTTCGCCTTGCGACGTATGAACGTATGGAGGGGCGGCTTGAGGGCGCGTTGAAATCCAATAAAGATCTCAAGCTTAATATTGAAAAGCGTAAAGAGCTTTATAAGGCGTTAGAATTACGGCTCAAAACGTTAGAGCCGCAATATATTGCCACACGCGATTCTTTGGAGACCGCTCGGGCTGATCTTTCAAATCAATGGGAAGTGATTGGAACACAAAAAGAGAAAATTGCAAAATTTAATAATCTTCTCTCCTTGGCCGCAACAAAAGTGGCCAAGACGGACTCCAGTCTCGCCGCTCTGACGGATGCTTATAAGCAATTGCAAAAAGACCATCGCGATCAGGCGGTTGCGCTATCAAATGCCAAGCGTCAAGCGATTGAATGGAAAAAAGCTTCTGATTCGGTTTCACAGAAATTAGCGGTTCGAAGCCAAGATTACGAAGCTCTGCATATCGAAGCCGGTGCGTTAAGAGCCGAAAACTCTGACCTTCGAAAACAAGTCTTGGATTCAGGTACGGCGTTTGAAAATGCGCGTTATGATTATCAGTCCCAGATCACGACTTTGAAAGGACAGATCAGTCGCCGAGATGAAGAAAATATGGCGATAAAAGCACAATTAGAGACGATAAAATCACAAATGGAGGAATCCGGTGGGATTAGCGCCCATCGTGAGCGCGAAATTTTGATGCTTCGCCAATCGGTTGAGGCAGAGCGCGAGCGTGTCCGTGAAACAGAAGCCCGTATGGTCGATAAGGCGCATATGTCTGATATGAATGCACGCGCGCTTGAGCGTGCTAAAATGGAATATGAAGTCTTAAATGAAAAATATGCAACAGCGCTTTCAGATGTTGAAATGCTCCGCAGTATGGCGTTAAATCAAAGTGATAAACTGGCCCGTTATGCAGAAATTAGTGGGTCATTTGATCCGCGTGAAACTTTAGCAGACACATCCAATTCGCATCGAAGCTCAGAGCGCGGCACTGAGTTTGCGCCAAGAGCGCAAAACGTAAAGCCTTCAGAAGGCGGTACGTTTGATCCAGAATTCAAACTTAAAGCGGTCGCGAATTCAAAACTCACCCGCGCATAATCTAAATGTGCGTAATTTAAATGTGCGTGATCTAAAATTATGTATGAATATCGGGCATGTGTTTTAATGTAACGGCTTTAAATGCGCGGTTTTAATGACGGCGCGACACATAGCTTGTCCACCGTCTTTTATCTCGCTCCTTATTCTTACGCTTTATTACGGCGCGCCGATCACCCAGTTATAAGGCTTTATCGTTGTTTTCGCGGTTAAACCCG
Source organism: uncultured Caulobacterales bacterium (assembly GCA_937965735.1). GTDB lineage: Bacteria > Pseudomonadota > Alphaproteobacteria > Caulobacterales > Maricaulaceae > CALCKU01. The sequence continues at coordinate 1,755 of CALCKU010000014.1, forward strand.
CCAAACCATAAGGGTCTTGAGCCAACCAGTTTTTAACGGTGTCGAGATTGTCCGTTGAAACAATCAGCAAGCTCCCCCGCATTATGCCGTCTGGATCCAGCCAAGGGCCTGCAATCTTGACCACAACATTACTGTCTGATGTCAACCAAGCTAAATGGGCTGCACGGTTCTCCGTACGCAGGGCCAAGCTGTCCAGCTTATCTTCGGAATAGATCAAGAAATACATGTGGCGTCCTTTAGAGAATGAAATCTTTGAATGCGGGCATATTTGAATGCGGGAATAGGGGCATAAAACCTTAAGATTTTGGGCCGTTTTTACCAGACCCGCTACTGGGATTATTGTGTGCGGCAAATGTATCTAAAGGCCAGCGGGGTCTGGCTTTAACATCCAGACTGTCCGTGTGCCCGAGTGCGAGTCGTTCCGCCCCCGCAAGCGCAATCATAGCGGCATTATCGGTACAAAATTTGAGGGGCGGTGCCATGAGGTTAAACCCTTCCTCTTGGCAGAGTTGGTCGAGGGCTTCGCGTATGGCTTTATTCGCCGCAACGCCGCCAGCAACGACAAACCGGTACGGCGCAATCTCAGACTCTGTAGAATTAAGCTGTTGTTTAAAGAGATGCATCGCTGTTTTTGTACGGTCTTTAAGAACGTCACAGATGGTTTGTTGAAAACTGGCGGAAAGATCAGCCCGAGCGGTATCCGATTTATCAGACCGTTCATAAGCCCGGGCAACGGCAGTCTTTAGACCCGAAAAGGAGAAATTAGCATGCTCTTTTTTATAAAAAGGCCGCGGGAGGTCAAACGCATCTGGACGCCCTGACTTGGCCATTTGTTCAATTTTTGGGCCGCCGGGAAATCCTAGCCCCATGACTTTCGCCGATTTATCGAAAGCCTCGCCTGCCGCGTCATCAACCGTGCTGCCGAGTTTGGTATATTGGCCAATGCCGCTTACGGATAAAAGCTGAGTATGTCCGCCTGAAACCAGTAAAAGCAGGTATGGAAATGGGCAGGGCGCAGACAGGTTTGGGGATAAAGCATGTCCTTCTAGATGATTGACAGCAATCAAGGGAATATTAAGGGATAGCGCCAAACCCTTCGCACTTAACAGACCTGTAATCACACCGCCAATTAGGCCTGGGCCAGATGTGGCCGCAATCGCTGAGAGGTCTGAATACTCAATTTTGGCTTCGGTTACGGCGCGCTCTATAATCGTTTCGATAACTGACAAATGTGCGCGCGCGGCAATTTCGGGGACAACACCGCCAAATGGGCGGTGGTGTTTGTCTTGGCTTGCGATAATCGAAGACAATAAGTGGATTGCCCCCGTCTTTGTACGCCGTAAAACAGCGGCGGCGGTTTCATCACAGCTCGATTCAATCCCGAGGATTACGGCGTCTTGTGTTGTGGGTTCAAAACGCGCTATGTCATGCTGATTGCGGGGCGGTGGAATTTGGGGTGTAAGCGTCATAACAGGCTCGTAGCGCGAGATGGGTTGGGATGCAATATCGGGCTATTCCCAATCTGGAACCGCGTATTACAGGGCGCGTGACGTCGCGTAGACATGAAGAAGTGAAGTCAATATGACTGAAATAGATATTATTGAGAGTGAGCGCTCGCTAACAATCGGAACGCGTGGCTCGCCGCTCGCCTTGTACCAAGCCCGTCTTGTGCAATCGCTTTTGATGAAAGCCCATCAATCAGACGTACAAAAATTTCCGATTAAGATTTACAAGACGACAGGGGATCGTTTGCAGGGCAATTTGTCAGAATTTGGCGGTAAAGGCTTGTTTACGAAAGAGCTGGAAACGGCTTTGATTGATGGTGATATAGATTTCGCCGTCCATTCCATGAAAGATGTCCCCACGCAAAGCCAACCAGAATTGATGATAAGTGCGATTTTACAGCGTGAAGACCCGCGCGATGCCTTTATTTCAAACCGCGTAAAGACATTGATGGATTTGCCGCAAGGGGCAACCGTGGGAACCGCGTCTATTCGAAGGCGGGCACAGCTTTTATCGCTCAGGCCCGATATACGCTTTACCCTCTTGCGGGGAAATGTCGGAACCCGTCTAGAAAAATTGGAGCGCGGCGATTGTGACGCGACATTCTTGGCTTGCGCGGGTCTAAATCGTCTAAAGCAATCGACGGTTATTACAGAGGCGATTTCAACCGACATAATGTTACCCGCGCCTGCACAAGGGGCAATAGGCATTGAGTGTCGAAGAGAGGATCGTCTCGCAAAGACCATATTGACCCCGCTTGATCACTCCAAAACGCATTGGGCAGTTATTGCAGAACGGGCGTTTTTAATGGCACTCGACGGGTCTTGTAAAACCCCTATTGCGGCTTTAGCGGAGTTTGACACAGATATGACTTTCGCAGATATGACCGTAAAAGACACGACTTCAAAGCGGGGCAGCCAGTTAACGTTTCGCGGGGCGGTGTTTTCAAAGGATGGCCGTGATATATTTAAACGACAGGCACAGATTCAATGCCCGTCATTTGAAGCGGCTTTTGATTTAGGTTTGTCATTAGGAACCGATTTAAAAGCCGAGATTGGTGATCGGGTGCTTTGGGATATGTAGTCCAAGCGGGATATATAGGCCAAGCAGGATCAATAGGCATGACTGGATAAAGTAGGCATGGCGGGCATAATAAATTTTGAGCCAAGAATAAGTCTTGTACGCGTCATAAGGGTTTTGGAACGGATACTGATATTTTAAAAATATGACGAATACGCAAAAAAATGTTTGGATTACCCGTACGCGCCCATGGGCCATACAGACCGCTAGGCGTATTGAGGGCATGGGACATAAGGCGTGTATAGCGCCGCTCTTGACGATTGGGCCGCCGAACCGTCTGCCTAAATGCCCTGAAAAAAATTCTATTTTAGTGTTTACCTCAAAAAACGGAATTGATGCATTTTGTAAACTTTTCAAAAGCCGCGATTATCAGATTATCACAGTCGGGGCCGCATCCGCCCATCATGCCGTCGAAAACGGCTTTATTGACGTTATTCAGGCCGAAGGGACAGCTCGGTCAATTCCCAAAATTGTTGAACAGAATTTTTCCAAGTCGCAACCGATTATCCATTGCGCAGGGCGGCATGTTCGCGGCGATATTGTTGGGATTTTAAATCAGCACGGATATTGCGCGCGGCGGGATCTCTATTATTTTTCTTATCCGGTTAAAAAAATGCCAGAGATTGATCTGAAGCCTGTTACGGATATTTTACTTTACTCGCCTTTAGCCGCACAAACCTTAGGTTCACTTAGACTCGATATTGGACATGTAACGCTCATATCAATAAGTAAAAATACGGATGCAGCATTGGGCGTGTTAAAGGCGAAATCACGATATATAGCGAGCGCCCCTACAGAGGATGCAGTGCTAACCTGCTTAAGCGCTTGATTGATAGGCTTTAGGCGCGGTACAAGGGATTATGATACATGACCCAAATGATCGTTCTGACGCTGATAGCAATGACGTTAATAATAATGACGACTCACCCATAGACACTGTTGAAGCGGAACAGACCTTAGAGACAGAACCCCTGTTGAACTCTGATAGAGAGACCGATAGCGCGGATACTGCCGCCGAGCCTAATTCTGATTTTGAAGACGATTACATTGAAGCTGAAATTCTCCCCCCTTTGAAAACGTCGCCTCCGAAAGGAATCGGGGTGAAATCCCTGTTTACGGCAACAATTTTGGCGGCGATTTTTGGCGCGGCGGGTGGATTCGGCTTGAGTTATATTTTGCTGCCAAAATTAAAGCCTGTTGCAGACATGACGGGTGTTGACGCGCAAATGCAAACCTTATCACAAGACACGCAAAGCCAAGCGGCGCGATTGGACCGCCTGCAAAATGATTTAAAACAGACCCGTGCGCTTATAAAAACGAACCCACTTGAAAAAACAAACCTATTGGGTGACGCAGACGCCTTAGCGCTGATGAAACGGCTCGAAGCCCTCGAAAACACGCAAAACATCACTTCTGAAAACGGGACTGCCGCCTTAATTGTTAAAGCGGACCCAGAAACTTTTATGTACGGGGATCGCCTGTTACGCGATATTTTTCAAGAGATCATAGAAACGCAGATCACCCTTCAAAACGGGTTAGAAAAAGACAATCAAATGGGGACTTCCCGTAAAAATAGTTTGGACAACGATAAGGCTTTACAGTCTGATTTAGACAAATCTCGGGATTCCAACGCGGCTTCAACTTGGTCACAAACCCGTGAAAATTCAAAAGTGATAGATACCAAAGGTCTTGAAAATATGGAAAATTCTCAAAACCCAAAAAAATCTGAAATCAAGACCCGTTCTGAAAACAAAAGAAGTTCGGGTGCTGTGATTGGAGCCTTGACGAAAGAGGCAAAAACACAAGTGCCCACAACACAAACAGCTGAAAGCCAAAGTCCCGAAGCCGTGCAAACCAGTGGTAAAAAGGACACTAGAACAGACTCTGAGAAAGAGACTCGAGAAGACACCCAAAAAAATGACGGTCAAAAAAATGACGGTCAAAAAAATGGCGGTAAAGATAGGGGGGCAAACACTGGGGTAGAGGCGGGTCTGTCT
>CALCKU010000015.1 GCA_937965735.1 uncultured Caulobacterales bacterium
TTAATAAAATAGGGCGTCTCTTGGCAAATGTTCCCGTTCATATCAATTTTCACGAGGGATGATGCCGTCATTTCGTCAAACATCACACCGTAGGGATTAATAAGAAATCGTTCTTCTCCGTTTTCATCTGGTAGTCGCAGAGATATATGGGTAAACACCAAATCCGACCATCCGTGTAAAGCGCAAAGGCGGTAAGTCGCCGCCAATTCACATCGTAAATTCCACTCTATATCCGTAACCGTGCCTTTAACACTGACGCTCTCTGTCGGGTCAGGAATATTAAAGCCTGCGGATACATTATTCATTGCGCCATCAGTCTTACCTTGTGATGTGCGCGTTTGAGCCGTTTTCGTCGTATCGTCTTTTGTAAGTGAGCGTTCATTCATTCTATCAATCCCATTTAATTTTCGCTATTATGTGTGGAATTGAAATTAAGCGCAAGCACTTGCGCCCTAGCGAGCCTCTGCATATAGCGATGTAATGACAATCACGCGCCGAATTTTTGGGTATTTACCAACAGGGGAAGCGATTTACGCTTATGATTTACGGCTTAATGATGTGCAGACGAAGCGTTCAACCCAAGGCGCAAGCCTGTCTGCCACGGTTTTAACATATGGGGCCATATTACAATCGTTGCGCGGGCCAGATGGACGAGACTGTGTTTTAGGCTATGATACACTTGAACCCTATCTAACAAATCCTGCCTATTTTGGCACGGCAATAGGGCGTGTCGCCAATCGAATCTCTACAGCGGCTTTTAATTTAAACGGGCACACATATAAATTGCCTCAAAATGATGGTTTTCATAATTTACATAGCGGACCGAATGGGTTCGAGCATCAAATCTGGAAAGCCGAAATTCAAAAAACCACAATTGAAGGGGATCACCAAGGCGAGACCTTAATTCTCAGACATCTGAGTCCAGACGGCACGAACGGTTTCCCCGGAAATCTTGATATAGCGTATCAGTTTACCTTAACAGCAAAGACTTTAACCTTGGACATAAAGGCGCGCACGGATGCCGAGACCCTCTGTAATCCATCCCATCACAGCTATTTTAATCTGGCTTTAGAGTCGGATAGAGTCGCACAGGCTCCACTCAATATTTCAGATCATTATCTGCAAATACATGCAGAGACATACACACCAACGGATGAAGACCATATACCCCTCGGTCATCACGCCCCTGTAAAAGATACAAAGTTTGATTTCAGGCAAAATCGAGCTCTGAACACAAATGTCATTGACCATAATTTTGTTGTTCGCCCCGTAACACCGCAGAGTGGTACGATTAAGGCTAAATTACAAAAAATTGCCTGCTTAAAACAGGGTAGCCTTAGTCTTGAGATCGACAGCACATTACCAGGCCTGCAAATTTACACAGGTGACTTTATCCCGCCGCATAGTGGTAAATCAGGCGCGCGCTATCAGGCCCGTTCAGGTCTTGCAATTGAGCCGCAGTTTTTCCCCGACGCCGTTAATCAAGCCAATTTCCCAGCCATCACTTTGAGGGTTGGCGAAACCTATTCAGAAACCATCCGTTATGTTTTAACAAGAGATGCAGAAAGCAAACCCTAGAAACATTCCGTTTTGAACGGGCGCGTGAGACCAAAATAAGAATTAGAAACGAAGGTTTAAAGGCAATGCGGAAGCGATAAAATTCACAAAAGCCCAATGACACTGTCTTTCGCAGTTAACCTTTGGCGCTAGCGCGCAAATTCACTTTTACCGTTTACTTCCATTAAGAAGCGGTCGAGACCTCTGAAAAACTTCACGCGGTTCGCTTGGTCAGATAAATAATGATCGCCATCCTTAAACGGCATATAAGTCACGTTTGCAGGGCTTTTCTTGAGGGCTGATTTCATCTTTTTGTACTGTGTAAAATAGACGGCTTGGTCATCTTCCCCGTGGGCCAAAAAGAGCGGTATTGTTATATCTTCAGCAATTCTGTAAGGCGAGTTTTCTTTAATGTCATCTTTGCTTTCAAAGCCGTTTAAGACGAATTTTTTCGACGCAGAGCGTCCAAATTGATATCGTTTACGGTTTGAAACAAAGCTGGGTATGTCCGTTAACCCCGCCATGGAAATTGCGCATTTATAAAGGTCACCCTGTTTGGCGGCACCTAATAGCGCGGCATATCCACCAAATGACCACCCTGCAATACATAAGCGGTTTGGATCGGCATATCCTTTATCAATTAAAAAACGCGCGCCGTCTTCGACATCTTCTTGCATAACAACCCAGTTTTTACGACCTGCACTCTTAAAGGATTTTCCGTAACCCTCAGAGCCTCGGAAGTTCATTTGTAGAACACCATAACCCCGACTGACGAAAAACTGTGCAAAATAATCGAAACGCTTATTATCGCGTGCGTAAGGCCCGCCATGCGGTAAGACGATAAATGGGATTTTCTTTAAGTCTGCCGTTGACCGGATCATTGGTGGAATTGTGACATAGGCTGGAATTTTTTGTCCGTCACGAGCCGTATATTTCAAAGCGATAACGTCCCCGAGATCGTTCGAATCTAAGTCGTCATAATAGGCCCCTAAAGACTCTGGAGAGTGCCCGCGTTCAACGAACATGAGAGAGCCAGGATCATAAGGACTTGATAGGCGAAACAAAAGACTATCCCCGTTTTGTGACATATCTACATAATCAATTTGATAACCGGGAAACTTTTGCTCCATTTCTCCGATTAATCCGCGCTTGCCATCTAATAAAACCGTTTCATTCGTATCCCCAACAAAACGCGCGCCGACAATATCTTCACCATTGGCGCTCAGGACAATACCACTGACATCATATGTGTCATTGTGATAAATTTTTCGTCCTATAGACCGTGTTTTCAGATCATAAACATAAAGCCCTAAAGTCTCTTTACCTGCATAATTGCCAATGACCATTTCATCTAAATTCGATGTAAACCCGAAAACCTGACTGTCTGCATTTAATCCTGGAAAGTCAGAGGCCTCTTCCCATTGACTCGAGTCAGAACGTCTTATGCGCATCACTTTCGTACCGACCGCGTCATCTCTTTGACCATAGGCCACGCGGGGCGTCCCGCGATGGTCAGTCAGCCAATATTGTGTATCGCGAAGGCTTCTTTGAACCCGCTCATCATGGCCCGTTACGACATGAACTTTATAAAGGTCAGGACTTTTTAATTGGGACACATCTGAATAGGCCATGAGAATATGATCGGGATCATCTTCTAGCCAATCAACAACAATATGGTTGAACTGACGGAATAAGTCACGATCAGGACGAACCAAAATTTTGCCCTTTTTCGATTCATAATTATAAGTATAGATATAGCCTGTTTTTAACTTTGTTCTCTGTAAGGTCTCGCTTTGCCAAAAAGCCGTCAGAACTTGTTCATTATTGGCCCATTTAATCCAAAGGGGTTTAACACCTTTATTAAGTTTGACGAGTATGGGCTTATCGAACTTACCTTTCGTTTTCAAAACGCGGATATAGTAATCCCCGCGAAGATTAACGATCACGGCAATTTTTTGACCGTCAGGCGACAAGCTCGCATCATAAAAGTTAGGGAGTTGACCAAACGCTTCTGGCGGGGGCGAGGAAGCGATGGCTTGCAGGCACAGTAGCCCGCTTAAAAAGAAAGAAACGATGCTCAACCTCAAAACGTGCAAACCCACACAATTCTCCTTTTGCGTTTAACCTATATTTTTATTTCCAAATGTAAATAAAGATATAGGTTTTAAGCACGCCCAAACGCTCAGAGACGGGTTGAGGTCTTGTAAAATTGGCAAATTAGAGCGCCTATAAAACGCTCTGTGGATCTACAGTTGCAAGCCCCAGAGCCTCGCCAACAGCCGCATAGGTCACTTTGCCTTCGCAAACATTCAAACCGTTAAGCAGGTGCGGGTCGCGCCTTAACGCGTCTTTCCAACCCAGTCTTGCAATATTTTTGGCGTGACTCAAAGTCGCCGCGTTAAGGGCATAAGTCGATGTCCGCGCGACAGCGCCGGGCATATTGGCAACGCAATAATGGACAACCCCGTCAAGACTATAGGTTGGATCCGCATGTGTTGTCGCTTTTGACGTTTCAAAACATCCGCCTTGGTCAATCGCAACATCCACAAGCACAGACCCGTCTAGCATAGTCGGGAGCATATCGCGTGTCACCAGTTTCGGAGCGGCAGCCCCTGGTATAAGCACGGCCCCAACAACCATATCGGCTGTTTTCAACAGTTCCGATAAAACGGCGGGCGTTGAGCGAATAACCTTAGCTTTAGAGCCAAAATAATACGACAATTGCTCCATCACTTCATTACTGCGCTCTAATATCGTAACATCCGCTTGCATGCCGACCGCCATTTGAGCGGCATTAAAGCCGACATCGCCGCCGCCAATAATAATCACTTTAGCGGGGGCCACGCCGGGTACACCCCCCAGCAAAACACCGCGTCCGCCGCCGTCTTTCTGTAGGGCTTTTGCGCCGACTTGAATCGCCAAACGCCCCGCCACTTGGCTCATGGGTTTGAGCAGGGGTAAATCCCCGTGGTCGTCTGTAACGGTTTCATAAGCGATACACACAGCGCCCGATTGAATTAAATCTTGGGTCTGTTCGAGATCTGGGGCCAAATGAAGATAAGTATAAAGAATTTGCCCATGTCTTAGCATAGCGCGTTCAACCGCTTGTGGCTCTTTGACTTTGATAATCATCTCTGCGCGTTTAAAAATCTCAGACGCCGTTGTGACAATTTCCGCCCCTGCCGCCCTATAAGCTTCATCTGAAGCGCCAATACCAAGGCCAGCCCCCGTTTCAATGAGAACTTTCTGATCAAATTGAACCAGTTCAGCAACCGATTCAGGGGTTAAGCCGACACGGTATTCATGGTTTTTAATTTCTTTGGGTACGCCAATAAGCATATAAGCCTCCAGACAATATGGGTCACTCTCATATCCAACATGTATCGGAATAAAGTTGAAAACACTTACGAAACGTTCTTGTTTTTCAAGATTGTTTAGGAGTATTTACAATATATATCGAATAAATACGGAATATTTCCTATGATTGATGAAATTGACAAGAAAATACTACGGGCCTTACAAGAGAATTGCAGGCGACCTATTTCTGAAACCGCCGATAGAGTCGGCCTGTCCCTTTCGGCGTGTCATCGGCGGATTGGTATATTGGAAACGAAAGGCGTGATTGCGCGCTATAGCGCACGACTAAACGGCGAGGCTTTAGGCTTTACCATGACCTTTTATGTTGAAGTCTCGCTTGAGAGCCAAACAGAAACCGCCTTGGCGGCGTTTGAAAAGGCCGCTCTTGCCAGTGCCGAAGTCTTAGAGTGTCATTTAATGACAGGGACAGCAGATTATTTAATCAAAGTCGCCGCCCCGAATACACGCGATTATGAACGGCTTTATCGCCGCACACTCGCCGCCCTCCCCCATGTCGCACGCATTCAAAGCGCATTGGTGATGAAAACTGTGAAACCGTGGAACGGCTACCCACCGTAAGCCCGGCAGGCTCTGGGTCCAGCAAGCTTTGGGTTAAGAACGTTTTTGATTTCCGGGTTTTGATTGATTTAGGGCATCGGATTAAATGTTTAACGTCAAAACGATAAAAAGAATATGGTATAAGGCGTAGACCTAACCGCTCCCTTTAGCTATTCAATCTTGTGCGCTCTCGCGCACGGCATGACAATGCGTGCGTTTACGGGCCAGTTATAGGCTTGCGGAAGCTTAGCGCCTTGGAAAACAAAGCACAGAGTGTGTAAAATGAGTAAGGATACATTTTGACCCAAATGACGTTGAAACGTGCCCAGAGTGCTTCGCATAAGGTTTCACACCGTGTTTCTATGCGCGCCCTTGATTGTGTATTGAAATCCGTACTTTTAAAATCAACAATTTTAACGGCGAGTCTTTTCACTTTGCCCTTAACGGCAATCTCTGCGCATGCCCAATCTGCTCGGGCTCAAGTCCCAACAGCGGTTGGAACCAATCGTCCTGTGAACCTGCCCGAAAACAGTCCGTTTTATGATCCAGACATCATTTATCTTGAAGCGGATGAGCTGATTGACAATCAAGAGAGCGGCCTTTTAACCGCAAAAGGTGAAGTTGAGGGACGCTACCAAGACCGCACATTACGCGCCGATCAGGTCTTATACGATATGGAAACGGGCGGCGTAATTGCCAAAGGCAATGTTGTTCTGGTGGACGGTCTAGGGGCCACACAATATGCCGATACGTTAGAGCTATCAGATACATTAGAAGCGGGAACTGCCTCTGACTTTGTGGCGCGTTTCCCGGAAGGCGGCGTTTTAGCCGCGCGCTTTGTCAGCCGTCAAAAAGCAGAGGGCGGGATTGAGCTTTATAATGCCTATTATACAGCCTGCGAAGCCTGTAAGAATGAAGACGGTTCCGTCGATAAACCGACATGGCGTATTCGCGCCCGCAAGGTGACGCAAAACCCAGATAAGAATACGATTTTTTACCGTGACGCCGTCGTCGAATTTAAAGGCATTCCATTACTGTACACGCCCTATCTTTCACATCCCGACCCAAGCGCAGGTCGAGCCAGTGGTTGGCTGACCCCATTTGGCGGTGTTTCGCGCGCGCGCGGTGTTGAAATTCAGACACCCTATTTCTGGGCATTGGATGATTATTCCAATCTAACGGTCACTCCGCATGTCTATACAGGCGTAACGCCTTTACTCGAAGTCGATTATCGCCGCTTATTCTATTCAGGCGAGATCAATGTGAACGGTAGCCTGACCTATGCCAGCTGGTTTGACAGAGACGGGAATGCGTTTTCAAATCCAGCTTTGTTCACCAATTCAACAAATGTTCCGAATGGGAAACGCTTGCGCTCGCATGTCTTTGGGAATGGTCTGTTTGATATAAATAAAAACTGGCAATGGGGTTTTGGCGTACAAGCGGCTTCTGACGATCTTTATCTTGACCGCTATAATTTAAACGAGCGGCCAGAACGGTTTGGGCTCTACGAAGCCGCAAGCCGCCGTTTAGTTTCCCAAGCGTTTGTTATTGGCCAGAATGAAGATTTTCGTTTTTCCACCAGCACTTACGGCTATCAAAGTTTACGCACTCAAATCTTTGAAGACTCGAATTCAGGCACATTTACTTTATCCAGTGAAAATGATCGGACACTCCCAATTATTGCGCCGCACATTGCGTTTGAACGTTATTTTAAAGAGCCTTTGATTGGCGGACGCCTTAAAACATTTGTAGATGCGACGGCATTGACCCGTGATATCGGAACGGATTACGTGCGGGCAACAGGCGGCTTAGATTGGAGTAAGACCATGATTGCGCCTCAAGGGGTTGAGGTAAAACCCTTTGCGAATGCCCGTTATGATTATGTCGAGATTAAAGCCGAGGGACAGGACTCCTCTGATTTTTCACGCAATGTCGGGCAAGTTGGTGCGGATGTGCGTTGGCCCTTTATCAAAACAGGGCAAAATATAGATTTCATCATTGAGCCTCGGGTCAAGGTCACACAAAGCTTTGGCGACGGGAAAGTTGACCGGTTTAACTTCAATCCCACCAGCACAGCCAATTCGCTTTTACAAGACAGTCAAGATATTGATCTCGATTACGCTCTGTTCTGGGCTGATAATAAATCCACAGGCTATGATTTTTGGCAAGAGGGGTTCAGAGCTGATATAGGGGCGAATTTTATTGCCGATTGGAATCAAAACCGCGCCCAATTCTTTATTGGACAAAGTTATGTCAGTAACACAAAAACCGACTTTCAAAACGGCTCGGGTCTTGAAGGCAAGCGCACGGATATTATCGGTGTGTTTGAATTAGACCTAGGCGGTAATTTCTCAACAACCACACGCGTTCGTTTTGATGATGATGCCGGCAAGTTTCGCCGTATCGACTCAAGCGCAAATTATAATACTGGGCGTTTTGGCGCTCAGGCCCGATATTATAAATTGGACACGATTTCATCCCAAGTCTTGGACACACCCTTTGCGCCGAGCGAAGAATTGTCAGGTTCCGTCAGTTTGAAATTATTTGATCATTGGAGCACACGCTATACCGCAACCCGCGACTTAAACCTCAATATCACACGTCGCGAAAATCTGGGTCTGATTTATGACGATGAATGTACGCGTTTTGAAATCTTCTATTATCAGAACCGTAATGACCTCGGCGTAGTTGGTGATGGATCGGGTATTGGCATTCGATTATCCCTACTCTCACTCGGAGAATTTTCGGATTCTCCGACACAGTAAATTCCCAAATAAAGTCCTGAAAGGCTCTAAACGCGCACCCTAGCCGACAAAAGATTTTTCAACCACGAACTCAGCGGGTGATGAATTAGAGCCTTCGGTCAAGCCAAAGCCTTCAACCAATGCTTTCGTATCATTAATCATATCCATAGAGCCGCAAATCATCACGCGGTCTTCTTTCGGGTTGAGCGGCGGCGTGCCTGAGTTTTCAAACAAAGCCCCTGTTTCTAATAAGGTCGTGATACGCCCTTTAAGCGGATATTCTTCGCGCGTTAGGGACGTGACATGTAAAAGCTTATCACCGATCATATCACCAACAAGCGGATCATCTTTTAAGCTTTCGACTAAACGTAAACCATAAGACAACTCTGCTTTTTGCCGACACGTATGCGTTAAGATAACTTGGTCAAAGCGTTCATAGGTTTCAGGGTCACGGATCAGACTGGCAAATGGCGCAATGCCTGTGCCTGTTGAAAACATGTAGAGGCGCTTACCGGGTAAAAGCGCATCAAGAACCAAAGTCCCCACAGGCTTACGGCCTAATAAAACTGTGTCCCCTTTTTCAATTTTCTGCAAACGTGAAGTCAACGGGCCATCTGGCACTTTAATCGAGAAAAATTCGATTTTTTCATCCCAAGCCGGACTGGCAATCGAATAAGCTCGCATGATCGGACGTTTTTCAGTCTCACGCTTGGGTAAGCCAATCATTATAAATTCGCCTGAACGAAACCGAAAACTTGGGGGTCGGCTAATTTCAAAAGAAAATAAACGGTCCGTATAATGCTCTACATTTAGAACGGTCTCTTCTGTGGGGGCATTCGGGTTGGGTTTGGGGTTCAGGGCGGTCATAAATCTGTCCAATATTCAAAGTCAAAGCGGACATAAGCGGTTTGAGCTGAAATTTCAATAAACTATATAAAAAACAATCGTTCTTTTTATCAAACGAGCCTAAAACATCTTAATTATCGCAATTTAGCGACCCACAAAGCCCCTTATAAATCGTTTGACCGACCCGCAGATTTTAACTGTGTTACAATCGCTTTCACGTCTTGGGACGCGTCAATGGCGCTTATCAAGATTTTATCGTCTTTGACAATAATGCTAAGGCCTTCAACGCCCACAACAGCCACTATTGGGCCGTCCGTTTGCACCAGACAATTGCGGCTATTATGCATCAAGACATCGCCTTTAACGGCATTATCGTCTTCGCCTGTTTTAAGCTCTTCGTGCAGGGCTGCAAAAGACCCTATATCAGTCCAGCCAATATCTGCGAGAACGATTGCAGCTTTTTTTGTCGGCTCCATAACGGCGTAGTCAATGGACTCAGACGGACACACTTCAAAGGCTTCGCGTCCTAAATGCAGAACATCGTTTATGGTTTCTGCGGTTTCGAAAGCTCGACTCGCCTGTTTAAAAATCTCGGGAGCATATTGGGCCATTTCATTGAGCAATGTACCGGGCGCAAATAGGAATATGCCTGCATTCCACGCGAAATTCCCTGTGTCTAAATAGGCCTGAAAATATTTCTGGGCCCGTTCAAGATCAGGTTTTTCGTGGAACGCTTTTACATGGCTGGCCTGCGCGTCCAAACGTTCACCTTTTTCAATATACCCATATCCCGTTTCAGGCGCATTTGGCGCAATACCAAAGGTCACAAGATGCCCAGATTCAGCCGCAGGGACGGCCTGTTCAATCGCTTTTACAAACGCCTCTGGTTTCTTGACATGGTGATCAGCTGGCAAGAGCAGAGCCAGAGGAGGCGGCGTCTTTTCACCAGATGGATCCTCTGAATAGTGCGCGGCATGTAAAGCCGCGGCAACGGCACAAGGGGCCGTATTTCGACCAAAGGGTTCAACAATAATGGCCCCAATTTCACGTCCCAATGCTGCCATTTGCGCTTTAATGTCCTCTGCATGCGCCGCATTACAAATAAATACAGGCGGTAAAAACCGGTCACCTGATAAGCGAATAACGGTTTCTTGAATCATGGTTTTATCCGTTACGAGTGGCAGGAGCTGTTTAGGGTGTGCCGCGCGCGATAAGGGCCAAAGTCGACTTCCAGCGCCGCCAGACATAATAATAGGCATGATTTTTTTCATAAACATCGTCTCTTAAAAGGTTAAAGCCGTTACAGCTTATCTAAACGTCACCCTCAATCGTTCGATAAACTGTAACGTTAAATATAATACGCGCCCTTTTACACCTTTAATGTAAATTCTAGTTTAAGCGTTTAACCCCCCAAAGACACAGTCCCGAAATGATAGCGAATAAGGACGCGGCATTTTCTTAACGCGCCCGTTTTTGGAGGCTGGAATGTCCAATCTTGAACCGCTTTACGTGATGGGCCGCCAAAATATTGATCGGGCAAAGCTCGTTCAATTTCAACATTCTCTGTTAAGCCCTCTGCATTTACGTCCAAGCGTATAATCACCCAGCCTTGCCGTCCAGACCGAAAGGCCCTTTTGGGATATTGCGGCAATTCAAAATTAATAGCTGCGAGTTTTTCACCGCCGAGACAATCATTAGGGTTGGAATATCCCTTAACCCAAGGATCGGGTGGATAGACACTCTTGGGGTGAAAGGCCCCATCTGTCTGACAGGCGACTAGGCCTATTAGAAGACTGAAAGCATAAATTATGTATCCATAATTGTGTCTCATTCCTCTTCACCAAACCGGTTTTCAACCAAATCTATCAGCGCTTTCAAAGCCGCTTCAGCATCCTGACCTGTGGCAGAAATGGTTATTTTCTCACCACAAGCGGAACCCAGCATGAGTAACTCCATTATACTATCGGCGATAACGGTTTCATTCCCGACCTCATTATGGCTGGTGACTTCAATATCGCTTTCAAATTGCGCCACGCAAGCCACAAATTTGGCCGAGGCTCGCGCATGTAACCCACGCTTGTTTAAAAGGGTTACGGTTTGGGTTTGAACACCATTTATCATTCAGTTTGGAACATTAAGTTAGAGGCATTAATGTATAAATGTTCGTTTTGAGCATTGTTTTGACTTTGGCCTTTATGAAAGCGGACGTGTCACAAATCAACTAGCCATTACCGGCCAAAATTTCAGAAGCAATCGCGATATAGCGGCGTCCCGCATCTTTGGCGCGTTCAGCCGCTTCGGCTAATGTCGCCGTGCGACGCGCTTCGGCAAGTTTTATCAGCATAGGTAAATTAACACCGGCCAAGACTTCAACCCGGTTTTCAGCCAACATAGAAATAGCCAGATTTGAGGGCGTGCCGCCAAACATATCCGATAGAAGAATGACACCGTTTTTTTGGCTCATACGGTCAACGGCACTACGAATGTCATCGCGTCGACGCTCCATATCATCATCAGGGCCAATACAGACAGTTTCAACATACTCTTGGGGGCCAACCACATGTTCCATTGCGCGTCGAAGCTCGAGCGCTAAATCCCCATGGGTAACAATTACCAGACCAATCACATCCGTGTCCATTTCAACAGAATTCGAATCTTACTTAATCAAGAATTTTCAGATGTGCAAAGTTATAAATTCTATAAAACTGAAAATAATTCAGTCATGGTGGCTTTGGTCAAAAAAGCACGCCTCAAATAGATTTGTTAGACTATAGCCAACATATCTAGTTATACACATACTAGATAATAAATGTATCTGGCTTATGATAATAAAGTGTGTTGCGGCAACAGGATGATAAAACGTGCGCCTGTTTCCGCTTTGCCTCTTTCTGAACGGTCAATTTTTTCGATTGAACGCTTTTCATGGCTGGTTTTTTTTCCGTCACTTTCTTTAGAACGACTGTCGCCTGAGGCGTTTACAACCCTATTGCGATTTTCGGCATAAATTATTCCGCGATGCGCTTGAACGATTTGACGACTAATCGCGAGGCCTAATCCCGAATGGGAGCCAAATTGGGCACCAATAGGGCGTTCAGTATAAAAGCGCTCAAATACAGTTTCAAGATTGTCTGGCGGAATCCCTGGCCCTTCATCTTCAACAGTAATCATAATTTTAGGGCACGGGTTTTTATAAGTATCAACAGCTTGAACGGATTTAGCACTTAACCAGACCGTCCCGCCCTTTGGCGAAAACGTGATCGCATTATCAATAAGATTGCGTAAGACTTGCGCAAAGGGTGTCTCAAAAGCGCGAATATAAAGGGGGGCGTCACCCGCAGTTTCACCTTTTGAGCGAGTTTCAAGACCCAGTTTACACTTAACCTCCACACCCGTATCCCGCCGGGTTTGCTGGTAATTGTCTTCAAGCGCCCGCAACATAAGGCGAACATCAACAATCTCTGCGGTTTCCCGCGCCAAACTAGCATCCACTTTGGACGCTTTTGAAATATCACTAATCAAGCGATCCATACGGTGAACATCACTTTGGATAATATCAATGAGCTTCTCTCTTTGTTCAGGCTTCTTTGCGACCCGTAAAGTTTCAGAGGCCGAACGCAAAGAGGTCAAAGGGTTTTTAATCTCATGGGCTACATCGGCGGCGAAATTGGCAATATCATCAATACGGTCATAAAGCCCGTTCGTCATATTCGTAATCACAAGAGATAAGTCGCCAATCTCGTCGCGGCGACTTGAGAGATCAGGGATTGCATCACGCCTTTTACTCGACCGCGTTACATATTCGGCAGCCCGCGCCAATTTGCGTATGGGTCGAGCAATAAATAATGTCAGCGCCAGAGAGGACAAAAGCGAAGCCAAAAAGGCAAGCCCCAAGATCGGTATAAGAGCGCGCCCCTCGGCTTCAACAATACGGCTTACATCGGAAGATTCTAAAATCACGGCGCCCAAAACCGTCTGTACGCGTTGAATCGGTTGAGTAACAGAAACAATCAGATTGTCAGATTCGTCATAACGCGCGCCTGATACTGATTGGCCCAAAAATGCTTTGCGTATATCGCCTTTCATATCCTGTCTTAAACGCTCACGCTCTCGAACACGCCACGGTAAGTCGGAAACGAAACGGGCCACGGTCTTTGTAAGCGTGGTGTTAATTCTGGAAAACACCGTCTGGATCCCGGGCCATTTTGATGCGCTTGGGTCTGATTGAACCGTGAGTGGGGCCAGCTCTGTTATTGTGATTGACCCGTCCATAAGCGCGCTATCGGCGATTAAAGCCCCGCTTTTATCAAACAAGCGTATGCGCCATTGGTCTGGTAAGTCGACACGGCGTAAAAGCTTGATCGCCGCCTCGCGATCCAAATCTGACAAGCCGCCAACACCAGATGCCGTATCGCCCATTAGCGTTGTCAAAAGGGTCGCATGGACAGACAAGTCTTCAGTCTTGGCGTCAATCAAGCTTTGAGAAAAACGACTTGTGGCTAAAGCCCCAATAATCAGCACGACAAGCCCGACCAAGTTTGATAAAAATATCAAACGGACAAGACGTGAGAAAAATCCAGCGCGGCGCACGCCTTTACGGCGATCGCGCTTAGGCTTCTTTATATTTATATCCAACGCCATACAGAGTTTCGATACCATCAAATGCTGTGTCCGTCTTGCGGAACTTTTTGCGTAGGCGTTTGATATGGCTGTCAATTGTACGGTCATCAACATAGATTTGGTCATCATACGCCGCGTCCATCAATTGGTCGCGCGATTTAACAAAACCTGGGCGCCGGGCCAAGCTCTCTAAAATCAAAAATTCTGTTACTGTTAAGCGCACAATTGAACCGTTCCATGTACAGGCATGACGATTTGCATCCAGTACGAGACTCCCGCGCCGCATCACATTGGGATCATCTGCCAAGGCGGGGCTGATACCAGCATTCAGTGGCGCGGCACGGCGCAATATCGCTTTGATTCGCTCGCCTAATAGGCGCTGTGAAAACGGTTTTGTAATATAATCATCTGCGCCCATATTCAGACCCATGGCCTCGTCGATTTCATCATCTTTAGAGGTCAAAAATATAACGGGCAAATTCGAGGTTTGACGCAAACGCCGCAAGAGCTCCAACCCGTCCATGCGCGGCATTTTTACATCAAACACTGCCAGATCAGGCGGGCTGTTTTTAAGTGCTGTTAAGGCGCTGACCCCGTCATGGAATTTCTGAACTCTATATCCCTCATTCTCAAGATACATGGATACAGAGGTTAGAATATTTTCATCATCATCAACAAGGTATATTGTCGGCATATATTTCTCTTTTATTGTCTCAGATGTTTCTGAAATGTGTTCCCGTTTATAAGACGGCTTTGATGTCCGCTTCAAGAGCGACGCGGCATGATCCGTATTATGATTATTGCGAGCGTGATGTGTCTCTAGGGCAGATTGTTTTTCAAGTGTCGGCTGTTTTTGAAGGACAGGATTACTTTGGCGCGCGCGCGCACTAGAAACATGGGTACGAGAAACATGAGAAGAAGGACGAGACCCTGTGTGACGATACATAATTGGCTCCAAAGGTGATTGAAGACGATTAGAGCCCTAAGCCAGTTTCTGATGCTGAATTTAACGAATCGGCTCTAAAACGTCATAATTAACTAAGCCTGTTTACACCTGAGTTAAGGCGAAGTTAGGGCAAAATCCTGCCTTATTTTGGCCTTATAGTCTGTAGGGCTGAGGTTATCTGTGATTTTGGTGTATAAGTTTGAAATCCAAGCACGGGGTTAAGCGTATCCCATTTCTCCTTTATTCGTCTTTAAAGCTTAAGCGCTATATGAGTCTGGCTCAGTCTGGTCTTGACGAAACGAAACTGAATTAAATAAGACTTGGCTAAACGCCCGCTCGCGATTAAGGACAGAGTTACATTTACGGCTTTCTGCCGTAGTCAAACACAGGCTTAAGAAATATGCTCTAAAGTGAGCTTTTCTAAAGCACCACGCCCTATAGGAACGCCTTAAAAGGAAACCCAATGAATCTACTGCAATCCATTTTAGTTTATTTTGTTAGCCCCGTCCTAAGCTTTCTTGTTTTATTGATTTTTATCGAAGTGATTTTTAGCTGGTTAATTGCTTTTAATATTGTCAATTTACGCAACCCACTAATGGCACAATTTTATAACACCGTGAAAGCGATTGTCCGTCCAATCTTAGACCCTATTCGAAGAGTTGTCCCCGCAATTGGCGGCCTTGACCTATCGCCGATCATCGCGCTTTTGCTGATACAATGGCTAAACGGATATCTCGTTCGCGCACTTTATAACATGCTAGGCGGTGCAGGGTAATAGCCACCGCTAAACGTGGCCAAGACTGTCCCTGCGGCAATGCATAGCCGTAATGTGCATGTAAAATCTTAAATCAAATCTTATGGCATTCGCGTTTACGCTAATGTTGTTTGGGCGCGTATTTAGCAGAGTGCTGAGGCCTTATCGGACGCCGAGCAAATTTACGGCCTAAAGGTATTGTCGCACCAGAAAAATTTGAATTACCAATAAATCCGTTACGGCCAAAAAAGCGTGAATTGCCTCTATATGAGCGCCCAAAACGGCCCGTATTACGCGTGCTTTTCGTGGATTTCTGAGACAGAGCGTCAACCTTTGTTTCGATTCGGTCAAGTTTTGCGTTTTGTCTCGCTTTAGAGCGGATCTTGGCTTGGCGCGCTTTATCGGCACGCTGTAGACGTTCTTCATGCATGCGTTTGCGTTCCGAGCGCTTGTAATCATAGGCCGTAGCTGGGCCGCGGTACACAGTAACCCCTTCGAACCGTTGCGGGGTTACAGTCGTCCCGCATGCACAAGCATTCCCCGCTTCTGCGTTCGGAGCAAAGACCAAAACAGACGCAGCTAAACACAGTCCCGCAAGCGATAATTTCAAAGTTGAGGCAGGTTTTAAAATTTTAAACGTCATAGAAGGCTCCTATCTTTGGAACTCTATGAGCGCGGGGCGAGCGTGACTAACCTTTACGCCAATGGCGCGAATTCTCCTGATAACAAACCCCTTCTTTTCCGTTTCCGCAGTTTTCGAAAAATATGTATTTTTACAAACTATACGGGTTTAAAAGCGCAAAGCGTGTTTGTCTAAAATCCTATACTCTTTGTTGCAGGCTTCTAAAATACCATGATAGGCAGGCGGCAATTCAACCTGTGTTTTAGGAACAGCGCTAAACCCTGTTGAGGCCTCAACCGATTGGTACCAATAGGGTGCCCATGCGCCGTCTTCTGGACGCGGGCCTGCCGCCCAAGACAGCATATTGGAATCAAAGCCTATATCCAAGGCTTCACAGAGGCGCGTTAAAGCGCGTTTTGGATTGTTTAAAATGTCTAGACTTTTGATAACAGGCGGTGGTTTCCCGTCTTGCGCCGTTAAATACTCAAATAATCGCGTTTGCGGGGCAAAGCCTAGATCGTCCAGATCAAACTCTGTCCGACCTTTTATGTAAGAGGCAATGACACGTTGCGGATCGCGGATAAGAAAAAAATGTTTAGCACCCTGTGTCCATTCAAGTGGAAATGTCGCGATCATGTGATGTGGCATATGTTTCTGGAAATGATAATCTGTTGCAACTCCTTTTTGGCAAAGGCGGGCGACACGCTCTGGATCGGTTTCATGGCGCCTTAGCGTTTCTTCCCGCCCCGGATGGGCCTTCCCTGTCGCCCTGAGAAAAGGGGCAAAAAACGGCTCGTCCCATACCGTGCAATCTGCGCGAGCGCCAAAGCTGCGCATCATCGCCGTTGAGAGGTTTCTTGGCCCTGACCACATGCAAATCGGAACACTCATTCTAACGGCATTATATATGTAAATTTGGCCTCAAGAGATTTTGGCCCCATCATGCCCTATTCCCATTAAGAATAAGGTCTCGGTAAAGACCTTGCAGGCGCTCGACCATAGGGCCACGCCTGCCACGACCAATCACGCGCCCATCAATGGTGCCAACGGGGGCCAGTCCTGCAAATGTGCCTGTCGTAAAGGCTTCATCCGCGCCGTAACATTTAGCCAGTGGGAAATTCTTTTCATAGACAGGAATCTTATTCGCTTTACAAATTTCGATAATTTTACCGCGCGTTATCCCGCCCAAGCAATAATCCCCGCTGGATGTCCACACCTCGCCTTTCCGAACAATAAAGAAATGCGTTGAGTTACATGTCGCAACGAAACCTTGCGGATCCAGCATTAGGCCTTCATCTGCACCCGCTTCAATCGCTTGAATACAGGCCGTAACACAATTAATTTTTGAATGTGAGTTTAGGCCCGGGTCTTGGACATCGGCTCTGCCCCTTCGAACCGATACTGTATATAGCTTTTGTGGACGGATCGCCGTTTCTTTTGCTGGTTTTTTAAACTCGGGCGCTATTACGATTGTCGCAGTCCCAATAACAACGCGCGGGTCTTGATAGGGGGTCGAGCGTAGCCCACGTGTCACCATAAGGCGGATATGAACGTCATCGGTCATAGTATTGGCAGAAAGCGTTTCGTAAATGCGGTCTGTAAGCGCCGCTTTGG
>CALCKU010000016.1 GCA_937965735.1 uncultured Caulobacterales bacterium
CGTGTCTAAACAGCCCTTGATTTTCCCAAGGGGGTCTGACGCGTTTAAGTCGGTTCGGTGTGTTGGGATGGCGGGGTGAGGGCAATCAGAATGCCTGTCTTTTAGAATAAAAGATATCGTATTCTTATTAAAAAACTTGGTTTTTTATTATCATTTATCCAGTGATGTAATTTTTCGAATTCACAGAATAGTGTTGGCGTTTTTGTTTTTTCACGCATTTTGACTATAAATGCGTTACCTTTTGTCCAATGATATTTAATATTAGAACGCCAGTTATCTTTTATAATTTTAAAATCAATTATACCGTATTGTATACCGATGGAAACATTTTCGTAGTTATTTAGGAGAAGTTGAATTTTCCTAGCTTCTGGTGATGTTAGCATCCCTGAATTTGCTAAGCTTTCTAAAGTACCATTTTCGACACATTTAGCAAATTCATCTGCCGCAGATATCCAATCTGGATCATTAGTAAGTTTTCCAATGTAGTCAAAGGTTGATTTACGTCTCGAAATTTGTCTCTGAGAAATTACACCCCATATAGCCAGCATAGCAGCTAATGAACCTGTTAACACAATTGGATTTTCTAATAAGTAGGCGATTAAATTTTTCACTTACAAATGTATTAAGTTAAGAGCCGTTATATCCGTCAAAAGTGCACATTCTTTTCTCCATATCAAAATATACATATAGCATTTATAAAGATATTTTCAAGTTTTATTAAATTCTGAAAAAGGAGTCGGATTATCTCACAAAAAAAACCGCCCCAATGGAGCGGTTTTCTACTCTAACCTGCCTAAGCCTTTTGCGTCATCAGTCTCAATAATTGGGCGAAGAGTGCCCATTTATTGAGGCTTTATAGATTATGTAAGGCGCAAATTGCTTTGATTAGCACTTATAATACATGTCGAATTCGACGGGATGTGGATGTAGGGCGAGGCGGTGGACCTCTTCCATTTTCATCTCAATATAGGCGTCGATTTGGTCATCATCAAACACATTTCCGGCTGTAAGGAATGAACGATCCGCATCAAGGGATTCGAGCGCTTCACGGAGCGAGCCGCAGACTTGCGGGATTTGCGCGGCTTCTGCGGGGGGCAAGTCGTACAAATCTTTATCCATGGCGTCGCCCGGATCGATTTTGTTTTTAATCCCGTCAAGGCCTGCCATAAGCAGGGCTGAGTAACAGAGATACGGGTTTGCCGACGGATCTGGGAAGCGGACTTCGAGGCGCTTACCATTTGGCGAGGCTGTCCACGGAATCCGCACAGAGGCCGAGCGGTTACGCGCAGAATAAGCGAGCATAACAGGCGCTTCAAATCCGGGTACCAAACGCTTATAGCTATTCGTTGTTGGGTTCGTCAGGGCGTTCAATGCCTTGGCATGTTTGATAATGCCGCCAATGTAGTAAAGACAATTCTTTGACAGGCCAGCATATTCATTCCCTGCAAAGGTCGGTTTGCCGTCTTTCCAAATTGACATATGGACGTGCATGCCTGTGCCGTTATCATTCCAAACGGGCTTTGGCATAAAGGTCGCCGTCTTGCCGTAAGCATGCGCAACATTGTGGACGATATATTTATAAAGCTGCATATTGTCAGCCATCGTCACAAGTGTGTCGAATTTCATACCCAGCTCATGCTGGCTTGGCGCTACTTCATGGTGATGCTTTTCAGGTTTTAAGCCTTGCTCTCCCATGATTGCGAGCATTTCTGTCCGCATGTCTTGCTCGCTATCCACAGGCGGAACTGGGAAATAACCGCCTTTAGGGCCGGGACGATGCCCCATATTGCCAGATGAATATTGTGTGCCTGTATTATACGGGCCTTCTGTTGAATCAAATGAATAGCCTGTATTTTGTTGATCTGTATTCCAACGCACATCATCAAAGACAAAAAATTCAGCTTCGGGGCCGAAATAAACGTCGTCGCCGACCTTGGCAGAGCGCATATAGTTTTCAGCCGCTTTAGCCGTTGTACGCGGGTCACGATTATAGGTTTCGCCTGTATCGGGCTCTAGAATGTCACAGAACAATGTCATTGTATCGACTTGATAGAACGGGTCCATTTTCGCTGTGCTTGGATCGGGCAATAAAACCATGTCGGATTCGTTGATTGCTTTCCAACCCGAAATAGACGAGCCGTCAAACATTGTACCGTCGGCAAAAAGGTCTTCATCGACCATGCTGGCATCAAATGTGACATGTTGCATCTTCCCCTTAGGGTCGGTGAAACGAAGATCGACATAGCCGATGTCTTCATCTTTAATACGTTTTAGAACTTTTTCTGCGGACATAGTGTTATCCTTTCCCGATAATTGAATTTATGTCTGATTTTTAAATTTAAGGGCTCGCATTTAACGAGCCCGCATTGATAGGTTTGAAGGGGCGTGTGCCAAAAGTGGCGATGCCAATAAGACGCTACAGCGCCGAGTCGCCTGTCTCGCCTGTACGAATACGAATAGACTGTAAAATGTCAGAAACAAAAATTTTACCGTCCCCGATCTTGCCTGTCTTGGCGGCGGTTTGAATGGCTTCAAGAGCGGGTTCAACTTGGTCATCCGAAACAACAAGTTCTAATTTCAACTTCGGTAGGAAGTCTACGACATATTCTGCGCCGCGATATAATTCCGTATGGCCTTTTTGTCGTCCAAAACCTTTTGCTTCGACAACGGTCATGCCTTGAAGCCCAACAGCTTGGAGCGCTTCTTTGACTTCATCGAGTTTAAAAGGTTTGATAATCGCTTCAATTTTTTTCATGTCCAGCTCCGTTGAAAAAAGAATGCGCGGCAAATAGTGCGCGTATAAGGCACCCCTTGAAATAAACGAGCGTGGCTATGAGTCGAGGTGGCATAGGGTACAAGTTACGCTCTATCGTTCTGAAGAGCCTTTTTGTGACAAATTTGTGCAGGTGGTGCAAGGTATGACTAAATTTTAATCAGTATTTTTGTGTTCTCTTGGCGCATACACTATCTTTACACTATCAACGCTTGGTGGAACTCGGTAAACACACAGGCATCAATTTTTAAAATTTATGTTTGAAAAAGAGAGATATTGTGAGCAAGCTAGAAGTCCGCGCCCCGAAAAAGACGTATATTACCGATCAACAAGCCCTTGATTTCCACTCGAAACCAACCCCCGGTAAACTCGCGCTTCAACCGACAAAGCCCATGGCGACCCAACGCGATTTATCACTGGCCTATTCGCCGGGTGTCGCTGTACCTGTAGAGGCGATCGCCGCAGATCCTGACCTCGCTTATGACTATACGTCGAAAGGGAATATGGTAGCCGTGATTTCAAACGGGACCGCGATTTTGGGACTTGGTAATTTGGGCGCGGCGGCGTCTAAGCCTGTGATGGAAGGGAAATCTGTCCTGTTCAAACGCTTTGCAGATATTGATAGTTTCGACATTGAAGTTGAAGAAGAGGACGCCGAAAAATTCATCGAATGTGTACGGCGTTTTGGCAATACATTTGGCGGTATCAATCTTGAAGATATTGGTGCGCCTGAATGTTTTATTATTGAACAAGAGCTTCGTGAAAAACTTGACATCCCTGTTTTCCATGATGACCAGCATGGTACGGCCATTATCGCAACAGCGGGTTTGATTAATGCCGCCCATCTAACAGGCCGAAAATTTGAAGATATGAAAGTCGTACTCTCGGGCGCGGGTGCGGCGGGTCTGTCCGTTCTCGGTTTGATTAAAAGCCTTGGCGTCAAACATGAAAATGCGATTGTTCTCGATTCCAAAGGCGTGGTGTATCAAGGCCGCAAAGAAATGATGGATCAGTGGAAAGCCCCGCATGCGGTCGATACGAAGCTGCGAACACTTGCAGAAGCCATGGTCGGCGCGGATGTCTTTCTTGGACTTTCCGTCGCCGGAATTGTCAATCAAGATATGATTAAATCTATGGCAAAGAATCCGATTATTTTTGCTATGGCAAATCCCGATCCAGAAATTACACCTGAAGAGATTAAAGAGGCGCGAAGTGATGCGATTATCGCAACAGGACGTTCGGATTATCCGAACCAAGTGAATAATGTTTTGGGGTTTCCCTACATTTTTCGGGGTGCGCTGGATGTCCGTGCCCGCAATGTGAACGAGGCGATGAAACTTGCCTGTGCTCAGGCTTTGGCAGATCTTGCGCGTGAAGACGTACCCGAAGAGGTTGCGGCGGCCTATCACGGGCGACGACCAAAATACGGCCCTGAATATATTATTCCTGCGCCTTTTGATCCGCGCTTGATTTCTGACATTCCTCCCTATGTTGCGCAAGCGGCCATGGATACGGGCGTTGCGCGTAAACCGATTGAGGATATGGATGAATACCGTCAATCCCTTGCGCGACGTCAAGATCCAACCGCTGCCATTTTGCAAGGTATTTCCGATTCGGTTATTCAAAACCCGAAAACAATTGTCTTTGCCGAGGGTGAAGAACCAGCGGTTATCCGCGCGGCGCAAGCCTATCAACAGCGCGGATTGGGTCGGGCGATTTTGGTGGGTCGTGATAAACCAATTTTGGATAATATGAAGCTTTTAGGGATTGAAAACCCAGACAGCTTTATGATTTTAAACGCTCGGCTTTTTGATCGAAACGCTGAATTTACGGAATATCTCTACACACGCTTGCAACGTAAAGGCTTTTTGCGCCGAGACGCGCAAAGGCTCGTTAATAATGACCGTAATATTTTTTCCGCTTTGATGCTTAGCCACGGCCTTGCGGATGGTATGGTTACCGGGGTCACGCGGAGTTATGATATTGCCTTGCGGGATGTTCGTATGGTTTTAAATCACGGAAAAGCCGAACGTACAATGGGGGTCTCGGTTGTGGTCAATAAACAACGCACACTTTTCATCGCAGATACGAATATTACAGAATTGCCTACGGCCGATGATCTCGCAGATATTGCGGTCACAACGGCGGGTTTTGCCCGTCAATTTGGGTTTGAACCGCGCGTAGCGTTTCTCTCTTATTCGACCTTCGGGAATCCTGTGGGTGAACGAATGGAGAAAGTGCGTAAAGCGGTTGAAATCTTAGACGCGCGTGAAACTGATTTTGAATATGAAGGCGATATAGCCGCCGATGTTGCGCTTAACCCTTTGCATATGATGACCTATCCGTTTTCACGCCTGACAGGGGCGGCAAATATTTTGATTATGCCAGCGATTCACTCGGCTTCCATTTCAACAAAACTTTTAAAATCTGTGGGTGGGGCTACGGTTTTGGGCCCGTTCTTAACGGGGCTAGAGCATCCTGTGCAAATTTGCCAACTTGGGGCTACAGCGTCAGAAATAGCGCAAATGGCAACTTTAGCGGCCTTTGCACCGTCACACCGGGAATAGCCAGACCGCCCTTCGATGTTTGTATTCAGCCTATGGGGCCAGTTTTGCGCCCTAATGTCTTTTGGTTTTTAGGCCCGAATCTTTGCGTGTTTGTGTGTTTACGCGTGTTTGGATGTTTCTGCATATCTTAGTGCTTATGTGTGCTTGGTGTTTTGCGTGTCTGGTACTTATGCGTATGTGGGTGTTAACCAGCGCTTGAGGTGTCGAGTTTAGCATGCCATGTGCTTAATCTAGTATTTATGAAGTCTATTCAAAAGATCGCCCGCTATGCTCCCGTCCAAACCCGAGACGAATTCCCCTTCAAATCCGCCGCTTCAAGCGGCAACAGAAAATGTATCGTCTGAGAAATCATCACGAATTGATCTCACAGAAGGCTCTATTGTACGACATGTTTTGCGCATGTTGGGGCCGTTTTCACTGGCGGTCATTGCACTTTTATCGGCGGGTATTATCGATACGATTTATCTGGGTCGATTGACGAGTGAGACACAGCCTAATCTCGGTGTACTGGCACTGGCCGCCGTTGGGTTTGCTTACCCCCTAACCTTTCTCGGCAATAGTGC
This sequence comes from uncultured Caulobacterales bacterium, assembly GCA_937965735.1. Lineage (GTDB taxonomy): Bacteria > Pseudomonadota > Alphaproteobacteria > Caulobacterales > Maricaulaceae > CALCKU01. The sequence continues at coordinate 5,904 of CALCKU010000016.1, forward strand.
CAATATTGGCCTCGGGGCAGGCACTTTATCGGCGGTATCGCGCGCGATCGGGGAGGGGTCGTATGAGCGCGCCCATAGGCACGGGGCTGCCGCCATCTTAATGGCGTTGACCGTGATGACGATTTTGGTCGCGTTTATCTTGGCGATCTTACCGTTCGTTTTAAAAATTATGGGGGCGGAGGGTCAAATCCGTACCATGGCTTTAGATTATCTGCTGATTTCACTGCCAGGGCTTGTGATCCTCTCGATTGCCTCGACCAGTAATAATATCTTGCGTGCCTCTGGCGAAGCGGCACTTCCCAGCACGATTATGATTATCGGGGCTGTCATTAATATTATTCTGGATCCGTTTTTGATTTACGGATGGGGGCCATTCCCAAGGCTAGAAGTTCAAGGCGCGGCAATCGCGACCGTAACGGGCAATGTCTTTGCTGCTTGTTTTGGTTTTTATATTGTTATGTTTCACCGAAAAGCAGTGAATTTTTTATCCATGACTTTATCGTCAATGGTTCGCGCTTGGAAGATTATTGGCGCGGTCGGTATTCCTGCCGCCTTTACGAATATTGTTGTGCCTTTGGCCGCCGCGATTGCCGTTTCAATTATAGCGCGAAATCTTAGCGTGATCGATGTCGCCGCCTTTACAGTCGTAAGTCGGGCTGAATTGATTTCGGTCGGGCTTTTATATGCGCTCTCTGCCTGTATCGGGGCCATTACGGGGCAAAACGGCGGCGCGGCGCTCACGGATCGGGTCCGTTTAACCTTTAAGGTCTGTTACACAATTTGTATCATTTGGAGTACGTTAATGGCGGTGCTTCTCTTTTTCTTTGCCGAGTCGGTCGTGGGCGTGTTTACCAATGACATGGCGGTTATCTCGGCGGCACGGCCATATTTCTACATTGTCCCCGTGACAATATTTGCTTATGGGTTTGTCTTTGTGACAGCGGCGGGCTTTAACGCTTTAGGGCGTCCGCTTTATGGTTTGGTCTTTACAATCTTCCGGTCACTTTTGCTTTATGTTAGTCTCATTTATGTCGGCGTTATGCTTGATGGTTTACGGGGCGCGTTTATAGGCATAGCGGGGGCCAATATCCTCTCAGGCTTGTCGGCTGCGGCATGGACATTGTTGAAAGCGCCCATGAGCGCAAAAAAGAGTTAAACCGCTTCACGAGCGCTTATTTTTCAACCCGTTAAATCGATTTCTAACTTGACGTGGCCCAGTTTTACGGGCAAATCGCGGCGTTCCACCTTAACAATCTCGGTGGACATATAATATGCGGGTGTGGCGGAATTGGTAGACGCGCCAGATTTAGGTTCTGGTATCGCAAGATGTGGAAGTTCGAGTCTTCTCACCCGTACCATTGTCAATTTTTGAAAATTATAGCGCTTGGATAAAGGCTTCGACCTGTGTTGGATCCGTAGCCCACGCGGTCACGAGCCGTAAGACAGATTGATCCTCTTCTCGCGATTGCCAAATATAAAAATCAAAATCTTTTTCTAAACGCGCAACCAGTGTATTCGGAACAATTGGAAAGACTTGATTGGCTTGTGTCGGGCTTAGGAGCGTATACCCTTTTTCCAGAAAGGCTTTTGAGAGTTTTTGTGCCTGACTATTGGCAAATTTAGCGGCTTCAAAAAATAAATCATTTTCGAAAAGAATATTAAATTGTAGGCCCAGAAGCCGACTTTTTGCTAGTAATCCGCCGCGTTGTTTAATGTGAATTTCAAACTCCTCCGCCAGTTCCCAATTATTGATAATAATTGCCTCGCCGATTAATGCGCCGGCCTTTGTTCCGCCAAGCCAAAATATATCCGTGAGGTCAGAGAGATCTGCCAAAGTGACATCATTATCATGTGACGCTAGGGCTGAACCAAGGCGCGCCCCGTCTAGCATGAAGAGTAATGCGTTTTCTTGGCAAAACGCTGATAGCGCTTTTAATTCCGCCTTGCTATAAATTCGACCTGTTTCAGTTGCATTCGAGACATAGATAAGTCTGGGTTTGACCATATGCGGCACATGCGCATGGTTTTGTAATACGCCCTCTATTTGGTCTGGTGTTAATTTTCCGTCAGGGCTTTCCACAGTCAATATCTTATGGCCTAAGGCCTCAATCGCCCCCGCCTCGGGGCCTGCAATATGTCCACGACTCGGCGCAATAACCGCCTCATGGGGACGGAGTAGGCTCGCAATAATAATGAGGTTTGCAAGCGTTCCACTGGCCACAAAAAAGATAGAGGCCGCGTTATTTTTCAAATGCGCCTTTATCTTAGCTTTAGCTTGCAGGGAATGTGTATCCTGGCCATAGGCTTTTTCTTGATCGAAATTACTGGTAATCATCGCCTCTAAAATATGCGGGTGACAGCCTTCGCTGTAATCATCTAAAAAGCTATATTTTGTCATGGCCATCGCTTTATATTAAAATGTGCAGAATATTAAAATTTACAGCTCGTTGTTTTTGTAAATGGCACTTCTGCACGCTTTCTGCATGTTATGATGCTCTAAATTCACTTGCCGCGTTTAGAGCCATTCAGTTTTAATCTGACTCAATAATTATCAGAAAATGGGCAAGAAAAGTCCAATTTCTGATTCCGAATTCATCTGATTCCGAATTCAACTGAGAAAGTTATAATGTTCTTTCTTTACCTTCTTCTTTTGTCTCCGCCTTTGCAGTCCCCGCCTTTGCTGTCCCCTGCCCCCCTTTTAGTCGGAGAGGGGAGGGGAAAGGGGCTTAAATCGGTAAAATCAGGACATTCGGTTACGCACGGCATAGGGCAGGGCGGTTAGGGTCAGTCTTTTTGTGGGCAAATCAGAAATTTTTTCCCTGTCGACTTCGCATTATATTCAGCCACAATTTTGGCGTCTAAGGCCTCTATGAGCGAAATTTCATCTGTGTAATGGCTGGCAAAGGTGGTTTTTAATTCTTTGGCAACACGCGTGCGGAGGCGGGTTCCGACCTCTGCGCCCGCTTTGGCAAGGAAGTTAGGCAAGAGCCATCCACCCACGCCCCATGCCATGCCGTAACCACGCGACAGCACTGTCGGCGAAGTCTCCAGACCGCCATAAAGATAGACTTGTTTATGGTGGATTGAACCGTAAATACTATACGCGCCTGGCGTGCGAGCCGCCGCCGCTTCCATAGCGCTCAGGATTTTAGAGGCCAAATCTCCGCCGCCCGTAGCGTCAAAAGCCAGGGTTGCGCCTGTGGCGTGGATCGCATCGGTTAGCTCGCTTGCGAAATTTTCACTGGAGCTGTCACATATATATTTTGCGCCCATATCTTTGAGCAAGTCCACTTGTTCTTTACGACGGACAATATTGACTAAATCAACACCATCGGCTTGGCAGATACGGTTTAACATTTGCCCAAGGTTTGATGCGGCGGCTGTATGGACGATTGCGGTGTGGCCCTCAAGGCGCATTGTTTCCAAAAAGCATAAAGCTGTGAGTGGGTTGACAAAACTTGACGCGCCGTCTTTGGCGGTGTGGCCTGGCATTAAAGGCATGCACATGGCTGCTGGTAAGGCTCGGTATTGACCGTACATCCCGCCGCCCATTACGGCGACGACTTTCCCGATGAGCGATTGCGCATAAGCCTCTGACCCTGCGGCAATGACGGTCCCTGCGCCTTCATTGCCCACGGGTAAGGCTTGGCCAATACGGGCTTTCATTACGCCCATACCCATTTGCGAAACAGGGGCCGTTAAAACGCGCGCGCTACCGTCGCCTGAGGAGGTGGCTTCGTTCATAGAAGCCCAACCAAACATGACACCGTGATCGGACGGATTAATGGGCGTGGCCTCGATACGAACAATTACTTGATCGGGCTTTGGGGTTGGCATGGCTTGATCTTTAAGCGCCATACGCAGTGTACCGTCTTCAGATACGGTTGAAAACATTTGCAAATAAGTGGTTGGCAAGGACATGTCGGACTCCGAAGGGTTAAAAATTTAGATGTTTTATACTATGCGTTACTCTGCGTTTGAGGGCCAGCGTCTTATTTGACTCTGTCTCTTATTTTCAAGCCTATTGCTCAGAGAATGGTTATGGATTTTAAAATGAGGCGCAAACCCAGTAAGGCCGTTATCAAGACAACGCTTCCGCCAAATAGGTTTCCAAGCCTACTATTGGTGTGCCGTCCCAAAAGCTCTTTTCGGTTCATAGCCATAAGTAAAAATATTGCGATAATCGGTAAAAGCAGCCCGTTTGCAAATTGCGCCGAAAGTATAAGGGTGATGGGTTTCGTCCCTGTGAGGGCGAGGGCTGTGCCAATGGCAATGACACTGACCGCGACAGACCGAAAGATTTTCGATTGAGCGCCGCCTTTAAGGCCTAAGATTTCAGTCATAGCATAAGCCGTGGCAAGCGGGGCTGTAACCGAACTACTCAGGCCAGCCGCAAAGAAGCCGATGCCAAGCATGTATTTTGAAAATGACCCAAACAGGGGTTCAAATTGTTTGGCCATATCGCCTGCGCCGTTAATTTGCAAACCTGTGCCAAACAGGCTGGCAGCAGCGGTGGACGCAATGAAAAGGGTAATGAGCCCTCCTAAGCCAATAGAGGTGACTGTATCTGAGCGAACTCGAGGCAAATCAGAGAGGTGAGTGCCTTTGGCTTTTACGGCTGAGGCATGAAGAAAGAGGTTATAGGGGACAATCGTAGTTCCGATGAGGGCTATGACGGTCATTAGACTCCCGTCTGGGATTTTGGGTGTGAATAAGCCTTTGAACAGGGCAGGGAAATCCGGGCCAACAACAAAGAAAGTACCGATGAAGGCCATAGCCATGGTCAAAACGAGCGCGATGAGTGCTCTTTCAATATGTTTATAGGATGCCAACCACAGTAAAAGCGTGGCTAGTCCTGATATACAGGCAATAGAAATATGATAAACAGTTTGGGTCTCACCGAGTAAGGCTTGAATGCCAAGTGCTGCACCCGAGAGGTTCCCTGCCTCATAAGCTGAATTGCCGACATAGAGCGCCACAATGATTAAGACAAAAAGTGGCCATTTAAAAAAAGAGGCTGAGAAGAGTTCGCGAAGGTTTTCACCCAATCCTTTTTGCGTGACCAGACCTAATCTGGCGGACATTTCTTGCAAGATAATGGTGGCAATCGTTGCAAATAATAACGCCCATAAAAGCGCATAGCCAAAATTTGCCCCCGCAAGTGTACAAGCCGTGACGGTGCCTGGCCCAATGAAGGCGGCGGCTATTAGGGCGCCTGGGCCAATATTTCTTGGGCCAATGTTTCTTGAGCCAATATTTCTTGGGCCCTTTTTCGAAACGTTTTTTTTAGCGGTTTTCGGTGTAGGCGATATATGTGTCATAAGCCTATTCAGCTAGCATGATAGAATAGGTTTGTTCCAATGAAAAAGTCTCTTTGGGGTGCAACCAAAGAGACTTTTATATCAATTAAATATCAAAAGATATTATTGACGAAATATGGATACGCTTAAATCAAGTCGCTCAAACGTATAATTTAAAACAAGATTATGATAGGTGTGGTCATACCTTGAATTGATTACAGCTTCCTTTCTGATTTGAGTTAATTTTAACTTTTTCTAGAGGTGCATTAGAAAAAGTTGCTTTCACGTGGGACTCTTATTTAAAGAGATTGGGTGTGTTTGCATGCGCCACTTTTTTATCAATCACTTTTGTGCGTGATTTCGAGACGTTATAATATAAAACTGACCGCGTTGTATGCGTTGAAATCTGACGTGTTGCAGGTTTCTGTACGGCACGTTTCACAACACGTATTTGACGCGTTTTAATAAGATTCGCGCTCGATGTATGTGAAACTGTTTTTACAGGACTGGCTATATTCATGTCCGCAGCCTGTGCTGTCACAGAAAATGTTGAAGCAATTAGGATAAGTGTTGCGAGCTTAAAATTTTTCATTTTTAATTCCATTCAACTTAATACGACAGAACACATCTGTGTTTGTTTCTTGAATTCTGTAATAGCTAACAAAAGTTAACGCCCAATTGAACTTTCAACGGAAACGTTTGATTTTTCAATTAGAATGAGATTGATGTTAATTTTGTATGAAGACGGTTTATTGCGTTTTGAAAAGAAAAAGTGCAAATTGCGACCTTATTCTTTGCATTATACATCTGGGTTTTAAGTACAGACCTGATTACAGGTATTATTCCATGGAATGATACAATGGGATGATTACGGGTCTGGCCTATTCATGTATTAATACCCGTCTTTCTCGGGCAGGAAGATTTCACGTTTACCACCTGGGCCGCTTGGACCAATCATCCCTTCATCTTCCATACGTTCGACTAAATTGGCAGCGCGGTTATATCCAATTGAGAGTTTACGTTGAATATAGCTGGTTGAAGCTTTGCGATCACGTGCCACAACAGCCACCGCTTGGTCAAAGAGTGAATTGCCGCCGCCTTCACTGTCTGTGTCTGTATGGCTTATGTCACTCTCTTCACGGTCTGTTGTAATATCTTCAAGATAGCTTGGCGCGCCTTGGGCTTTGACGAAAGCGGCAATTTTTTCGACTTCAGTGTCAGAGACGAAAGGCCCGTGAAGGCGTCTTGGGCGGCCAGTACCCATATATAACATGTCACCATTTCCGAGGAGTTGCTCTGCCCCGTTCTCATTTATAATCGTGCGACTATCAATTGAAGAGCCAACGCGGAAAGAAACGCGCGTTGGGAAATTCGCTTTGATTGTGCCTGTAATCACATCGGTGGACGGGCGTTGCGTCGCCATAATCATATGAATACCCGCGGCACGCGCCATTTGTGCCAAGCGTTGAACTGAGCCTTCGATCTCTTTGCGGGCGACCATCATTAGGTCTGCCATTTCGTCAATAATCACGACGATATAAGGCATAGGCTCAAAATCTAGGGCTTCGGTTTCAAAAATTGGATCGCCGCTTTCTTTATCATAACCGGTCACCACTGTGCGGGTCATTGGTGTGCCGCTGGCTTTCGACTCTGCGACTTTTTCATTATACCCTGCCATATTGCGCACGCCCATTTTAGACATTTTACGGTAGCGGTCTTCCATTTCCCGTACAGTCCACTTTAGCGCGACTACGGCTTTTTTGGGCTCTGTTACAACGGGCGCTAAAAGATGCGGGGCATTATCGTAAATCGACAACTCAAGCATTTTCGGGTCGATCATAATAAACTTACATTGTTCTGGCGGTAATTTATACATGAGCGAGAGGATCATGGCATTTACGGCTACAGACTTACCCGATCCCGTTGTCCCGGCGACAAGCAAATGCGGCATTTTAGAGAGGTCGGCGATAAAGGGTGTGCCGCCTATGTCTTCGCCCATGATCAATGGAAGTCCTGCTTCGGTCTCCTGATATTCAGTCGAGGCTAACATATCGCGAAGCCAGACCGTTTCACGGCGACGATTGGGCAGCTCGACTCCCATAGCGTTCCGTCCCGGAACCACGGCGATCCGTGTGGATTGCGCACTCATATTCCGGGCAATATCATTGGCTAGGCCAATAATGCGTTTGGATTTAACACCGGGGGCGGGTTCAAACTCAAACAAGGTCACAACAGGCCCTGGACGTACATCCCCCATTTCACCTTCTATGCCATATTCCGCCATAACGCGGTGTAGGTTTTCAGCTGAGCGGCGCAAAGCGCCTTCATCGGTCATGGTTTTACGCGGGGGTGGGACTTTGAGTAAGTCTAATCCGGGGAGTACAAAGTCTGACCCTAAAGGGAACTCAAATGCAGGCGGTTTCGCTTTTGCTTTAGGTTTGGTTTTGTTTTTAGGGGGTATATCTGCCGCCGCTTTAGATTTAGCCTTTTTGTGAATAATGGGCATATTGACGGGTACAGGTCTTGGGCTTGGTTGAGTCTTTGAAGGGGTTTTAGGGTGTTGAGGGGCCGCGTATTCAGTCATCGGGGGTAAATCCCCAAAGCTATGCCGCGCTTCGTAATCTGCGCTATAGGCACGCTCTAACTTATCAAAGACCTTAGTTTTTAGGAAATGCGCAATATGGTCAAGCCCGACACGGAAGGTCGCCCAGACAAGCCCTGCCGCGTCCCAAATAGCCAATACGTCACGGCCAACAATCCCTATAAATCGTGCGAGACAAAAGCTGGCGATCAAAAAGGTTATGCAGGCGACAATTAGGCCTGAAACAGGTATGTTGAAATAGTCTAAACCGCTTTTGCTGTTTAAATAGATTAAATCCCCGATCCAACCGCCAAGGCCTGTCGCCATAGGCCAGTTTTGCGGAATAGGAAAGGCGGACAAGGTCGCAATTCCAAAGACAAGCGTGCTTGTAAACAAGGCGATGCGTCCCCAATTTTCAATTCTCCGTCTGGGCTTGCTTGGGCGTAAAATCGCTTTAAGGCCCGCAAAGAGTAACAGTCCGCCCAGTAAAATCCCACCCCATCCCATAATCTGCATGAGCATATTGGAAATATTCGCGCCCGGTGTTTTGAAGATATTTTGAACGTGTCCAATGCCTGCCGTATCGGCGGTGGTATCAAACGGATTATACGAAAACATACATAAAAGTAGAAATAACCCTATGCCAGATATTATTAAGGCGAACACAGCTTTTTTAAAAGCGGTGAGGCCTGAAACATTTAAGTCATCCATCATATCGTGCGCCATTTTTGTATTATAGGATCGGTTGGCGGTTTGGGTTGCAAGCGGGGGCATAAATTTATCCGAAAATCAAAAAACATCTCTTAACCAAGTCTAAAGGAAGGGGGTAAAATTTGCGTAAAGAGCCATGATGTTCTGATGAATGTTCTGATGGATGTAGGGGATTTACGGATCCGTTTTGTTGACATGGACAGTCACATTTTTCCCCTTTAAGAGTGAAGCCAGAAAGAGTTCAATAAGCAAGATTTTAACAAGAGAGATTTTAAAGAGGCTCTATGGCTGAAACTATGGCTCAAACTATCGAGATCGGGATATTAGGCGCAGATGGACGTATGGGCGGTTCTGTTTTGCGCGCGCTTGACCGAGAACCCCGTGCAAAACTAAGTGTTGCGCTGACGGCCCCGAATTCACAAAAACTGGGCCAAGATGCGGGCGCCGTTGCGGGGCTACGGGATGTTGGTGTTATGTTGACGTCTGATATAAAAGCGGGCCTTGCGGCGTGTGATGTCTTAATCGATTTTTCTTCGCCGAAAGCGGCCATTGACGCGGCTTTATGTATGCACGAAACGCGCTGTAATACATTCGTGACAGGCACGACCGGTTATACAGACACAGAAGAAAAAGCGTTAATGGCAGCGGGTAATGATATTACCTTGTTAAAATCGGGAAATTTTTCGCTTGGTGTAAACCTTCTTGAGATTTTAGTGGAACAGGCAAGTCGGGCCCTCCGTACGGGATGGGATATTGAAATCCTTGAAATGCATCACAAGCACAAAGTCGATGCCCCGAGTGGGACTGCGCTTATGCTTGGCCATGCGGCAGCGAAAGGGCGAGGTGTCGCGCTCAAAGATAAACATGTCCTCTCTCGCGAGGGTACATCTGCACCAAGATCGGAAGGCGAAATCGGATTTGCGGCTCTACGCGGCGGCGGCGTAATCGGTGCGCATGAAGTTCGGATTGCCAGCGAACTTGAAATGATAACGCTTTCCCATGATGCCTTTGATCGGTCGGTCTTTGCCAGCGGCGCCGTGACAGCCGCCCTTTGGGCTGAGGGTCAACCTAAAGGTATTTATTCTATGAAAGATGTTTTGGGTCTTTAAGGCGCTTAAGGAAATGATATGACGGATATTCACCCTCCCATTCTCTCGCTTTATACGGCAACGGTACCCATCCTTGATCGCCAGATGGTAAATCTTGAGCATATTCTAAAACTCGGGGAAGCGAATGCGGCGGAGCGTAAAATTGAGCCGGAAATATTTTTAAAAGCACGGCTCGCGCCAGATATGGCAACACTCATGCGTCAAGTGCAGATTGCCTGTTCTATGGCAAAGAATTGTCCGCACCGCGTTGTGGGTACGAAACCACCCGTTTATGAAGACAGAGAAGAGAGTTTTGCAGAGCTTTACGCTTTGATTGCAAAAACGCGCGCAGAATTGGCAAAGTTCAAACGCCAAGATATTGACGGTAAAGAAGCTCGTGAATTCTCTGTGCCTATGGCGGGGCAACAGATGGCGTTTACGGCTATGCGTTATGCCTCTGGCTTTGTTCTACCGAATGTCTTCTTTCATGTCACAACGGCTTATAATATTCTCCGCCATCAGGGTGTTCCGCTTGGGAAGCGTGACTTCTTTGGTGGCGCACTATAAAGAAGTGACCTGAAATTCAGTTTTTCCTATGCAAACTTATGTTTTGGGCTTAGGGACACGCAAATTCTAACCTATGGGTTAACGGTCGGGCAGTTGCGCGACAGGCGCAGATCGTGTCAAAGAGTGACCTCGAAAGACTTAAATTATGTCGATTGAAACCGCGCATCCTGCGCTTGCCAAGGCTTTGGCCGCTCGTGGCTATGATACATTGACCCCGGTACAGACCACTGTATTGGACGTGAAACTTGAAACACGGGACTTACTCGTCTCCGCGCAAACGGGTTCGGGTAAAACAGTCGCATTTGGCCTCGCTATGGCGCCGACCTTATTGGGCGACGCCGATGTCTTTGGTCAATCCGATAGTCCGCTGGCCGTCATCATTGCCCCAACGCGCGAGCTGGCCTTACAGGTCAGCCGCGAACTCGATTGGCTCTATGCCAAAGCCAATGCGAAACATGCGACATGTGTGGGCGGTATGGATATGCGTGATGAACGCCGTGCTTTGTCACGCGGCGCGCATATTGTGGTCGGTACACCGGGACGACTTTGTGATCATATTAAACGCGGTTCGCTGGATATGAGCCAGCTCCAAGCCATTGTCCTTGACGAGGCGGATGAAATGCTAAAAATGGGTTTCCGTGAGGAACTCGAATTGATCTTAGGATCTGCTCCCGAAGAGCGTCGGACTTTGATGTTTTCTGCTACTGTGCCCAAATCCATATTGGGCATGACCCGCAAATATCAACGCGACGCAGTACGCCTGAATACGGCGGCAGAAGCCAAACAGCATAATGATATTGAATACCGCGTTTTGTCTGTGTCCAATTCGGATAAAGAGAATGCCATTATCAATGTGCTTCGCTATTATGATGCCAAAAACGCGATTGTTTTTGGCGATACGCGCATATCGGTTAATAAAATGACCAGTCGCTTTAATAATCGCGGGTTTTCCGTCGTGGCCTTGTCAGGGGAATTGTCACAAAAAGACAGAACGCGCGCTTTGCAAATGATGCGCGATGGTCGTGCCAAAGTTTGTATCGCAACAGATGTTGCCGCACGGGGGCTTGATTTGCCTGATCTTGAGCTTGTGATTCACGCCGATATTCCAAAAAATCCAGAAGCCCTATTGCACCGTTCAGGCCGAACGGGTCGTGCGGGGCGTAAAGGCGTCAGTGCCTTGATCGTGCCGCCGTCTGCGCGGCGGAAAACAGAGCGTATTCTAAACGCTGCCAAGGTCAAGGCGGAATGGGCCTCGCCGCCCTCTGCCGAAGATGTTTTAGCCAAAGATAATGAACGTATGCTTGCCGGGCTTGTCTTGGATAAACCTGTCACAGACGGCGAACGCGAAATCGTCGAACGTATGACAGAGGCTTATTCAGCGGAACAAATCGCTGCTGCATATTTGCGCCAATACCGCGAAACTTATGCCCCGCCCGAAGAATTAAGTCATGTGTCTGCGTATAATCCGGCCGATGATGGCCCTAGTAAAGGCCGAAAAGGACGTGAGCGTAAAGAGCGCGGCGAAGGCGGAAGGCGTACAGAACGGGCCCCTCGACAAGATTTTGATGAGAGTGTCTGGTTTTCGCTTAATCTGGGTCGAAAGCAAAAGGCAGAGCCACGTTGGATATTGCCTATGCTTTGTAAATCAGGTGGTTTGAATAAAGGCGAAATCGGATCCATTAAGATTACAGAAGGGCGTACATTTGTTGAGATCGCGCAATCTGGTGCGTCTAAATTCGAAAATACAATTGGGCCAGACGGCAAGATTGAAAAAGCGATTACGGCGACACGGATTGAAGGTCAGCCAGATTTCAACAGTGACCCTTATGAGAACAGTGCCCCTTATGAGAACAGTACTCGGCCCAAAGCCAAACACGAATATTCAGAGCGCCCCGCAAAAAAACCACGCGCAAAAGAGAGAGGCAAACGTGCAAATAAGGAGCAAGGCAAAGAAAACGAAAAGGCACACGCTAAAGCGGCTGCAAAAAACCGTGTGAAAGATTATCTGGAAACCGATGTAGACGGGGAAACGCCGCCCAAGAGCGTGGCGGCCTTAAAACGCAAACCGCGCCACGAAGATACACGTTTTGAAGGCGGTACGGATACAAGTGTTCATCAAAATAGCGATCATCAAAATAGAGCGCCTAACTCTGAACCCAAAGCGGTGAAATGGGCAAAGCCTTATAATATGGATGATGAAGCTGAAGTTTTCAGCCGCAAAGCTAAAGCGAAAGCCGCTGCAAGAGCGAGAGGCGAAGGCCTTGCGACAGAGACGCGAACGGGTAAAAAACCACATAAAAAGAAACTTGCAAAAGCCAAGGCAAAGGCAAAGGCAAAAGCAAATGCGGGGACGGAAGGCACAAACGGTAAACCCAATCCAAATAAAGCCTCAAAAAGTGGCGTTGGCGGGGGTCGAGCAAAAGCCAAATCTGGCCCATCAAAGGGCACAAAATCTCCGCATTCAAAACTTGGGCGACATAAGCGTAAATAAATGAACGCCGTAGAGCGCTTGTGTATGAGAGTATAGCCTTTCAGTAACCCCTAGAGCGCTTAGCGGATTTTTTGACCTGCTACATACACGTTTTCAATTTGAATATCTTTCAACGCGCTTGTTTGGATTTTATACGGGTTTTTATCCACGACGATAAAATCTGCCCACTTGCCGACTTCTAAACTGCCCAGTTTATTTTCTTGAAACGCGCCGTAAGCATTTTCTAAGGTCATGGCGTGCAAGGCTTCATTGATGCTGAGGGCTTGGTTTTTATACCAACCGCCTTCGGGTGTGCCGTCAAGTTTTTGACGGGTGACAGCGAAGTAAAGCGTTTCCATAGGCGTCCAAGGCTCGCCCGGTAAATCGGAATTGAGCATAAGGCGTCCATTGGCCTTGAGTATGTTTTGCCAGGCATAAGCATGTTTAATGCGTTCTGGCCCAATACGGTCTTCGGCCCATGCGCTATCGCCCATGGCATGCGAGGATTCAACAGAGGACAACACACCAAGCTTTGCCGCACGTTTATAATAATCAGGCAAGACGACTTGCGCATGTTCAATTCGAAAGCGGTGATCTTTCTTTGGGGCCGTAGAAATCGCAGTTTCGTAAATTGTCAGCGTGCGATTATTACCCTCATCCCCAATGGCATGCACAGCCATTTGAAACCCGTTTTGTAAAGCGCGTTTGGCTAAAGCTTTAACGCGTGCCGGGGAAATCCGTTCTGTGGGTCGGGCGCTACCGGGTTCATCCGAATAGGGGGCTTTCATCAGCGCAGTGCGAGAGCCGAGTGAGCCATCATAAAAGACTTTAACCCCACGAATATCGAGCCAGTCTTCAGGGTCGTCCCAAATTCCGTTTTCAAACCACTCTGACATGAGCGCTTCATTATTCCCGTCGAGCATGCCGTAAACCCGAATCGGGAGTTGATCTCTGGCCGCAAGCGCTAGAAACGCCTCAACATCTTGGGGGCGCATGCCCGCCTCATGGATAGACGTAACCCCCGCAGAGGCCATTTCATTGAGCCCTGCCAGTATCGCGTTCTCAAGCATGGTTTGTGACGGTTCAGGAATATGTTGATTGATTAGGCCTTGGGCCAGTGTCAACATAACGCCTGTGGGTTCACCGTTTTTACGGCGTAATATCGTACCGACATCTGGATTCGGGCTGTCTTTATTAATACTGGCTATTTCAAGCGCTTTTTGATTATAAAATCCGGCAAAGCCGTGAAGGCTCTCCAAATGAACGGGATTGTTTGGGAAGGCCTTGTCCAGTTCAGCACGGTCAGGATAACCCACCGATCCAAAATAACCTTCATCCCACCCTTGCCCAATCAGCCACACCCCAGTGTCTGGATTTGGGTAATGGGCTTTCAAACGGGCAATAATCGCGTCCGTAGTCTTCGCGCCGACCAGATTGGCCTTTATCCGGTCCATGCCTAACTCTCTGACATGTACGTGACTGTCAATCATACCAGGTAGAACCGTGCGACCTTCAAGATCAATGCGAGCACTGTCGGTAAAGGCGGTGTTCAACGTCTCATAAGGGCCAACAGCCTTGATGGTTTTCCCTTCAATGACGAAGGCATCTGCAATGGGGTGTGCGGGGTTCAGGGTATGAACCGTACCATTAAAAAACAATGTTGTCGCTGTATTTGATGCTGTGTCTTCAAGCGTAAGTTTTGAGGCAGCTAAGTCTTTAGAGCGTGAAGCGCTCGGTTTTACGGCTTGGCAAGCTGTAATCGTCAGGGCAAAAAATGAGACTGCAAAAAAGTGGGTAAGCTTTGTCTGAGTGAAATATGACATTGTGCGCTCCGCATGTGTGATCGTAAGCGTAGCAGGCGCGCCGGCTATCGGCAATCTACATTGCGTTAAGACGGCGTCTCAAACGCATATCCCGCAGAGCGTACCGTTCGTATGGGGTCTTGCCCGCCGTTTTTTTTAAGGGCTTTTCGCAGGCGGCCAATATGAACGTCGACCGTTCTGGCTTCGACATAAACATCACGCCCCCAAATCGCGTCGAGAAGTTGCTCTCGTGAAAAGACTTGCGCCGGGGAGCGCATGAAATGATCGAGAAGCCGGTATTCTGTCGGGCCAAGATGAATGTCAGCTTGGCCACGTTTAACGCGGAATGTTTTTGCATTAATTTCAATGTCACCAAGTCGTATCGTATCTTCGAGTAAGCTGGGTTGGGTGCGTCGTAAAAGGGCGCGTACACGTGCCAAAAGCTCAGGTGTTGAAAACGGCTTAACCATATAATCATCCGCGCCGTAATCGAGGCCTTGAATTTTATCGGTTTCATCCCCGCGCGCAGTGAGCATAATTATCGGCGTTGCGCGTGTTGCCTCCCTATGTCTCAAACGGCGACACACTTCTATGCCTGAGAGTTTGGGTAACATCCAATCGAGTAAGATAATATCTGGAACGCGCTCACTTGTCAGCAAAAGCGCCTCTTCCCCGTCTGTCGCGAGGCCAACTTCATACCCCTCTTTTTGGAAATTATATTCCAGTAGCGTGGCAATAGAAGCTTCGTCTTCAACAATAAGAAGAAAAGGTTTCATAACGGTCCGTGATCGCTTTTAAGGGTTCATAGGGTTTGACGATAAAGCCAATATGCCTTTGATTTATTCGTCGTTTGAATGATCCGAAACATCGCGCGCCGTTTCAAGCGTTAGAATAGAGCCTTCGGTAATAAAATAGACAGTTTCTGCAATATTGGTTGCGTGATCGCCAATGCGTTCTAAGTTTTTGGCGGCAAATAAAAGGCTGGCACTGGATGAAATCGTCCGCGGATCTTCCATCATAAACGTCAATAATTCACGAAAGAGGGAATCATACATTTCGTCAACATCACTATCACCAAGCCAGACCTGTTTGGCCTTTATCGTGTCATCTGTGAGGAGGGCGTCTAACACGCTTTTTAACTGGGT
The DNA here is from genome assembly GCA_937965735.1 of uncultured Caulobacterales bacterium. Classification (GTDB taxonomy): domain Bacteria; phylum Pseudomonadota; class Alphaproteobacteria; order Caulobacterales; family Maricaulaceae; genus CALCKU01. The sequence continues at coordinate 21,568 of CALCKU010000016.1, forward strand.
TCTTACAAGTTTACCCATGCGGTGAACGCCTTTGGTCAAAGCTAGGGCTTCGCCGTTATTCACGGTTAGCGCCCTGCGGGCAATGCCTTCGGCTAAATCGCCGATCCGTTCTAAATCTGTGGCGACTTTTATGGCGCCAATGACACGCCTTAAATCTGTTGCCATAGGATTTCGTAGCGCAAATATACGCATAGCATCTTCGTCGATTTGAACTTGTAGGGCGTTGACTTCATGGTCGCGGTCAATAACGGATTGCGCCAGAACTGAATCTCGCTTTTTAATGGCGTTAATCGAATCCGTTACCATGGCTTCGACCATGCCGCCCATACGGGCCATGTGCGTGGTTAAAAGGTTTAGCTCTTCATCAAAGCCTGTAACAATATGTTCGGCAATATTTTGCATATTTGCCCCCTATAAAAGACGATTTGTGCACAAGCTTAATACGAAGTAGATTGTATGACAATAAAATTACAATTTTGTGACAAATTTGGTCTGTTTCGTATTGAGAGTCTCTATTCGATTGAAAAGCCTGTCTAAACTGGGACTTGAGTTTAGCTGAGTCTGGAGCTTAAATCTGGGGCTTAAGTTTGGGCTTGGGTTGGTTTTTGAGGGCTTGTCGGCAGTAATACGGTAAATTCGGTTCCGATATTGTGGGCGCTTTCGACAAATAACCCGCCCCGATGTCCCAGCGTAATATGTTTTACAATGGCCAGACCTAGACCCGTGCCGCGTTCTTTGTTTTCTCTATCGCCAGAGACACGGTAAAATCGTTCGCCAAGGCGCGGAATATGAGCCCGTTCAAATCCGCGCCCCTTATCGCGAATCCGCAATCTGAATAAGGGCTGATTTAAGGTTTCTATGGGACAAATTTTGCGCTTTATTGATGCCTTTCCAAAGCTTTTCCGTTTGATTTCCAAGGCTGCGTCCCAGTCTTTTACGCGGTCTAATATGATATTTATTTCTGATCCGCTTGAGCTGATATGCAGGGCATTGGCGATTAAGTTGAGCGTTAATTGCACCAATTGATCATGGACGCCAATTACAGGAAAGCCGAATTCATGTGTCGTGTTTGGATTTAATTTTTCAAACTTAATCTGGACAGCGCGGCGCTCTGCAAGCGGCATCAGTGAAGCGATTGCGGATTCGGTCGCGAGAGAGAGGTCAACAATATCTGTTGGCGCAATATGTTCGGCTTGTTCTATGCGGCGCAGTGATAGCAAGTCATCAATCAATCTTTGCATGCGCTCGGCTTGCATTTGCATGATTTTTAAAAACTTTACCTGGGCGGCTTTATCCTCTTTGGCGTGGCCTTGCAGGGTTTCAATATACCCCAGCAAAGAGGCGATAGGGGTCTTAAGCTCATGTGAAGCATTGGCGAGAAAGTCAGACCGCATCTCATTGGCGCGAATAATATCTGTAATATCATATAATATAATCAAGGCACGGCGCTTGGCAGGCGATGTGTCCTCAACATTAATGGGCGAGGCGACGACTTTGAAATATTTATGTACTGGAGTTTCTATATGATAAATATAGGGCTCGCTGGTTTTGCCATTAAGGGCGCTATCAATCCGTTTCAAAATATCGGGATTTCGTATACTTGTCATTACGGGGGTAAATTTATTTTTCACATTTAAAATATCGACGGCGACAGGGTTGGCGTGTTCAATTCGGTTTTGCGCATTAATAATCAGCACGGCTTCGTCAAACCCGTCCGCTAGACGTGCCTCGCCAATATTGGCGTAGTCTTGAGCTGTTTTATTCTTGGTTTTTTGCGGTGTTTGGGCCTCTTTTGGGCGCGTTTTACGAATATAAATAAATGTAAGGGTCGTGAACGTCAAAACAATCAAGACCGAAGTTAAGATTGGTAATTCAGCTAAAGCGCAAACAATTAAAAGACAGACATTGCCAAGGGTCAGAATTGCAATTTGGTCTTGCGCGTTTGAGGTGCGGGTACCTTTTTTCATAGCTGTGTTGTCATTGATCGTACGCTTTTTGGTAATGTCCGCTTTATTGTGACCTTTTGGAGCCCGATTATTTGGATCCAGTCTCTTTGGGTTCGGTGGGGTGTTCTGTTCACGCATATCATTCATGGCGTTTCTAAAGCGCAAGTTTGCAACGCTTGCAAGAGGGCGCCGAAAGACTAAGCGGGATGAACGTCAAAAAAGGGGGTTTAACAAGGCTTCAAACGCCGCAGAGGCGCAGGCATTGCATGACTTGCATACTGTTTGTTGCCAAGAATCAAACAAGAAACAAACAAGACTCATACAAGACTCATACAAGACTTATGCAAGACTTAGGCAAGACACATATATGCCGCGTGGATGAATATAAAGACGGTCTGGTCAATTCATAAAATTAGCAAGGGTTCGGATTCACGCGCTTTACCCGTAATATGGATAATAATTTAAGTGGCCAAGTTTAATTTATGGCTTATGTAATTCTTATCACAGATAAGGTCTGGGCGCAGTGTATCGATAAATTATTGTTTTTCGATAAATAATAATTGACTATCACTATGTGTACCCGTTAATAAGGCTTAAGGAGAGAGACTATGCGCATAAGGCGGCTCATTGAAATGTGTACGAGTGTGAGCTTTATAGCCTTAAGCGGGTGTTCAACCTTGAATCATATGAAGGCTGACCTCTCGCCAGAACCCACGAGCATTGAAAAAAATATTGAAACGGCACCCGATAATCAATGGTCAGAGCCGACGCTCAACGCTTTGCCGTCAACGGATTGGGTTGGAGCGTTTGCAGATCCTGTACTGAGCGCACTGGTAGACGAAGCCCTCTCGGCGAATACGGATATTGGTGCGGCACAAGCTACATTTGAAATTTCTAATGCCCAAATGAAAATTGCAGGGGCGGATCGATTGCCATCGGTTAACGGGTCTTTGGGCGTGCGCCGTACAGAGAATGCAAACAGCCTCTTGACCGATAATACGGCATTATCTGCGGGTGTAAATGCGAGTTGGGAGCCAGATTTATTGGGACGTATTAAGGACCAAATCGGACGGGCAGAATATAGTGCGCTTGCCAGTGAAGCGGATCTGGCGAGTGTGCGTCTATCAATTGCGGGCCGAGTCGTACAGAATTGGTTTGACATAATCGAAGGGCGGCTTTTAACCGAATTATCCGTGCGCGATGTCGCGACACAAGAACGGGCTTTGCGTCTGACTTTGCGCCGTTTTGAAGGCGGTATTACGGGGTCGAGTGATGTTCGCCTCGCGCGGTCCTCTGTTGCCAACGCAAAGGCGTTGCAAGCGTCGCGGCGTCAAAGACTGGCTCAAACGACGCGCGCACTCGAAGTCCTGTTGCGCCGCTATCCTGACAATGCTTTAAAGTCTGTCTCGGATTTACCGCGCTTGCCTCCGCGCGCGAATACGGGTGTTCCTAGTGAAATTTTACAAAGACGCCCAGATTTAATTGCGGCCGATTTCCGATTGGCGGCGGCGGGGTTGGATGTCGATGTCGCGCGGAAAAACCTGTTGCCGCGATTAACTTTGGACGGTGGTCTCAGTGGCAATGGCCGGTCATTATCCAGCTTTTTTGACGTAGACAGTTTGATCGCTAATATAGGTGCAAATTTAGCGGCCCCTATCTTTCAAGGCGGACGTTTACGGGCGAATGTTGAATTGCAAGAAGCGGTCTTGCGTCAACAATTAGAACAATATTCAGGCGCTGTCTTGCAGGCTTACAGCGATGTTGAAACGGCGATTAATGCAGAGCAATTTTTATCGGAGCGCGTGAATGCCTTGCAAATCGCTCTGGAGGAGGCTTTGGGTGCCGAAGAGAGGCTAGAATTACGGTATACAGAGGGTCTTGCGAGCATTTTGCAATTGCTTGACGCGCAATCGCGCAGAATTTTAGCGGAAAGCCAATTAATTTCGGCGCGATCAGAGCGTTTAGATAATCGTGTACGCCTTTATCTTGCGCTTGGCGGCGGGGATATTGGGTCGATTTAGGATTGAGTGGAACACGTTCCGTACGGTATGTAGGGCGTATAGGGCTTAATCTGCGTAAGAAGTATTGGGTGAAATTTATTGGCCTAAACGATTTGTTTAAGTGTGCGTAAGTTGGAAAAGAGATAGTGTATGACAGAGTCAAATACCTCGCAGAAATTTTCAGGGGATAGCGATAGCGGTTCTGAAGAAGCGCCTGTAAGTCTTTGGCGCAGGATATTCGCTATTGTCTTGCCCATTCTTATTATCACGGCCTTTGTCGCAGCTGCCTTTGGAATCATAGTTGCGACCGAAAAGCCGAAAGAAGAAAAGAAACGGTTTAATACGCTGGCGGTTATGGCCGATTATGCCAAACGCGAAGATGTGCAGCTTGTTGTATCCGCGCAAGGTGAAGCGCGTCCGCGTGTGGAAATTGATCTGGTTCCTGAAGTGGGCGGCAAGATCGTGTATGTGTCCCCTAACTTTATTGAAGGGGGTATTTTCAAAAAGGGTGAAGTGCTCATCCGTATTGATGATTCTGATTATAAAGTGGCGGAAATTCGGGCCTCTGCAAATGTCGCGCAAGCGGAGCAAGTTTTAGTGCGCGAAATTGCGGAAGGCGAAATCGCAAGAAGTGATTATTTGGAGTTAGGTCTGCAAGGTACACCGTCGGCTTTGGCTTTACGTCAGCCGCAAAGACAACAAGCAGAAGCCGCGCTTCAAGCCGCAAAAGCGGACTTAGAAAATGCACGATTGCAACTCACCCGCACGGCGGTTCGCGCCCCGTTTTCTGGCCGCGTCCGAAGTAAGCAATCTGATATTGGGCAATTTGTAACGCCTGGTTCCAGACTGGGTCGTGTGTTCTCTAATGATATCGTCGAAGTCCGCCTGCCATTGACAGATGCTAATCTTTCTAAAATTGATTTGCCCGTTGCTTTTTTTGCTAAGTCCCCAGAGGAGGCGCTTGATGTTGAACTGAGTGCGATAGTTTCGGGAAAGCGCCAAATATGGGCGGGTAAAATTATGCGCACAGATAGTGCTTATGATACGCAAAGTCGGGCTCTATTTGCCATTGCCGAAGTCTTTGACCCATACGGAGCGGGCGCGTCCGAAGATAATGTGCCGCTAGCCCCAGGCCTGTTTGTCGATGCGGCCATTAAGGGTAAAATGTTTAAGGACATGGTTGTGATGCCACGTGATGGCTTGCGTCCAGATAATGAGGTTTATATTATTGACGATAAAGGCAAGGCCGAGATCAGAAAAGTGAATGTGCTGGATACAGACAGTTCACGTGCCGTGATTATATCGGGTGTCGCCCCTCAAGAGTTGGTTTTACTCTCGCCTATGGAACGCTCTCGTGTGGAAATGACTCTGAAGGTTCTAGATATCAATAATCCTCAAAACGTTCTTGTTGAACCGCCTAAGCCCGATTGGATGAAAAAGGCCGAAGCCGACAAAGAAGCCGATGCGAAGGCGGATGGAGCAGCTGATAAGAAAAAAGAAAAGAAGTCTTTCTTTGGCCGTAAAAAGAAAGAGGAAGAAAAAGAAGCCGAGTCCGATAAACCAAAAAAGCCTCTTAAGAAACCTCTAAAGACATCAGACGAAAATAAAAACACTGATAATTCTAAAGGGAAAGATGAAGGGTCTAAACCCAAAACGCAGGACTAAATAAGGCGCAGGACTCAAAATGTGTGGAATTAAGAACATGAAATTTAAAAAAGCATGAAATTTAAAAAACGCATGGAATTAAAAAACATGGGACTGAAAAGAGATAGGACGCATTTGATCGCCCTTTAAAGTGGGCCGTTCAATGTGAATTTAAAGCGCGTAAAGGTAGTAAACGCCAGCGCGGCAATAATAAGCGTTATGAACGCGCTAATAAACGGAACTTTTTTACGAAAGATTTGAAATGCGGACATTAATTTCTTGGTTTGTTAAAAACCCAATCGCGGCTAACCTCATCATGTTTGTGATGTTTTTTACAGGCGTGTTTGGCTTCTTTACATTAGAGCGTGAGTTTATTCCGCAAACCACGATTAATGGTATGAGCATTAGTGTGAGTTGGCCTGGCGCGTCGCCGCGTGATGTTGAAGAGCAATTAGTCGTACGCATTGAAGAGGCGGTCGATGGGCTTGACGGTATTGATTATATCGAATCCACGGCCAGAGAAGGCAGCGGACAGGTCAATGTCCGCACAAAATTGCGGATTGATTATGAAAAATTGTTAGATGAAGTCAAAGCGCGTGTTGACGCTGTGCAAAATCTACCACCCGATTCGTTTCGTCCGCAAGTTATACGGTGGGATGCGCGGCCTGACATTTTATACCTTGCGCTGTACGGGGATATCGATCGACTGACTTTACAGCGCTACGCAACAGATATGCGTTTAGAGCTGTCAAAAATCGAAGGTTTACAACTCACTGACCAGCTCTCGAAAGTCCCCGAGCAAGTGACCATTGAAGTGTCTGAATCGTCTTTAAGACGGTTTAATTTAACGTTTTCAGAAGTCGCACGCGCGATTTCGGGGGCGTCAGTTAATTTGTCCGCAGGCACGGTTGAAACGACTGGGGGCAATCTACAATTAAGAGCGCGCTCGCTCGCGAATACGCAAGCGGAATTTGAAGACATTATTGTGAGACAAACGCCGAGCGGCGGCCTTGTCAGGGTTCGCGATATTGCCAATGTGATTGACGGTTTTGATGATGAGAAATTTGCGGCTATGTTCCGTGGTCAAAATACGGCTGTTTTTCGGGTTCAATCCCCTGATTCTATGGACATAACCCAAATCGGAAAGTCTATTCGTAAATTTGAGAAAGAAGTCGCGGATCGTTTGCCGCCCAATCTTAAATTCACCATTTGGTCAGATGGGTCCACAGTCTTTGACAGTCGCATGTCGTTGATTGGCTCTAATGCGCTTTCAGGCATGGTCTTGGTTTTGATTATCCTCATGCTATTTTTACGGCCTGCTGTGGCCATTTGGGTGACAGTCGGCATTGCGGCAGCCTTTTGCGGCGCGGTCGCGATTGCCCCTTATATTGGCATTACCTTGAATATGATTTCGCTCTTTGCATTCTTGCTAGTGATTGGGATTGTGGTTGATGATGCGATTGTCGTGGGTGAATCGGTTTATTTGCACGTTGAAAACGGAATTTACGGTGACCGCGGTGCGGTGGCCGGCGCGAATATGGTGGTTAAGCCTGTTTATTTTGCGGTGATAACCACAATTTTAATGTTCATTCCTTTCATGTTAATGACAGGTCCCATCCGCGCCATGACAGCGCAAATTAGTCTTGTCGTGATAGCCGTTTTGATTTTCTCATTGATCGAAGCATTTTTTATTCTACCCGCGCATTTACGCCATCTCAAACCGATACACCCTGAAAGTCAGGGGCGCTTCATGCGGTTTCAAACTAAATTGGCAGATAGCTTGGTTGGGTTTGCGAAAAAATATTTCCGCCCTTATGTCGCGACTCTTATTCGGTTTCGCTACATTACAGTCTCGGTTTTTGTTGGTCTATTTTTCATGGCGATTTTATTCTTGGTCAAAGGGGTCGCCCCCAGCTCGTTCATTCCTGAAGTCGAGGGCGATAGTATTCAGTTCACGGCACGTTTTCCTGAAGGCACTTCGTTTGAGCGGCGTGAACAAGTTCGCATGCAAGTCGATGCGGGTGTCAAAGCCTTAAACAAAAATGCTCTAGAGGATTTCGGACTTGATATTGCGCCTATTGATAAACCTGGGACGATTACAAATCGCCGCTCTGTTGACGGATATTTGATTTTAACAGAGCCAAAATACCGTGGAAATGTTTCGACCAAAGATGTGGCGGATAAGCTCGAAGAATATGTCGGCGCTATACCCGATGCTTACCGAGTGTCTTACGGGACGACAGAGGGCGGCAGCGGAAATGGGGGCGGTCTTTATTACGGTGTCGCTTCGACGGACCCAGAAGCCCTGCGGGCAGCGATCATGGATTTGAAGGCTGAAATGGAGACGTTTAGCGCCGTTCAACGCACATGGGATGGCTTAGAATCCTCTGCTAGTGAAATCCAATTCACGCTGAAGCCCGGCGCGGAGACCTTGGGTATATCGCTATCCGATGTGACCCGGCAGGTCAGAGAGGCCTTTTTCGGACGTGAAGTGCAGCGCCTGCCCCGTAACGGCGAAGATGTGCGGGTTATGGTTCGGTATCCAGAAGCGGCGCGCGAATCGATTGATAGTCTTGAAAATCTACGGATTCGTACGACCGCAGGTGTTGAAGTGCCGCTATACTCTGTCGCCGATGTCAGCTTTGCTGAAGGCGTTGGACGGATTCAGCGCCGTGACCGTAAACAGCTCAGCTATACGGGCGCGCGTGTTCGCGGAGAGCCTGAAGACTTGGCGGAAATCAAACGCGCTATGAATGAAGATTTCTTGCCGCAATGGCAACTTCGGCATCCGAATGTGGAACGGATTACGGTTGGCGATGATGAAATTGAAATTAATTTTGTCAAAGAGTTAAGGATCTCAATGGTCGCGATTCTGATTATGATGTACGGGCTATTGGCCATTGCCTTTAAATCTTACGCGCAACCGCTTTTGATTATGATCGCGATTCCCTTCGCCCTTGTGGGTATGATTTTTGGGAATATTGTTACGGGTGTTCCTTTTGGTATTATGTCGCTCTTTGGCTTTTTTGCCGCTTCGGGCGTGGCCGTTAATGATAATCTGGTTTTGATTGATTACGTTAATCGATTGCGCTCCAAAGGTGTGGGCGCTTATCAAGCCATGTTGGATGCGTGCGTAGCCCGGTTTAGGCCCATTCTTTTGACCTCCGTTACGACCTTTATTGGTATTACGCCGATTTTGTTTGAAACGTCACCGCAAGCTGAATTTTTAAAACCCATGGTCGTGGCTCTGGCTTTTGGCGTCTTATTTGACTTTTTCCTAACGCTCATGTTGGTTCCTGCCATGTATGGTATTGGGGTGGATATTACGCGCTTTACCAAAGGTTTGTGGTCTGGAGTTAAGCAGCCGAAACTTGGGTCTTCTTACGACCCTGAAATGGCACTGGCTTTAGAGGACTTTGACGTAACCCCTGTTAAAAATGACCCGCTTTCAGGGCCTGCGATAACTGCGCCTGCTGAATAAAGGCCCTGAAAGACGTGATGTATAGACGTGCAAAAATATCGCAACCGATCTATTTGAATTAAACGGAGATCCCTTATGAATCTTAAACAGTTAATTATACCCTCATTAATGGTGCTGGCTCTGACCGCGTGTAAAGACAGTTCTGTTTCATCGCAAACTTCTGTACTTGATAACAACCCCAATGTTGAAATGGCGGCAGAGCAACCGAAAGCGGTTCTTGGAAGCTTTGGCGTTGTGCTTGAAAATATGGATAAAACGATCAAGCCGGGCGATAATTTTTTTAAATATGTCAATGGCACATGGTTAGAGACAACAGAAATTCCAGCGGATAAATCGAATTACGGTTCGTTTAGTGTGCTGGGTGACCTCTCTAATGAACGGGTCAAAATAATCATTGAAAAAGCGGCGAGCCAGAACGCGCCAAAAGGCAGTGAAGAGCAAAAAATTGGTGATTTTTATAGGGCTTTCATGGATGTTGATACGATTGAGGCCGCGGGTCTCTCGCCGGTTCAAGATGACCTTGCGCGAATAAATAGCGTGACAAGCCGCGCGGAAGCCGCGCGCCTTATGGGCGATCCAACACTTGGATTAGAATCACCGCTCGGCGGATATGTCGATGTGGATGTAAAGGCTATTGAGAATTATATTTTCTATATGACGCAGTCGGGCCTCGGCATGCCAAACCGTAGCTATTATTTAGATATGGATGAAAAGTCTGAAGCGTTACGCGCGGACTATGTGGCGCTTTTGGAAGCCATGCTGACAGAGGCGGGAGTAAAAGATGTCAGTGCGAAAGCCAAGGCTGTCATGGATTTTGAAACCGCTATGGCGGAAGTGCATTGGACGCCTGCGAAACGGCGTGACCGGAGCCTAACCTATAACAAAATGACAAAAGCCGAATTGAAAACCTATGCGAAAGGCTTGCCGTGGGACCCCATGCTAGAGGCCGCAGGTTTGGATTCGCAAGAGACGTTTATTGTTCGCGAAAATGATGCCATACAAGGGCTTGCAAAAATCTTTGCGGATACATCCGTCGAGACGCTTAAGGCCTATATGACCGCTCATTATATGAGCAATATGGCGGCTTATTTACCAAAGCGTGTTGATGCGGCAAATTTTGCATTTTATGGTCAGGCTCTGCGCGGTACCAAGGTACAAAGGGAGCGCTGGAAACGCGCAGTCGGTGTGATTGACGGCACAATGGGAGAGATGGTTGGAAAGGTTTATGTTAAAGACTATTTCCCGCCTGAGTCAAAAGTCCAAATGGAAACCCTTGTCGAAAATTTACGGGCGGCCTTTAAGGACGGAATTGATAATCTTGAATGGATGGATGCTTCTACCAAGGCGGAAGCGCAAGATAAGCTACGCAAGTTTAACCCAAAGATAGGCTATCCGAAAGAATGGACTGATTATAGCCAGCTTACTGTAGACGGGTCTGATTTGATCGGAACCATAAAATCAGCCCGAAAGTGGCAATGGGCGGATGAAATCGGTAAATTAGGCGGCCCAATTGATCGCGGCGAATGGGGGATGAACCCGCAAACGGTTAATGCTTATTACCGTCCTTCGCTCAATGAAATTGTTTTTCCAGCAGCAATCCTGCAAGCGCCATTCTTTGATCCTAATGCTGATGCGGCGGTGAATTACGGCGGTATTGGCGCGGTTATCGGCCATGAAATGGGGCATGGTTTTGACGATCAGGGACGCAAAACAGACGGCAATGGACAGCAAAGAGATTGGTGGACAGACGAAGATGGCAAAGCCTTTAAAGCGCGTGCGGCTCTTTTAGTCGATCAGTTTAATGCGTTTGAGCCTTTGCCAGGGTTAAACGTTAACGGCGAGCTGACACTCGGCGAAAACATCGGAGATTTAACGGGTCTGACTATGGCTTACAAAGCGTATAGAAACTCGCTCAACGGTAAAGAGGCGCCCGTGATTGATGGTCTGACGGGCGATCAACGGTTCTTTTTATCCTATGGTCAAATCTGGCAACGTAAATTTCGCGACGAGGCCTTGCGCGACCGTGTGAAAACAGACCCGCATAGCCCAGGGGAATACCGTGCTAATGGAATTGTACGCAATTTTGACCCGTGGTATGCGGCGTTCAATGTCCAACCCGGTGACGCACTATATCTACCACCAGAAAAGCGTGTAAAAATTTGGTAGGCGACTATCCTCTAGCGTTTTAAAAACAAAAAGCCCGAAAATCTTCGGGCTTTTTAATTAAGAGCATTCGAGATTCGGGATTTAACCGACCTTGTTTTACCAATCCCCAATATTGTCTAGGCTCGCCCACGGCTCTTGCACGGGCAGGTGTTCGCCTTTTTGTAACAATTCGATTGAGATATTGTCGGGGCTTTTAACAAAAGCCATATGACCATCGCGCGGGGGGCGGTTAAGGATAACGCCCATATCGACAAGGCGTTGGCAGGTTTCGTAAATATTATCGACCCGGTATGCTAGATGCCCAAAATTACGACTATTCCCATAATCTTCAACACTTCCATCTTCCGCGGGCCAGTTATAGGTCAATTCAATCATGGGTAACCCAGTGGGCAGGGGCCGCTCTGCACCTGTTAGTCCAGAGCGTTTTAAATCGGTTTCGCTCGTTAAAAAGACAAGGGTGAAACGCCCCTGCTTACTTTCGTGTCGGCGAACTTCTCGAAGGCCAAGACCTTGGCAGTAAAACTTTAAGGAGGCCTCAATATCTGTGACGCGAACCATAGTGTGTAAAAATTCCATTGAACTGCCTTTGCATTGTGATGTGTCCCTTTGTGTGGTCTTAAATGTGGGACGGCCTTAAATATGAGACCAGATTTTAATGTTGATGGGCATTTAATCGTGTATTTCTCTAAGCATTTCATCCCTTAGAGAAATCGGGGCCTGTTTATGAAAGCGACGCGCGGTGACATAAGCAATCGCGGCCCAAATACCAATAAGCGAGAAGAATATAATAAACTGCCAGACTAAAAAACCCGGTTCAAAAATACGCGATCGATTCGTCAATATCCAAAGCTGATTTAACAAGATTTGTATGCCTAAAAGCGCAGGCGCGGTTAGCAGGAGGATCGCTGAAATACCGGCCGCCATATATAACAAGCCTCTCGGGTTATGAAACCGCGTATAGGCGCGAATATAGCCTTCGCGCGTTAAGCGCGGATCGATCATGTTTTCAGCGTGTTTAAATTCAAAATCCGCTTGGGCATCCCGGGCGACATTTCTATAGCCGATATAGGCGCGCGTTCCGTAAATAATCGCGATCAATACAAGAAGGCCTATGGCCCAGAGGAATGATATACCTTCAAACTTTTGCATGAAATCTATATCGGCTCCATGCGCGTGTTTCGCAAGCCTATAGGTTTAAATATTTTATCTTAAAGCGCGTCTTGCGCTATATGCCGCAAATCATAGACTTGAATGCGCGGGGATAAAGCCTATACATCATGTCCGCATATTGCTTTCACGCTTACATCAGGATTGTTTATGTCAACGCCTATAATTGGATTTATCTGCGGCTCTTTACGCAAAGAGTCTATCAATAAAACACTTCAATCGGCTTTAATGGGACGTGTGAAAGCGGCGGGGGCGAGGACGATAGAATTGGATCTCGGCGCATATGACTTACCCATGTTTCACGGGGATTTGGAGATTCCTAAGGGCCTAAAAACCTTAATGGCCGATATGGAGGCTTGTGACGGGATTATTATGACCACACCTGAATATAATGGCAGTTTGCCGCCCCTCTTGAAAAATGCGATTGATTGGGTGAGCATTCAAGGCAAGGCCCCGTTTACTGAACCTGTATACGGCGTGGCGTCTTGTTCTCCGGGCCCCATGAGCGGTATAATGTGCATGCGTCAATTAAATTATATTTTGATGCGTGTTGGAGCGGAAGTTGTGCCCACACAAGTCGGCACTGGAAATGCGAAATCTGCATTTGATGACCAAGGGGCGTTGGTCGCTGAGCCCTCTAACATGCTAGCGGATAAGATGATTGGCCAAGTTTTAAAGCGTATTTCTCAAAAGAAATAATGGTTGCGCCTGTAAAAATGCCAGCGTCTCAAAAAAATGTGGTTTCAAAAAAAGAAGTTAGAAAAAAAACCTTACCACGGCCCAAGCTAACACGGGCGCAAATTGCTGAAATTTACAGTCATCTTTATGCGCTTGATCCTGCGCCGCGAACAGAACTTAATTATAGTAATCCTTACACGCTGGTTGTCGCTGTGGCTTTATCAGCCCAAGCGACCGATGTGGGCGTCAATAAGGCGACTAAGGCTTTGTTTGAGAGTGCCGATACACCTGAGAAAATGGTGGCTCTCGGTGAAGACCGCGTCCGTGACTTTATAAAAACAATTGGCCTTTTTCGAACAAAAGCCAAAAATGTTATACTTTTAAGTCAAAGACTGATTGACGTTTTCGGCTCGGTTGTGCCCGATAATCGCGAAGATTTAATGTCATTGCCGGGTGTGGGACGAAAGACGGCTAATGTCGTTTTAAATGAGGCGTATAACCAACCAACTATGGCGGTGGATACGCATATATTTAGGGTCGCCAATCGGACCGGTATGGCGCCAGGAAAAGATGTGAATACGGTAGAGCTTAATCTTTTACGGGTTACGCCAGATGAATATGCCTTGCACGCCCATCATTGGTTGATTTTGCACGGACGCTATACCTGTGTGGCGCGAACGCCAAAATGTTTTAATTGCGTGATTTCAAAAATTTGTAAATATAAGTCTAAAACACCCGCTGTAAAATAATTTGGCTCTTCAATATCTTTGGCCCACAATTTTTGGAATTGAACGATATGACAAAGTGCGACACACATATTTATGACGCCCTGATTATTGGGGCGGGTCTTGTGGGCTTAACGACAGCATTGGCGCTTTCACATAAAGGTTTGAAGACCGCTTTGATTGATCGTGCGGATCCCGTGAAGGCGCTCGCGCCTGATTTTGACGGTCGGGCGTCTGCCCTTTCGGCCAGTAGCGTGACGTTGCTTTCAAATTTGGGCCTATTGCCAGATATTCAAGCGCAACTTCAGCCTATGAACCATATTGTTGTTGCGGACGGAAAAGTGGGGGCGGTATCGCCTCTTACGCTCGATTTTGACAGAAATTCTTTAGAGACTTCAAACGTTGGCACGTTACAAAATGGCGTAAGCGGCTATATGGTCGAAAACAAATATTTGCGCATGGCACTTTATGACGCTGTTTTTGCGTCGACAGACATAGATTTCTGGGCTCCAAACACGGTCAAAACGCTAAAACGGGATGAAAAAGGCGTGTCTGTCACTTTGGAGACTGGGACTCATTTAACGGGTGCAGTTTTAATCGCTGCGGATGGCCGCACTTCATATACGCGTCGTAATGCTGGAATAGAGGTTGAAACAAAATCTTACTCACAAAGTGCCCTAACCGTGACCTTATCGCACAGCCGAAATCATCAAAACACGGCTTATGAGATTTTCTACCCGTCTGGCCCGTTTGCACTCCTCCCGCTTAAAGGGCGTTGCAGTTCCTTGGTTTGGTCGGATAAACCCGCAACTCTCAGAGCCGCTTTATCCCTGCCCAGAGCAGCTTTGATAGAAGAAATTGCACGGCGTACAAATGGTCTTATAGGCGAAATAGACCTCAAGACAGAGCCGCTACTTTATCCTCTGTCTTTGCAAATTGCACACAGTTATACCGCGTCTCGTCTGGCCTTAGTGGGGGACGCCGCGCATGTTATTCATCCGATCGCGGGACAAGGTTTGAATATGGGTTTGCGGGATGTCGGCGCATTGGTCGATATTTTATCAGAGGCAAAGTCAGCTGGGCTAGACATAGGCGGGGCGTCCCTTGAGGCTTATGGGGTGTGGCGTAATTTTGATACCAGAAGTCTTGCAGGTGCGACGGACATACTCAATTCTATGTTTTCCAATAGGCTTGCCCCTCTGGTTCATGCACGCCGTATCGGCCTAACCGCAATCCAAGGCAGTTCAGTGTTAAAGTCGTTCTTTATGCGGGAAGCGGCGGGTCAGTCGGGGGTGCGTCCGAGCTTGATGCGCGCTAGTCTGTAATGTGCGAATTGTTTGTTGCGTAACGTGCTGTTTTTACATGGT
Organism: uncultured Caulobacterales bacterium; assembly: GCA_937965735.1. Lineage (GTDB taxonomy): Bacteria > Pseudomonadota > Alphaproteobacteria > Caulobacterales > Maricaulaceae > CALCKU01. Next base: position 36,742 of record CALCKU010000016.1, read on the forward strand.
TTTTAAAAACTCTATAAACTGCATCTAGCCCTAGCCGTTCAAGAGTTATTCATATATATTTTCATAATCGTTAATGAGAGGTTACATTCTGTAGCCTCGCAATCTATTGGAGGGCCAAATGAGCAAACGTGATGATTTAATTGAAAAATACGCCGCAGATTTAAAAGAGAAATGTGGTGTGACACCTGATATGGATTTCCTCAGAAAAGTTACAATTGGATGTGGCCCGTCAATTTATAATCGCGATGCATCAACTGTATCTGGGTCAGATGCGGCTGAACTTGAAACTGTCAAAAAGAATTTCTTGATGAAGAAGCTTGGCTTGCCCGACGGACAAAATCTTGACGGCGCTATTGATGCTGTTATGGAGCAATATGGCCGGTCAGAGCGTTCGAAATATCGGGCTGTTGTTTACTATCTCTTGGCAAAACATTTTAATAAAGAGAGCGTTTATAAATAAACTCGAATATGTCTTATTCAAACCCTATTCATAACGGGTTCGATAAATAGTCTTTGAAATCTACGTGGGAGACGGAGTAGATTTCATGTGAAACATAACGTGTTTTAACAGAGAAACCTTAGGAGTCTTTTGGTTCCTAAGGTTTTTTGTATGGCCTCAACTTTGCGTTCAAGGCTTTAGAGTCGTCCAATATAGAAGCCTGAACCTCAATAAGCTTATGTGTCTCTATTTTAAAATATTGAGCGTGGTCTCCAAGCGCTTTAAAAAGATTGCCATCTGTCCCTGTCATAAAAACTTGGGATTTTAGCGCTAGGCACTCTTCCATCAAAGCGGCTCTGCGATCAATATCTAAATGTGCTGCGACTTCATCGAGTAAGAGGGATGGGGCGTGGTCTTTAAAGGCATGGCAATGGGCTAAGGTCAGGCCAATTAAAAGTGCCTTCTGTTCCCCTGTCGAACATTCAGATGCTGGCATATCTTTGGGTTGATACATCACACAAAGTTCTGTTTTATGAACACCTTGCAGGGTACGGCCTGCACGCATATCAACCACGCGTTCACGCCTTAGATCTTCTTTTATTGTCGTTTCTAACTCGGACGGGTTCAGCCCGTTAATCGCCAGTGTTTCGTAACGACCGTCCAACCTTATATCTGCTTTAGGAAATACGCCCTCTGGCCGTTTTTCAATTTGGCGCTTTAGGACGTGCAAGGTTTTCACACGCGCTTGTGCGATTAAGCTCCCAAAGTGCGCTAAATCGACTTCTAAAGCGCTATACCAATGCGCGTCCGTAACCTTATCGGCCAATAGGCGGTTACGCTCACGCCTTGCCTTCTCATAGCGAAGACTATGCGCGCCATGTTGCGGGTCATGGGCTAAGGTAAAGCGGTCTAAAAATTTACGACGATCCGAGGCTGGGCCTGTGAACAGGCGGTCTTGTGCAGGGGTCAACCAAATTAAATTCATTAGGCGGGCTAGATCTGGGCCTTTGATAGTCTGCCCGTTTAAGCGCATGACGCGGCGTTTTGGGAAGTCAGGCACTTGACCAACACCGATTTTAATCGGCTCCTGCGTTTCTGGGGGCGTGTCAGCGATTGTTTCTGATAAAGAGAACGGGGCTAAATGCGCCGTTACGCCCCACGCTTTTTGCGAATTGCTTGTCTCGCTCAGCGGAGTTTCATGGCGGTGAATATCATTCCCTTTATGCGCTTGGGCTGTAATGTTTCTATGCCCAATATCTTCGAGTCGGGCCCGCCTTAAGCCGCGGCCCGGTGAGAGGAAGGAAACAGCTTCTAAGAGATTGGTTTTCCCAGCCCCGTTAGGGCCAAATAAAACAACGGGTCGCCCGTCTAGCTCAAGGTCGAGTGTTTTATAAGATCGAAAATTCGTTAGTCGCAGGGTTTTAATATAACGCATGTGCGTCTGCACCCAGCCCTCAGGCTAAACGCGCAATGGCATTAACACGTAAAGGCTAGACGGGTCTTCTGAATCCTTGACCAAGGCGGGCGCGGCGGGGCCATCCAGGAAAAAAGTCGCGTCACGGCCCTCAACCTGTCCTGCAACATCGAGCAAATATTTGGCATTAAAGCCAATTTCCAAATCATCGGCGCTATAATCAACAACAAGATCTTCATTGGCATTGCCGTGTTCTGGATTATTGACGGTCAGTGCTAAAGAATCTTTGGTCAGGCTTAGCTTGATCGAACGTGACTTTTCAGCCGAAATCGTTGCTACGCGGTCAACGGCATCTGAAAAGACTTTATTGTCAATGACGAGTTCTTTTGTGTTATTTTTCGGAATAACCCGGTCATAATCGGGGAAGGTTCCGTCAATCAATTTCGATGTCATCACAGCCGACCCGTAAGTAAAGCGGATTTTAGCGTCAGAGACAGAGACTTCAATATTAGACTCGCCGCTATCGATTAGGCGGCGCACTTCGGCAATCGTCTTGCGTGGAATAATAATGCCCGGCAAATCCTCTGCACCTTGCGGCAGCTCCATTTCAGCCAGTGCGAGACGGTGGCCATCTGTGGCAACCGTGCGTAAGACACCGTCATGGCTATGGAGGTAAATTCCGTTGAGATAATAGCGTGTTTCTTCCGTGCTGATCGCGAATTTTGTTTTATCAATGAGTCGGCGTAATTCCGCTGCTTTAAGCGTAAAGCTATGGGTAAATCCGTCCGCTGTCATTTTCGGGAAATCACCGGGCGGGAGTAAAGGCAGTGTAAAATGTGAACGGCCTGCATTCACTTCAAGGCGACCATCCGCGCCAATTTCAAGGGCGACTTGGGAACCGTCGGGCAGTTTGCGAACAATATCATAAAGCGTGTGGGCGGGGGCGGTTATATCCCCAGGGGCTGCAACCGAGACGGGACATTCTTCAGAGATTTCAATATCCAAATCTGTTGCAACAAAAGTCAAGGTTTCACTTTGTGCGGTCATTAAAACATTGGATAGAATTGGAATTGTATTCCGTCGTTCGACCACACTTTGAACATGGCTCAGCGCTTTTAGCAAATCACTGCGTTCGATTGAAATTTTCATGGCCTATTACCTGCCTATTACTCGGCCCGTCGTGGGTCAGAGGGTTATCAATGGTCTATCTGCATGCATGCAAATTGCAATACGGGCCACAACATAGCTAAGTTAGCGAAAAATCCAACCGCTATTCTTGTAAGTGGCGCGTAAATTACGGCCAATAGGCAGGGTAAATTACGATTTAAGCGCCTCTTCAACCGCTTCTACACGCGTATTAAAGGCAGGATCTTCTGCGCGTAAGCTTTCAATCCGTTTGACAGCATGCATAACGGTCGTGTGATCGCGTCCACCAAACCGACGGCCAATATCGGGAAGTGAGCGTTTGGTTAGTTTTTTACACAGATACATTGCGATTTGCCGTGGACGGGCCACATTCCGCGAACGCCGCTTTGATGTCATATCATCGAGTGTAATTGAGAAAGCATCGGCTGTTACCCGTTGGATTTTATCGACGGTTAAGCGTTGTCCCATTGTGTAGCGACTATCGGACAAGGTGTCCTGAACGGATTCTAATGTGATCGGCGTTCCTAAAAACTCGGCTTGGGCAATCACTTGATTAAAGGCGCCTTCAAGGTCACGCGGTGTCGCATTAATCTTTGCCGCTAATAAATCGCGGGCATTTTTCGGAATCGCAAGCGCGGGGTGCCCGTTTTTGGCCCGTCGTTCAATCAAGCGGTCGAGGATTCTTAGGCGTAACTCGTAATCCGCAGAGCCAATCTTGCACACTAAACCGCTTGAGAGGTACGATTTCAGCCGCTCTGAGGCTTTTTCAATCTGGTCGGGGTGCCGATCAGAGGCGAGAAGAATTTGACGCCCTGCATCGACGAGCGATACGAGCGTATGCAGTAATTCTTCCTGTGAACTTGGTTTATCGGCAATAAAATGTGCGTCATCAATAATCAAAAGATCAACATCACGGAGAGAGGACTTAAAACTTTCAATCGCTTCGCGTCCGCTATTGCGAACAGAGCGAACAAAATTATTCACAAATTCTTCTGAAGACAGGAAATGCACGCGGCGGCCAATATAATTCTCTTCAATCGCTTGTTTAACAGCGTAAAGCAGATGGGTTTTCCCCATACCGTTTTGTCCGTGAAAAACAATTGGATTATAAGAAGGCATTGTTTCGCCAGAGATCTGCCGCGCAACAGCGTGGGCCAATTCATTAGAGGGGCCAACGACGAAATTATCAAATGTAAAGCGTTTGCGGGCGGGTTCGGCGGCCTTTTCCAAATTCAAAGCGTGGCTGGCAGGTGCGTGATTGGGCAGAGTGCCTAGGCTGGCTTGCGGTGTCGTTATTTTTTGATGAGTGGACGTTTTCTGATACGTGCCTGTGCCTGTACCTGCAGAGCGGTAAGGGGCTTTACGGTCTGACGAAAATGTATGTGTAGTTTTACGTTTTGTTGGGCGAATGACAGTGACGGATTCAGTCTTGTGAGCGCTGGTAGAAATCGGCGCGGAAATGATCACTTTTCTCGGCGGCGCGACAACATCGTGCTTTTTCCAAAGGCGTATGACTGTGTCCGCAAATGCGGTTTCTATCTTACTCGCTACAAATTTGCTTGGTGCGACTAATGTCACGGTTCCAGGACACGCGTCACTCACTCTTAAACGTCCCGTCCAAGAGCGGTGTATATTTGCGCCTAAAGCGTAAGACAGGTCATTTTGCACCTTGGCCCAAATATTATGGGCGCTCTTTAATGGGGGTTCACCCGTATAAAGATCTGGAGCCGGCGCGTCCTCCGTTTTATTACTGTCCCAGCTAGTACTCACTGAAATTACTCCAAGTTTCACCACATGACTTAAAGGCTTAAGTCATTGTTATTATTATTAATATTATAGTTTTTTACACCAGACCAATGGTAATGACCTGACAAACCCCCCTATATAAAACTTAGGCTACACCATTTATTTGCGTTAAGCTTTATAGTCAGTGACCCTTTTAAACCGTTAAAATTCAATCCCGTCAACGGTGAAAAACTGAAATTTTAGGACTCTTTTCTGTTGACTCAAAAAAACCTAATTTTCGCAATATATTAGCCGAAAAATAAATTTATTATTTACACTATTTGAAAGTTCAAATATCTCGAATTTGATTTTTTTTACAGCCTTCAGCTTACCAAGCCCTAAAGTTTTCAACTATAGTGCAGATTTTTTAAAAAGACGATTCGTCTATATTTTGTAATTTTTAATAATACACTTAAGAGTGGAGCGATTTAGTCGCTCTAAAATTTATAAATTTGGATATAAAAAAACCGAGGGCAAGCCTCGGTCTCTAGAAAATAAAATTTGGACAATCAGGCGACAGATACAGCTAAAGGCCCCAATGGGTAAAAAGCGTATACACCCTCAAATTTCGCTTAGCTCATGGCTTTGACGCGGCGGCTTAAGCGTGAAATTTTACGGGCCCCTGTGTTTTTATGGTAAACACCTTTTGTAACCGCACGCATCATAGCGGGTTCAACAATTTTAAAGGCAGCAATGGCTGCGTCTTTATCGCCAGCCGTGACAGCATCTTCAACATGGCGGATCTTACCGCGAACAAGAGAACGGCGCGCTTTATTCACGTCAGTTTTACGAGCCATTTTACGAACGGCTTTTTTGGCGGATGATGTATTTGCCATATTTTCCTCTAATAAGCGCGGCTTAGTCTGTTAGGGGTTGGTATCAATGAACTTTTGAAAACTCAAACCGATAAACCGTCTCGAATTTAACGTATAATGGGCGCATATAACGAGACCGTGCGCATCCGTCAACAGGCTTTCGCGAATATCGTCGCTTTCACAAGCGAAGCTGTTGAGCTGGCTTTGCTTGGGTCCTGCTT
>CALCKU010000017.1 GCA_937965735.1 uncultured Caulobacterales bacterium
CGGATGGCTCTGGCCTAGAGGTGGAACTTAACGAAGGTGACGGCGCATTTTACGGCCCGAAACTTGACTTTGTTTTGCGCGATGCGATTGGACGCGAATGGCAGGCAGGCACAATTCAAGCCGATTTTAATCTGCCCGAGCGTCTGAATGCGTCTTATATCGGTGCGGATGATCAAAAACATGTACCTGTGATGTTGCACCGCGCTGTGCTGGGATCTTTTGAGCGGTTCCTTGGAATTTTGATTGAAAATTATTCTGGTAAGTTCCCGCTCTGGCTCGCGCCGACACAAATCGTAATCGCCACCATTACCTCTGACGCGGATGAATACGCGGAAGAGGTCGCCCATAAGATGCGCGCCCAAGGTTTGCGTGTGGAAACTGATCTTCGAAACGAGAAGATCAATTACAAAATCCGTGAATTATCCGCCGACCGTAAAATTCCTGTGATTGCCGTTATTGGTCGAAAAGAGGCCGATGAAGGAAAGCTAGCTCTGCGGCGCTTAGGGGGGCGCAATCAAGAAATCTTGACGCTGGAAGAGGCGATAGACGCTTTAGCGCAGGAATCTCACGCCCCTGATTTGCTTCGTTTGCAGGACGGATGAGGCGGACGGGCATAAGGATTGGTTGAATACACAATGGCGCTTTCACCCCGTGACTCTCAATGGGAGGCGAACTCAAGCCTTTTGGTCAGAGCGCGCATTTTATTATGTGTTGTCATTGGGGTTTTCATATTGCTACCGATTGCGGCAATGGCAGGGGGTTTAGCAATCGCGCCTTTATTGGCTATATGTGGCTTGGCTTGGATTTTAATGGCTTACCCCTATAGGCTTCGGTCTATTCCGTACTGGGTGATCGCTGTTTTTGCATTTTTATTTTGGGGCTTTATTACGCAATTCTGGTCGCCTTATATCTCGGATGACATATTGTCCAATGCCGTTAAAATTCTAATCGGCGTTGGCCTATATTGCGCGGGATTGAAAGGCCTTATCAAAGCCATAGATATGCGGCCAGTGAAAATGACGTATGTCTTTTTGGGGATGTATACGGTTTTGTGTGTGTTTTTGACGCTTGATGTTTTAAGCGGCAATGCGCTTACATTCTTAGTTGATCCCCTTCGCGAAGGTGAGGATATAGTCCGCAAGCGTGGCGATATTGTCAAAAATATTGGAAACGGAACGGTTATACTGGCCTTATTTACCCTGCCTGCCGCGAGCTTGTTTGCAACGGGGACAATGCCGTATAAATGGGGCGCGTTCGGCCTTATTGTCTTTATTGCGATTATCGGCTTAAAAACGAGTATGGCCGTTGTGCCTTTGGCCTTGCTCTGTGCTGTGTGCGTATTTTTATTCACACTATACCACCCCAGATTTGGGGTAAAATGTGTGACTATATTGGCTATAGTGTCCGTATTATTTGCGCCCTTATTGGGTTTGCTTGGGCGTTTTATGCCGCAGACTTGGATTTCTAAGCTGCCCATCTCTTGGGATCATAGAATTGAAATGTGGCGTTTTGCGAGCGGAAAAATTCTCGAAGCCCCCCTGTTTGGGCATGGCTTTGATTCGGCACGGACCTTTTCGGCAACTTACAGCACGCGGGGCTATGAAGACCTCTCTCTGATTTCTCTGCATCCCCATAATGCGGGCATGCATATCTGGCTTGAAACGGGAGTAATCGGAGCGGTTTTAGCCGCAATCGCCCTTTGGTATATTGGCCGCCGCGCTTTATTATTGTCAAAGCCATCTGGTTTTATTGCCGCCAGTAATGCCAGTTTTATCATGTTTGTGACTGTAATCGCCTCCGTCAGTTACGGTGTCTGGCAAGATTGGTGGTGGGCAAGTGTGATATTGACCTGTGCTTGCTTACGACTTTTGAAATATCATAACCCGTAACCGTGCGAAGACCTCTTTGGTTGCGGACTGGCTCACTCACTCACTCACTGGCTAACCCCCAGAGGTCGAAGGCCTTGACGGCTTTGGAATTAACGTTAGGAAGCTAGAAAAATTTACGTCTAGCTTGTTTGGTATAATCGGGTTTAGGCAAAGGTTCAGATAATTATAAACAGACCCTCAATATAATGCTCTGATAATATTACGGCGGCACATTTTATTCCTTACGCATCTGAAAAATCTGAACGCCGCATAAGTGTCATAATGGTTAGTTTCAAGACTGGCCCGGCCTTGTATGAATCGTTACGGGCCGTCATCAATGACCCAGATATTGATGAGCTTATTTTAGTTGATAATGGTAATTTAGAACCCGCAAGAGCGCGTCTTAGCGAATATGTTTTTCGGTTTGAGCGCATTCGGCTTGTGCAGGGACATGGTAATATTGGTTTTGCTCGTGGCTGCAATTACGGTGCAAGATTGGCGCGTGGTGATTATTTTCTATTCCTAAACCCTGATGCGCTCATTGAAAAAGGTGCGGCGCGTCAGCTGATAGAGGCAGGAATGGATTCGCAAACCCCTTGGATTGCTGGCGGTATGTTGCGCGATATTCACGGACAAGAACAAAGGGGTGCACGACGGGGCGCCGTGACGCCTATCAGTGCGGCCGTCAGTTTTACCCCTTTGTACCGATTGCCAGGGTTACGCTCTTTACATCGTGAACAAGACCCTTTGCCAGACGGCCCTGCGCCTATGCCAGTGACGAGCGGGGCGTGTATGATGATGTCGCGTGCCAGTTTTAATGCGCTAGGCGGCTTTGATGAAAACTATTTTTTGCATGTTGAAGATATTGATATTTGCAGACGAGTTTGGAAGATGAACGGCAAGGTAATTTTTGTCCCCAACGCCAAAGTGATGCATTACGGCTCGACGAGTTCAGCCCGCACTCAGGATGTTGAAGCGTGGAAACTCTACGGGTTTATCCGTTATTTTTGGAATTATTCAGATAAACCATGGGCGAAGTTTTTAACTGCCTTATCGATTCCGCTTATGGGTGTGGCAATTATGGGGCGCGCTTGGTATCTGGCCATTCGTAAAGGTATCACCGGCGCTTAAAGGCGTTCAAACCTATTCTGATTGACATTTTTGGGCTCGATAAATTGCCAGTTGCACAGGGTCGCCTTTTGAATAATTAAACCCGGCAATGATTTCCAGTGACTGAAAGCAAAGTGCGCTTTTGTCTAGCTGTCTTTGCGCTGTGGATAAAAGCCTGTCTGCATTTTCTTGGGTTAAATCGAGCAAGAGCACACTGTTTTTATTCCATTGTTCAACACTGTCGAAATGCACTTGGTCACCAAGGCGTACAGATTTCCCAAGACGGTAAATCAAGCTCGGCTCGGTAAAATGCGGGGAGAGTACTGTGATTTCAGGCGTTTTAAGGGGGTCACGGTTGTGACGGGGAAGGGGAATGCCGTGACTTAAAAAAGCCTGTTCAACTTGATCGGCGATACGCAGGGGCTTTAGTGCAGGTAAAACATAGGCATAGGACGGCACCATGATTAAAGCAGAAGCCATAACCGCACTTTTCACAATGCGCTTCATATCGGCACGCCACACATAAAAAAGGGTGAAACAGACCGCAAGACTAGACGCGGCAAAAACAAGTAAAATCCAATGAGATTGCGATCCGTGAGCTTGCGATCCGTAAGTGTGTGGCCCGTAAGTATAATAAGCCCCCGAGACGACAACGATAATCACGACCGCTATGAGAGCAAAAATAACGCCGCCAAGTCTAAGTGCCGTCTTATAGGTCTCAAATGATTTAAGCATTCCGAAACTATACGCACAAAGCATAATCAAGGCGGGGTAAAGCGGCAGAGGATAATGTGGCAATTTTGTCGGGATCAGTTCCAACAGAATGAAAAACGGTACAAACCAAGCAATCAAAAGCCGTATCGCTTGGAATACAAAGTTATGACTGGCTGAAACCGGGGCTTGTGTGACGGGAAAGGTGCGTTGCGATCTAAATATAGAGACTATGGTCAGTGGTACAAACAAGCATGCTGGCCAGAAAAACACCCAAAGGGTCAGTGTGTAATATCCAAACCAACCGCCGTGTTTTTCTTGCGCGCCGCCAAGTTTACTGCCCAAATCTCCGCCAATCGCTTCTTTGAAAAACAGCCCGTCTGTGGCCTGCCAAATCATAACCGCCCACGGCAATATCATAATACTAAACAGCGCTATCCCGCCCCAAGACATAAGGGGTTTCATCCATTTAATTTTACGCTCCCAAAGCGCGAGCGTCAGCAAACATACAATAAAGATTGCGGGTAAAACGGGTCCCTTTATCAAAGTCCCCGCGCCCAAGGCCCCCCATAAAATGATCGGCAAACGTTTGTTTTCATGTTTACGAAGATGCAAGAGTGCGGCCAATGTGAGCGCCGAAAACCCGCAAAGCAGGGCATCGGTCTTAGCAATATGGGCTTCAAAAACAAAACCAAAGCTCGCCGCAAACAAGGCCGCACCCATGAAAGCAGGGCGTTTGTTTATAAAACTTAAACTGCCCCAAAAGGTCGCCAGAACGGCAAGTATGGCCCCAAAAACGGACGGCACTCTCTGCGCCCATAAATGCCGCTCGCCTGGTTCTGAAAAGACTTTAATCATTCCAGATTGCAACCAATAGGCCCCCGCGGGTTTCTTGTTCCGCGCGCGATCTTGAAAGCGGATATTGATATAATCACCACTTTCGGACATTTGCACACTCGCTTGTGTGTAACGGGCTTCGTCGCGGTCAATAACAGGCAGATTTGTAAGCCCTGGCAGTGCAAAGACGACTGTCAGTAGAGCCAGTGCGATATAGGGCTGTATGCGCGTGAACAAGAATAGAGTTTTAAAAATTGAAGACATAAAGGATGTTTAACGTGCAAGTGGCATTTTAAAAGTGCTATCTGCGATGATTCAATCTTTGGAGTGCCTAGAATGCCAAACGAAAAGAGCCTCAACCTAGCGAGTCAGAGCGCGGCCGTCGCCTTAAGCGTGGTTGTGCCCGTGTTTAACGAAGCTGAGAATGTCGAAAAACTGGCGCGTGAAATTCAAACGGCTTTAAAGTCTTATGATTTTGAGATGATTTTCGTCAATGATGCCAGCACGGACAGCACGCAAGCGGCGTTGATTGCGTTGAAACAAGATTTACCGCGTCTGCGTGTGCTGAGCCACCGTCAAAATTCAGGGCAGTCGCGCTCTATTCGCACAGGTATCTTGGCCGCAAAAGGTGCGTTAATTGCGACTTTGGACGGTGACGGACAAAATGACCCCGCGGATATACCTGCGCTTTACACCGCATTTACTCGCGAAGACGCGCCGGAAACCCTTGGCATGATTGGCGGTCACCGGGCTTTGCGTAAAGACAGTCTTGCAAAGAAATATGCGTCACGGTTTGGAAACGGGATCCGCAAGCGACTGCTAAAAGATAATGCGCGCGATACGGGATGCGGGTTAAAAGTGTTCAAACGCGACGCTTTTTTGAGATTACCGTATTTTGATCATATTCACCGCTACCTCCCCGCGCTCATGCTCCGCGAGGGCTATGTCTGCGAATATGTCGATGTAAATCATCGCCACCGTGAATTTGGTGTCTCTAAATATACTAATTTCGGACGCTTGATCGTCTCTTTATCCGATTTACTCGGGGTTATGTGGTTAAATAGACGCGCCCGTAATCCGCAGGGTTTTGATGAGGTTTAGAAGCCAGATATAAGCTTTTTCAAGTTTCAAATTGCGCGATATGTCCTTTAAAGTCTGTCTAATTTATAAATTCCAAAATATATAATTTTCTCTGACCGCAAACTTTGCGGCGCGTGGGCTGACACGACTGGCCTTAGAATTTTCAAAGACTTAATGAACACAGTTTAAAATGTGTTAACTACTTGCAAGGCCTTTAGCGGTATTGTGACGGTATGTTTGATTCGTTTTTATAAGGCTAGTCGAGGTTGACATGCGTATATTTACCGTTTTTCCTTTGCTCATTGTACCCGTGGCTATTTATAATTTGATAGCGTGGGGCGGGGCGACATTTTCAACAGCGAGTGCTGTACGAGAGCGCATGAATATTGAATTTATGAGCATCCGTATGGCCTCTGGGGCCGATTGGTCTATTACGCCTGGGCACGCCATGATTGCCCTTTCGCTTTTGCTCTTGTTTTTTGAATTGTTAAAATCAACTGGTTTTGGGCGCGCCGCCATTATGAATCATGCGTTTTCAATGGTCTTATTTATCATCTGCCTCGTAGAGTTTTTGATGTTTAATGCATTTGCCACATCGGTCTTTTTCTTAATCATGTTGATGTGTTTACTGGATGTTATGGCTGGCTTCATGGTGTCCATTGCGTCAGCGCGGCGCGATTTTGGCGTTTCAGAAAAGTTTGCGGACTAGGGGGTGTCTGTGATCTTATATGTTCGGCTTATCTTTCATATCAATGCGACGTCATTGAGCAAAGTATGGAGCAAAGTACGGAGCAAAGAATGCGGCGTGAAATCAGATGGGCAATCGGATAGGCAATGGGCCAAAAAATGGAGTGCGCAATGGCCTCAATTTTTGCTCAAGCGGGTCTTGACCAAAGCCGTGACTTTAAATGATACGCTTATTCAATGAACAGGTTCGCTGAAATAAGAGAGCCTGTTGAAGATGATGGGCATAAAACACAATTTTGGTCTAAGGCCTTAAACCTTTTGAAATCAGTCGTGTTTGAGACCGAGCCAGAGGGTACGATTGCGTGGCAAAATGATGATTTGGCCGCCCGTTTTTTACATTCTGTCCCAGAAAATGTGCCGCATTCTGTTTCTGATTTTGAGCTCTACCTCAATGATACCGCTCGGCGGGCCCGGCAAAAAGCCTTAAAAAGCTTGACATGGGACGGCGCGCAATATGCCTTAACCTATTGTATGTCTGGCTATGGCAGTCCAATGTTTTGGGTAGAAGAGCGCGGCCAACGCCTATCGGGAACTCCCGGAAAACCGGGTCATGTTTTATGTACGCTCACAAAGGTTGACGCCCGTAAACAAGTGGAAGAAAGAGCCGCTTATACGGCGTCTTTTGACGCGCTGAGCGGCCTTTGGAATCGTGTGCGTTTACGTGAGGGCATAAATTATCTTTTAGCGATTGCGCTCCGTTATGACCGCCCCGCTGGATTTATGCGCGTGAAAGTAACGAACCTTGTCGATGTGAATACAACTTACGGATTTGAGGCGGGCGACCGTCTTTTGAAGGGCGTGGCAGACCGCTTAAAGCATATTGTAAGGCAGCCTGATATTGTAGGCCGTTTGGGCGGTGCGCATTTTGGTATTGGACTTTCTGAATGTCCGCATGAAGTGCTAAAACCGCTCGCAGAGCGCATTATGAAAGATCTTTCCGCGACACCTTATTCGGGAATGCACGGCGATATAGTGGCTGAATTTTCTATCTCTGGTGTGCTGTTGTCCAAAACAAAGGATTATAGTGCTAAATCCGCCGATCAAGCATTGCGACAAACAAAAATGGCGCTTGAAAGCCAGCAGAACCTGCACGGGGAATTTGTTGAATATAGTCCGAAGCTTTTATCCACGCGCCCCTCTGCGCCAAATGTTGAAACCCGTGAAGAAGATATTGTTAGCGCGTTAAATGAACGGCGCATTTCATTGGCCTATCAACCGATCATTGATGCAAAAACGCGCGAATTACACCATTATGAATGTCTTTTGCGTTTACGGCATAATGACGGAGAGATTGTGTCTGCGGGTCAGTTTATTCTAGAGGCCGAAAGGCTAGGACTTATCCATCTTTTAGATCGTCGCGCTTTGGAGCTTGCGTCTGAGCGTTTAAAACAAGATAAAACGCTTAAAATCGCATTGAATGTATCAGCGGGAACGGTGAAAAATATTGATGCCGCCGATAAATATTTAGAAGCCGTGAAAGCGCTTGGCCCGTTTGTTGAAAACATTACTTTGGAATTAACAGAAACAGTCGCGCTCGAAGATCCTGCACTCGCGACACGTTTTGCCAATGAAGCGCATGCCATTGGACTTGAATTTTCAATTGATGATTTTGGTTCTGGTTATACATCGTTTCAAAATTTAATGGCGATTGAAGCGGATAGTATCAAGATTGACGGCTCTTTTATTCAAGAGTTAAGCACAACACCGCACAAGCAAACTTTTGTGCGTATGATGGTGGATTTGGCGCAAACCTTATCGATAAAAACGGTAGCCGAAATGGTTGATAATCCAGATGATGCGGAGCTTTTAGTGCGTCTTGGGGTCGATTATTTGCAAGGTTATTTATTTGGAGTGCCGAGCCCGACTCCGAATTATAAATCGCCGAATAGACATAAACCTTAGTCGCGTATCCGCCTAACGCATAGCTGAGTACGGGTAGCTGAGTGACGCATATCTGGGTTACGTTTATGTCCGTGCGAGAGCCGTCCGCACACAGAGTCTTAACGGGCCTCTGGTATCGCTTCGCTTAACAATGTCCCGCCAATCCGAATGGGTTCAGCCCGTGTCGCAAGACCTGTTTTGTTATCGGTTTCAACGTAAATTCCGCACAAAGTCGGCGTCCCGCTAGCCGGGTTAAACCGACCCGAGCGCATGCGTGTGGTAAACCGGTTCATTGGTTCTTCTTTGTCCATACCAATAATAGAATTATAATCCCCGCACATGCCAGCGTCTGTCTGGTAAGCCGTGCCGCCCGGCCAAATGCGTGTATCAGAGGTGGGTGTATGTTGATGCGTCCCGATAACAAGGCTCGCACGGCCATCACAAAACACGCCCATGCCTTGTTTTTCAGAAGTCGCTTCGGCGTGAATGTCAACAATGATTGCATCGGCGACTTGCGCGAGCGGCGCACTGGCAAGCTCTCGCTCGACCGCAATAAAG
>CALCKU010000018.1 GCA_937965735.1 uncultured Caulobacterales bacterium
TAAACGATCAGAGAGCGCTTGGCATTTCACGGGATCCCCAATCATTAGCGGGACGATATGCGTATCTCCGTCAATAAATGTGTAGCCCGCCTCTCTAAACCGGCATTTAAGGGCATTGGCGCGTTCTTGGTGATTTTCCCGAATTTGTGGACTAATTTTTAGGATTTTTAGAGACCGCAATGCCCCTGCTGCCGTGCTGGGCGGCACAGATGTCGTAAAAATAAAGCCAGAGGCCGCAGACCGAATTGCGTCGACAATAATAGCATCCGCTGCAATATAACCACCAACCATCCCAATCGCTTTAGCAAGCGTACCTTGGATAATATCAATACGGTCCATAAGTCCTAATTTTTCGCATACACCGCCGCCTTGCGGCCCGTACATGCCCACAGCGTGAACCTCATCCACATAAGTTAGTGCATTATATTTGTCGGCCAATTCACAAATTGCTTCTATCGGCGCAATATCAGCGTCCATCGAATAAACAGATTCAAATGCAATCAGCTTCGGCGTCGTCAAAGGTACGGATTTGAGCTTTGCCTCTAAATCTATAAGATCATTATGCTTAAAAATATGTTTCTCGCACCGTGCATTGCGAATACCAGAAATCATTGACGCGTGATTCATTTCATCAGAAAAAATATGTAAATCTGGTAGAATTTTACTCATCACAGAAAGCGCTGCTTCATTCGCGACATAACCCGAAGTGAAAACCAAAGCACTTTCTTTTTGATGTAGGCTGGCTAGTTCTTTTTCGAGTTGAACATGATAGCGGGTCGTACCCGAAATATTGCGCGTCCCGCCAGACCCCGTTCCTGCCTTTTCGACGGCCGATTTAACCGCGTTAATTACGCATTCATTTTGCCCCATGCCTAAATAATCATTTGAGCACCAGACCGTAATGTCTTGTTCTTGATAGTTTTCTTTGAACCATGTGGCTTTGGGAAATGCACCTTTTTTACGGCGAATATCGCGGAACACTCTGTAGCGGCCTTCACGACGTACACTCTCCACGGAGTGTTCAAATAATTCTCTGAATTTAGAGGACATTAGAATACCTACAGATAATTTCTTGTAACACTATATATTATTGATTAACGATTTGCCTAGCATTGAATTAAAATTAAGCGTCTTATGACGAATGTGTCGCATAAATTCGAAAACAGACCGATATAAACAAATGAGAGCCGTCTAAATTGCCACCGATAACCCCCAATTTCCCATCACATCGTCCCCGCAGACCGCGTATGCAGGATTGGTCGCGGCGTCTTGTGGCGGAAAACACAATTTCAAAAAATGATTTAATCTGGACTGTGATTCTCTCTGACGGTGATAAAGACCGTGTTACAGTCCCGAGCCTGCCAGGGGTAGAACGTGTCAACATCAAGACTTTGATAAAAGAAGCAGAACGTGCGCGCGACCTTGGCATTCCAGCGCTTGCAGTTTTTCCAAACATCAATCCTAAATTTAAAGACACACTTGGTTCAGAAGCTTTGAACCCGAACGGACTAATTCCAATAGCCGTTAGAGCGGTTAAAAAAGCGGTTCCCGAAGTCGGTATTATCGTCGATGTGGCCCTCGACCCCTACACAGATCATGGACATGATGGTGTCCTAAAAGACGGAATAATTTTAAATGATGAAACGATCAAACGCTTAAGTGACTGTGCGATTATATTAGCCGAGGCAGGGGCTGATATTGTTGCCCCGTCTGATATGATGGATGGCCGTGTTGGCGCAATTAGAAAGGCTTTGGAAGATCAAAATTATTCGCAAACACTGATTATGTCTTATGCCGCTAAATATGCATCTGGATTTTACGGGCCTTATCGCGATGCGATCGGGACAGCCACCGCTTTAACGGGAGACAAACGTACCTATCAAATGGATCCTGCCAATAGCAATGAAGCCCTTCGAGAAGTCGGCATGGATATTTCAGAGGGCGCAGATATGGTTATGGTCAAACCTGGCCTACCCTATTTAGATATTGTCAGGCGCATCAAAGATGAATTTGCAATGCCAACCTATGCGTTTCAAGTCAGCGGTGAATATGCCATGATCCGCGCAGCAGGCCTGAATGGCTGGATTGATGAAAAGCGCGTTATCCTAGAGAGCATGATGGCGTTTAAACGCGCAGGGTGTGATGGTGTTTTAACCTATTTCGCACCCCGAATTGCCGAATGGTTAGACGCATCATAGATCACGTAATACGGCCAATATCGTTAAATCAATCCGTCTTATTTTCAGGGGTTATCCGCCGCAGTTACAATTCTCTGAGGCACTTACAGCTAGCGAAGACGTGTAATAAGGCTTGACGTGTCCCAGCGATTACCGCCCAGTGCTTGAACCTCTTCGTAATACGCATCCACTTGTTTGGCTAAGGTTAAATCCGCGCCTATTTTGTCCGCTGTACGCAGAGCTATGTCCAAATCTTTACGCATCCAATCGACGGCAAAGCCAAATTCAAATTCACCCTTAGCCATAGTTAGCGCACGGTTATCCATTTGCCAGCTTTGCGCCGCACCTTTGCCAATGGCTTCTAAAACCGCATTCATATCCAGACCTGCTTTTTTGGCAAAATTCACGCCTTCCGATAGGCCTTGCAAAATGCCTGCAATACAAATCTGATTAACCATTTTTGTGAGCTGACCTGAACCGCTTGATCCCATCAATTTCACTGCCTTACTATAGGATTCCATAAAAGGTAGCGCGCGATTAAATATTTCGGGTTCGCCGCCGCACATAACCGTCAACTGTCCATTGATAGCGCCCGACTCACCGCCCGAGATTGGAGCGTCAATAAAACCAATTTCTTTTTTCTGTGCCATAGCATAACAGGTCCGAGCACATTCTGCTGAAGCCGTTGTATGGTCGATAAGAATTCCACCTTGCCGCATAGCGTTAAGCGTCGGGGTTGCAACCTCAATAACATCGGCATCATTTCCAACACACATAAAAACAATGTCAGCCTCGTTTACTGCGGCTTCTAGCGTGTCATATGCGCGTCCCTTATGGGTTTCAGCCCATTTTTTTGAGGTCGCATAGGTACGATTCCAAACCCGCACGTCATATCCCGCTGCAACAAGATGGCCCGCCATAGGAAAGCCCATCACGCCTAAACCTAAAAAAGCACATGTCGTCATTGTTCTCTCCATTATCGACTGAAACGTGTAATTCAACTATCAAAAAAAAATGGCACGTGATAGTCTTTAGACGAAGCAGGAGAATATAGGTTTATGGAGACATTAGCCGTTAGCGCGAGCTGGCAGATGTGGGCAAGTTTGGTGATCGTCGCCGTTACTGTCTATCTCTATTTTCGCGAACAATTTTCTATAGAAGCCATTTCAATTGGCGTGATTGTTGTCCTCCTTGTATTTTTCAACCTCTTTCCTTTAAAATCTGATCTTGCGCTCGACAGCAGTGCCTTATTGTCTGGTTTCGCCGCACCAGCCCTCATCGCGATTATGGCCTTATTAGTTGTTGGACAAGGTATGTTTCACACGGGCGCGCTTGAGGGCCCAATTGTCCGTATTAATAATGCTCTTGATAAGCAACCCCGAAGAACTCTAGCGGGTGTATTCGCAATCGCTTTTGGCGTGTCTATGTTTATGAATAACACGCCCGTTGTTGTGATGTTTATCCCTGTAATTTCCGCTATGGCCTCACGTATTCGAACGTCTGCATCAAAATATATGATGCCCCTTAGTTTTTTATGCATTTTGGCTGGCATGACGACTTTGATAGGGTCATCCACAAACCTATTGGTCAATGATGTCTTAGTCCGTCAAACGGGTGAAGCGCTCGGCTTTTTCAGCCAAACGAATTTGGGCCTAATTTTAGCCTTTGCAGGGGCCATTTATATTGTCTTCGCCGCCCCCATCTTACTGCCAGACCGAGAAAGTCTAGAGTCTGAATTTAGCGACGCTGGACGTCAATATATTGCCCAAATTAGAGTCACAGAAAAACACCCTTTAAACACGGTAAAACCTGTTGCAGGCTTATTTACAGCTTTAAAAGATGTCACCGTCCGTATGGTACAACGCGGAGAACAAAGCTTCCTCCCTCCGTTTGAAGACACTTTAATGGCAGGGGACGTTTTAGTTGTCGCAGCCACTCGCAAATCTCTTTCGACGCTTTTGTCAACAGACCCCCAATATTTAGAAGGTATGCTAAATATTGGGGGGTTTGGTAATGAAGGTCGAACACATGACGCAAACGACTCTATTGTGACAACCGAAGCCGTTATCGCGCCTGGATCCCGTATGATAGGGCGTACCATTGAGCAGGTTGGCTTTCGCCGTCAAACAGGCTGCCTTGTTCTTGGGGTTCAGCGCCGAGCGCGCATGATCCGTAAGCGCATGTTAGAAATCCGTCTAGAAGCGGGCGATATACTGCTATTATTCGGGTATGAAGCAGAAATTCGTGATTTACGCACGAATAAAGATTTACTCGTTTTAGATTGGTCTACGAAAGAATTACCCGATATTCGGAAATCAATTTTAGCCCGCCTCATATTTTTATTGACGATTGGCCTCGCAGCGACGGGTATATTACCGATAGAAATCGCAGCCCTAACAGGCGCACTCGCGATGATAGCCACGGGATGTTTAAACATAAGGCAAGCCGTAAGAGCGTTAGATATGAAAATATTCCTCTTAATTGGGGCCGCTTTTGCAATGGGTCTTGCTCTTGAGCGCACAGGAGCCGCGAGTCAAATCGGCATTCTTGTCGTGAATACAATTGCTCCTTTTGGCAATCACATCTTGATCGCAGCAATCTTTTTACTCGTCGCAATTCTTACGAATATAATATCCAATAGTGCAACAGCCCTTCTCTTTACCCCGATTGCCTTATCAATCGCAGAGCAAACAGGTTTAGATCCGATACTTATGGTCTTAACCGTTATTTTTGCCGCCAATTGTTGCTTTGCGACACCAATTGCCTACCAAACCAATCTATGAGTGATGGGGCCTGGACATTATAAATTTTTGGATTTTGCAAAATTTGGT
>CALCKU010000019.1 GCA_937965735.1 uncultured Caulobacterales bacterium
CGGATCCTTGATTTTAAACGT
Source organism: uncultured Caulobacterales bacterium (assembly GCA_937965735.1). Classification (GTDB taxonomy): domain Bacteria; phylum Pseudomonadota; class Alphaproteobacteria; order Caulobacterales; family Maricaulaceae; genus CALCKU01. The sequence continues at coordinate 22 of CALCKU010000019.1, forward strand.
GCGGTATTCGCGTTTATTGAATCCGTCTGGCCCCGCGACGATAAACGCGCCTACGGCATTCGTACCTTGAATATGGCTATTGTCATAAACTTCAATCCGTTCGGGCGGTGCGTCTAAGTCAAAGATGTTTTTGAGGCCTTCAAGTAAACGTGTTTGCGAAGCGGACTCTGCCAGTTTCCGTGCTAGGGCTTCTTCGGCGTTCTTTACAGCCCGATCAATGAGGGTCTTCTTCTCACCTCTTTTTGGTGTTTGTACCGAGATTGTTTTGCCAGAGCGTTCCGACAAAGCGGCCTCGATTAGGGCGCGACTGGGTATAGTTTCACTAACAAAAATATGTCTAGGAATCGGTTTGTCTGCGTAAAATTGCGCGATAAAAGCATCCAAAACTTGCTCTTTTGTATCGTCTTTGACGTGGCGCGGAAAATAGGCGCTATTGCCCCAGTTTTGCCCAGCGCGAAAGAAGAAGACTTGGATACAACTTTGTCCCCCTGCTGTGAAAATGCCGATCACATCCCCGTCAGAAAACGTTGTGGGGTTGATCCCCATTTGGGAGGAATTGACCCGCGCCATAGCGCGTAGGCGGTCACGTATTTCTGCGGCTTTTTCAAAGTTTAAATTTTTGGATGCGGCTGTCATTTGTGCTTGCAGTTTTTGGCGAAGACTATCTGATTTCCCCGTCAGGAAGCTTGCGGCATCATCAATCAATTCGCCGTAATCTTGAATAGAAATTTCACCCGTACAGGGCGCAGAGCAGCGTTTGATTTGGTGCAACATGCAAGGCCGTGTACGGGCCTCATAAATTGAATCGGAACAGGTGCGAAGTTTAAACCCGCGTTGCAAGGTATCAAGTGTGCGGTTCACCGCCCAAGCACTGGCAAATGGGCCGTAATAATCGCCTTTAATATTACGCTTGCCGCGATGTTTCGTAATTTGCGCCGCCGCATGATCTTTGCGAACTAAGATATAAGGGAAACTTTTATCATCCCGTAGCAATATATTATAACGCGGCTTTAGCCGTTTAATCAGGCTCGCTTCGAGGAGTAAGGCTTCTGTCTCGCTATCCGTGACAACAAATTCCATGGCTGTTGTCGCGCGGATCATGCGTTGAAGGCGCAAAGGATGGCGCGCATAGCGCGTATAGGCAGTGACACGCTTTTTCAGAGATTTGGCCTTACCCACATAAAGTAGGTTTTTATGTGCGTCGAACATGCGGTATACACCGGGTTTTTGCGGTAAACGCGAGACATAATCGGCTATCAGCTCTGGCCCTGTCAGCTCCGCGCTCGCGACAGGGACTGTCATTTCCGGAATATTGGAATTGAGCGTTTTGTCGGGTGGGTTGGAATCAGGCGATTGCATAACACTTAAATAGGATGTCTAGGCGCCAATCGCAAACTTTTGTAGGGTTTCGAGCGGTACACGTTCCAGCGCGATCTCGTGGGTCGCCTCTAACACAACTTTAGGCGCATGGCCCGCCTTATAGGCTTCGCGCCAACGTTCTAGGCAAAGACACCATTGATCGCCTGCTTTCAGGCCCAGAAAACGATATTCAGGACGCGGCGTCGAGAGGTCATTGCCCTGCGCTTTTGAAAAGCTGAGGAAGGCATCCGTCATTACGGCGCACACAATATGCCGTCCGCGATCATTCGGCCCCGTCTCGCAACAGCCATCGCGAAAAAAGCCGGTCATTGGGTCGGTTGAACAGGGCCGTAAGTCTGTACCAAGGACGTTTTTACTATTTTTGGCGGTCATAATAAAGCGTTACATATCCATTGGGGTTTGAAATGAGGCATTTTTTAGTTCCGAATTGAAAATCCCTTCAATTCTATCATAGGTAAATACATATTGAGAGAGGAATGGGCGTCCTAAGAGCATATGATTTTCTTGGCCATTATCTATCAAATTTGTACCGTAAAATTCACCTGTAATGACTTTGTCGAGTTTGGGAATTCTGAATCTAAATGCGCCATAGCTACCTCCGATTCATTACGAACTTTGTTAACGAACGCTTTATATTCTGCTAATCCTATCCGATTGTCTATGGCTTAGCGAATCCTACCGCTGTTTATGAATCTCAACGCCAGCGAAATCCGCTTTTAACAAGGCTTGGGGTTTGGAGATGCGGACGGTGCAGGCCTGAACGCGCTTATCTTCCGCTAATGCCCAATTGGCGATTCGATCGGCGAGGGTTTCAACCAGTTGGATATGGTTTTCGAGCGCAAGCTCTTCGGCTTTTTCTGCAACGAGGCCGTAATCCAAAGTTTCAAATAATTTATCATCTTTAGGGGCAGGCATTTGACCCATATCGAGTTCAATATCGATGATAATCGGCTGTACGCTTTCATATTCATGTTCATGCACGCCGATAAAAGCCTGTATTTGCAGACCTTTGACAAAGATTTTTTGGTGGGGTGCGCGGATTTTGCGTTTTAAAATTTTATTCATCGGGGTTCAACACTGTGTAGTCTTCAGGTGGGTTATCGATTAAATCGAGTGTAAGATCGGCCGTATCCCAATTCAAATGTTGTCCGCCGTCAACCGCAATCATCTGCCCCGTGACGGAGTGCGCAGATAGTAAATAGCGTGCGGCTTGTAAAATTTCATCAGGCGGAGAACCGCGCTCCAGTAAGGTAAGGGCGCATTCGGCTTCAAAATCATCGTCAGTTTGTTGTGCGTTTTTATAGGTTGGGCCCGGGCCAATACCGTTGACGCGAATGTTTGGCGCGAGGGATTGTGACAGTGTTTTTGTTGCCCATAAAAGCGCTGCTTTCGACATAGAATAGGTGAAATAAAGTGGGTTAGGTTTTAATACACGCTGATCTATCATATTGATAATACACGCATTTTTAGAAGATGAGCATTGCGAAGCGAAATGTTGACTTAAGGTTACGGCGGCACGAAGATTGATATCCATGTGGTAATCATAAGTGGCACGGGTGAAGTCTTGACTATCGTCGGGGCGGTAGGTCGAAGCATTGTTGATTAAAGCCGTTAACGGCGCGTTCAGGGCTGTGCTCGCGCGTGTAATCAAGGTTTCAACATCTTGCGGCACAGCTAAATTCCCTTGAACATGCGCGGCGTGTCCCCCTGCGTTTTTAATCTCATTTATTAGGGCTTCTGCTGAAGTATGGCTTCGATTATAATGCACAGCCACGTGCCAACCGTCTTGGGATAGCCCTTTTGCGAGATGTGCGCCAATGCGTGTTCCTGCACCCGTAATCAAAACTGTTTTTTGTAAAGGCATAAAGGGATCTCGTTATAAACAAACAGGCTAATATAGGTGATTAGAGGATGCGGGGTGTAAAGTCCGTTATTATTTTTGGTTTCGCCTTATTCGGGCGCGTTCCCCGCATGAGGGGCGTCTGACTTCGACACAAGACAAGCCTGGTAATTTCGGAGCGAGTCGTTCAAAAATCCATTTGGCGATTTGCTCAAGTGCGGGTTGATCTAGGCCTTCGACTTCATTCAGCAGAGCGTGATCAAGCGGTTTGACCACTTCATTAATGATCTTTTCAATTTTCCAGAGATCCCGAATCCAACCCTTCTCTTCTTGGGCGTCACCCTCTATCCGTACTGTACCCGCAAAGGAATGACCATGAATTTTCTTGAACAGATCATTAGCGTCTTCGTGATCGAAATAATGGGCGGCTTCAAACTGAAAGTCTTTTTCAATTTCAAAAATGAAATTTTCAGTAGAAGAATAATTCTCGGACATATTGTGTTTAGCGATGTTGGGCATTGGCCTATGCCTCTACATCACATTGCGAACAACAGCCGCAATATAGAACGCATAGGCAAGGAGGAACACGGCCCCTGTTTTCTTACCAATAGGTTGTCGCGTCATTATATAGATAAATAAGGCGACAGAGGCAGCGAGCATCACCCATATATCAAAGAAGAAGAGCTGTCGCTCAATTGTAACAGGCCCAGCCAACGCCGCCGCACCCATGACAGCAAAGAGATTAAAGACGTTTGAGCCTAAAACATTCCCAATCGCAACTTCTGAATGGCCACGATAGGCAGCGACTAAGACGGTGGCGACTTCGGGGAGGGAGGTTCCGATCGCAACAATTGTAAGGCCGATAACTGTTTCTGAAACATTCAGATAACTCGCAATTTTGACGGCGTGATCGACAATCATATCCCCGCCAAAAGCAAGGCCAATAATACCAATAAGTACAAAAGCGCTGGAGAGCATAATATTGGTCGGTAGACCGTCTGTGCCTTCGTTAATTTCTGTCATCTCGGCCAAAATTGGATCTTCCGTACCGAGTTGACCGAGACGAAACATCCAGATCAGATAAATCAAAATTCCGCCAAAAAGGATAGCCCCTTGCCAAATTTGCAGAGGATTACTGAAGAAGGCGAGCGTAATAAATACTATAGTGGCAATTAGGCAAACGACCGCATTTCGCCCAACGCCAGGCATATTTGTCGGAATGGCCATGATGAGCGCTGGTGCGCCCAAAGCAAGGAATACATTGGCACTATTGGATCCGATAACATTACCAGAGGCAAGCTCACTTGTGCCCCGTAATACGGCTTGAACGCTGACAACGAGTTCGGGTGCCGATGTACCAAAGGCAACAATGGTTAAGCCAACAATTAGCGCCGGTACACCCCAATGCCGGGCTAGGGCGGCGGCCCCGCGTACAAGCCAATCACCTGATAATATTAAAATAACGATGCCGACAATCAGCATCGCTACAGAAAAGAAAAGGGTCACAAAAGTGTCCTAAATTAAGTGCAAAGAAAAATTAGTCGAAACGTTTAAACTCAAGCAGGTTCAACCCACCAAAGAATAGAGCAATTAGTAGGAATGTGAAAAGGGCAGGGTCCATAGAAAATAACCCGAAAATACTAATGCCACCTGAAAAAATAAGATTTGCCATATTACAGTGCCTTTGAAACCTAATGTCTTTGAATCCTAATGCATGTCGTGTAAAATGACATATAGAAATTCGATTTATGGACTCTATAGCATAAACCTTAGGCTCGCCAATAGGTTAGATTAGAGATTATCGGTTTAAGGGTTGCTGAACGGATTGTTTGTGCCGCCAAAACTTAAACATCAACGATTAGGCGTAAAATAAAATAACAGATGAGAGGTAAGATGGCCAAAATACTGGGTTTAAGTGGTGTGTTTTTCAAATGCCAAGATTTAGACGCTTATAAAGCGTGGTGGCATACGCATATGGGCGTCGATATTACCGATTGGGGCACGATGGAATGGGTTACGAAAGACGCGGGGCCTAATGGCCTGCGGTCTATGTTTAGTCCGTTTCAAGCGGATACGACCTATCTAGAGCCGTCGGCAAAAAACTTTATGGTGAATCTGCGTGTTGACGATGTGAAAACTTTGATTCAAAAGGCAAAAGCTGGCGGGGCACAGATTATAGGCGAGGTTGAAGACACGGAATACGGTGTTTTTGGTTGGTTCCTTGATCCCGAGGGCATTAAAATTGAATTATGGCAGGAACCGTCTGGGTAAGACGGTTTTGTGTCAATAGCGATAGAATTGGAGACAAAATGTTTGGAATGATTCCTTTTATTAAGAATGCGGGTCGTGGCCTTGGAAAAATTTTCAAAGGTAAGGAAGCCGAAGATAAATTAAAGAAAGAGGTTGAAAATTACGGTCTCGATTCAACGGGTGTCGATATTCATGTCGATGATGCGGGTAATGTTTCAGTCAAAGGCGAAGCTGTTAGCCAAGAGATGAAAGAGAAAATTATTCTTGCGGTTGGTAATGTCGAAGGCGTAGGCGGCGTTAATGATGAAGCCACATCTAAAATGGGTGGGCGTGAGTCGCGTTTCCATACAGTGGTTAGCGGTGATACTCTATCGGCGATTTCAAAAACTTATTATGGTACATGGCGCCTATACCCAGAAATTTTTGAAGCCAATAAGCCAATGCTCTCACATCCCGATAAAATTTACCCGGGTCAAGTGTTACGCATTCCTGCGATTGAAACAGCGACGTCTTAAGGCTTTAGAGTTTATAAAATTAAGCCCCTTTGATTAAGTTTTAAGGGACTTTTTCTTTCCGTGATATATTCAGTCGGGCCTGTTTTAAAACGCGGGTGCCGTTTAGAGCCATGAAAAACCTCTCGTGACATAGTTTTCGTCACAAACCATTAGTGGCAAAGCATTAGTGACAAAGCATTAGTGACAGGGGCAGAATTGTAACGTAACCTTTATTTGAAAAATGAAATTATGAGGCGTTGATATGATTGGTGTTGTTGCAAAATTAAAAGTCGCGGATGGTAAAGAAGCCGAGTTTGAAAAACATGCGGGCATATTAGTGGAAAAGGTCAATGCCAATGAACCTGATTGTGTGCTTTATGAGCTGTTTAAATCAAGCTCAGATCCTTCCATTTATGTTTTTATGGAAAAATATGCCAACAAGGCCGCTTTAGACGCGCATGGTAAAACGGACTATTTTCTGGCTGCACAAGCGCCGCTTGGCGCGTGTTTAGCTGGTGCGCCTGACATACAGGTTTATAATTCTATCGCGTAACACAAGCGCGTGAATGGAATTCTATTGAAACTTTAAGCGCTGTGTCTTTGACGGAGCGCTTTTTTATCGATTTTACCAACAGGTGTGAGGGGGATTGCGTCGAGAATTTCAATGTTTTTCGGAATTTTATAAGCGGCCATAGTTTCGCGCATGAAATTTAGAATATCGTCTTTCACAAATTGTGGATCTGTTTCTTTATAGTCGGGCGTGAGTTCAACATAGAGATTTACTCTATCATTTCCGAGACGTTTCGTGTCAGCGGTTCCAATGATTGCTGACTCTGCGATCATTGGGTGAGATTTTAATTTGTCTTCGACTTCAACTGAGAAGACTTTGAAGCCGCCCACGACCAGCATATCTTTCGCGCGGTCACAAATATAAATATACCCGTCCGCGTCCATATAACCAATATCACCAGAATACATCCATAGTTTTCCGTCCATTTCACGTAAGGCATGGGCGGTTTCTTCGGGCAAGTTTAAATACCCTTTCATGGTTTGCGGCCCGGTAGAACAAATTTCGCCCGCCTCTCCGTAGGGGAGTTCGCGCATGCCTGTCTCTACGTCCATAATACGAACCTCTGCGCCCGGAACCGGGATGCCAACAGAGCCGCGTTTAAGGGCTTTTAGGGGATGGGTTGTGTAGCACGGTCCCGTCTCGGTCATGCCAAAAACATCCGATAACATGTCTTTGCCAATAATCATTTCAAGCTGAGTGCGTGTGTTTTCGGTCATAGGGGCGGCGCCCGTTTTAGCGACTTTAAGCTTTGAGAAATCGGCTGTTTTAAACAGGGGATTGGCAATCATCATGTCGTAAAGAGCGGGAACAGCCGCCAAACGTGTCGGCGGAAATTCGACTAATAATTTGCAAAATGCATCCGTATCACGCGGGTTTGGAATTAAAAATAAATGCCCACCAAAACGGGCTGATCCCAGTAAAAAAGTCAAACCTGCGACATGAAAGAATGGGAAGGCTGAGGCGTAAACTTCTTGGCCTTTTGTGAGTCTGGGTTCACCGACACTGACTTGTGATGGGTTATGCATCAATGTGCGCATAGAGAGTTGTGCGCCTTTGGGGCGTCCTGTTGTCCCGCCTGTATATTGGATCATAGCAATGTCATTGGGTAAGAGATCCGTTTGTATGAAGGTTTCAGAGGCGTCTTGGATAAAAGCTTGATAGGTCACACTATGGATATTTTTTAAATGCATTCGGTCAGGTTCAGGCGCTCCGAGATAATCACCGCCGCCGCATATAATGAGCGTTTCCAAACATTCTGGCAGGGTCTTAATGGCCGTAATGGCGGGTGTAAGGTCTGCGAGGCTGAGCAGGACTTTGACGTGAGCGTCTTTGATTTGATGCGCCAGTTCAGGCGGGGCCAGAAGGGGCGAGATGCCTGTACCTATCGCGCCAATCTTACTTAAAGCGACAAGAGCCATTGGATATTGTGGTATATTGGGCATGTGCAGGCCGACAACATCGCCTTTTTTTATCCCGTTTGCGACGAGCGCATTGGCGAGTTTATTCGCTTGTATATTATAATCTGAATAGGACAGGGTTTTTGAAAAATATTGCAATGCGGGGGCTTCAGGGATGTCGCGCGCATGTGCTTCTACATAGGCCCCAAGCGGTTTATCTTCAAATTCAGGATTTGTAATGGCAAGTCGGTCATAAACAGCCTGCCATGCCAATCGAACGGTTTGATTTTCATGGGATGTATTGGGCATGGTTTAGCTTTCTATTGTGTCGACATAATTTGGTACAGTACGGCAAGTGTTTTAAACACAGCTTTTTGAAATATGCAGTTTAAGTATGTCGTGCTTATTTTCAATTTTTGTGCGCCTTAGCAAGGCATAGGCGAAAGCAAACTTTAATAATAACGAGATATTTCCTTTAAATTATGCGTAAACGGTCATTTAAGTCTTTGTGCGCAATTGAAGCTTGAAAGCTCTTTTTGGGTAAATTTGGGTCTGCATGAAATAGAAGTAATAATGAGACTGCGATATTCTCGTGAAAAAGTCTGTTAAATGTGTATACATTTTTCTAGTGTTAGTGTGCGTAGGCAATAATTTAGTGTTTGATAGGGATCCGGTATGACGGCTTTAAGAAAAATTCTTGCTTTGAGTGGCTCTGCGATCATCTTAGCGGCCTGCGGTGGCGGCGGTGGAACTTCGGCCAATTCGAATCCGTCTTCCTCAACACCGACACCAACGCCGACTCCCACACCTACGCCGACTCCCACTCCCACTCCCACACCTACGCCGACTCCCACACCTACGCCAACACCAACACCGACTCCTACACCCGCCAATAAGGTGAATCTCACAGGTAAGGTTACATTTGATTTTGTACCCCATGACCCGGTGACCAGCGGGTTGGATTATAATTCTACATCTCAAAAAGCGGCACGCGGTGTAACCGTCGAATTATTGGATAGTGCGGGTACTGTTTTAGAAACCACCATCACCGATGTTAACGGCGATTACGCCCTTACGCCCGATGAAAACACGGATGTACGTGTTCGAGTGAGGGCTGAGATGATTCAAACGACGGGTGCCATTTGGGATGTGAAAGTTACTGATAACACAAATTCGAATTCGCTTTATGCGATACAGGGGGATTTGCTTACCAGTGGAACGACGGATTCTGTTCGCAATCTCAATGCTGATTCGGGCTGGACAGGCAGTGCCTATACAGCGGATCGGGCGGCTGGGCCTTTTGCTATATTGTCACCAATTTATGATGCCATGCTGAAATTCGCCGCTGTTGACGCAGATATTGTCTTCCCGCCGGTTCAATTTAGGTGGAGCACAAAAAATTCATTAGAATCTGGGGATTTGACAACGGGGAAAATTGGAACGTCATTTTACACGCGGCCATCGGGTGAAACGCTTGGGAATGTTTATATTTTGGGCGATGCAGATAGTGGGGTCTCCAGTGATACAGATGAATATGACACACATATAATCGTCCACGAATGGGGACATTATTTTGAAGATCAAATCTCGCGCGCTGACTCAATTGGTGGCCCTCATACAGGCGGTGATCTTTTAGATCCACGCGTTGCTTTTGGCGAAGGGTTTGGGAATGCTCTGTCAGGTATTGTCACAGATGACCCCGTCTACAGAGATAGTTCAGGACCTAATCAAGCGCAGGGCGGCGGGTTTGATGTTGATCGTAATGATGTGACGAATCCTGGCTGGTATAGTGAAGGGTCTGTCCAGTCTATCTTGTATGATTTATATGATGCGGGTGCAGACGGGGCCGATGATATTGAGCTAGGGCTTGGGCCTATCTATGAGACCTTAATTTCTAACGCTTATAAAACTATGCCTGTGTTTACGACAATTTTCTCGTTTGTTGAAGAACTCAACACGCAAGCGGGGATTGATACGTCAAAAGTCAATGCTGTTGTCAACGCTCAGTCTATCAATGGTACGGGTGCTAAAGGTGTGGGCGAGACCAATAATGGAACGGCCTTATCTGGCGTTGTTGCGAATGCTCTGCCTATTTATAAGGCGCTTGCAACCGATGGCACACCCCTCGAAGTTTGTTCATCAGATAGTCAAGGTCTCTATAATAAGCTCGGCGTAAGAGAGTTTTTGACATTTAGCGTGCCTACGACCGCGAATTATAGTTTTTCTATGGTGCGTAAATCTGGGAAATTAGCAATGGATCCGAATTTTGACGTATATCAAGACGGGGTTTACATAGGCAGCTCGCCTTCTAGCGTTGATGATAGTGAGAATATTACGATTTCTGTCGAAGCGGGTGAGTATGTTTTAGTGACATATGCTCAAAAAAATACCGATGTTGATAACGAGTCTGATGGGGGTGATGTCTGTTTTGATTTCACGCTTTCACAATAAATTTTGGCACAATAAAGCTTGGCACAATAAAGTTTGACCTAATAATTTGGGTCTAATTGTCAGTTTGGCACAATAGTGGAGATTTAAATATGGCTTTGAAAAAATATTTACAGGCGTCTTTCAAGCCTGTCTCCTTCGGGTTTATCGTCAGCATGGCAGGTTTGGGTCTGCCCAATATTGCGCATGCAAAACCTAATATGCAGACGCCGTATTCCAAGCCAGGGGCAGCGGTTAAGATTTCCCATGATTATTCGGGTCATAGCGATGTGGGTGT
>CALCKU010000020.1 GCA_937965735.1 uncultured Caulobacterales bacterium
TTATACCGTTTATCAAGCTCTTGAATATTGGCGCGTGACTTCAATAATTGCTCTTCAGCCAGTTGTAACTGTTGAGATTGGTTGTAAATCAAGCGTTCTAGGCGCTCGCGCTCTAAATCGCTCTCTGAACGGGTTTTACGAAGATTGTCAGCATCCATTGATGTGTTGGCAAGGATTTCATCCTTTAAATTCAATTGTTTAGAGAGGCTTTCGATTTCAGACTCAAGCGCGAATATCCGGTCATCCCGTGTGAGTATGTTATACTCATACTGTGTTTTAAAGGTTTTGATGTCATCTTGAATTGTGATGATCTGATTTGACATTTCGTCATTTCTCTTATTCGCTTTTTCAAGCTCCAAAGATATGTCCAAAGTATTTTTTTCCAAAGACGCGTTGATGTTTCTTTGATCCTCGATTTCGGCTCTGAGCGCATTTTGTTGATTCACAAGATTAATCTTGTCTGTATTTGTGCGGTCAATCGTGTCATTGAGTTCTGATATTTTTTTGCGCAAATTGACATTCTCTTGCGTTTCTATGTCATGGGCGCTTTTCTCACGCTCGCAACGTAGCTTTTGGATGTCACGATCTTGCGTAACCGTAATCAAGTCTTTTTCAAGCGATCCTAAAATCGATAATTTCTTTGATAATTCACTATTCGTCGCGTTTAATTCATCCGTAAGCTCATTAACCCGTCTCTTTTGAGTGGTTAGATCAGACTGAATACGTGAAACGGTTAGACTACGGGCCTCGAGGTCGCGTGAAAGCGTTAGGTTACGGGCTTTTAGACGCCGATTTTCAGGTTCAAGGCGCGACACAAGAGAAAAACTGACTTCAGCTTTCTGTGCAAAGGCCGATAGATTTTTTATGCGATTTTGGGCGCGTCTGTATAAAGCTTCGCCGTTTTCAACATCGGCAGATATTTTTGTCAGATCGTGACGGAGTTCGCTTAAATCCGTTTCTGTGTCGATGTGTGAGGATGCCTCTACGACGTCAAATGTGTCGAGGCCAATGTCGTCATCATTAAAAGTGACGGGATTCAAAAGGCTATCGCTTTCGATAAAGTCGTCATCCGTAGCGGGAAGAGATTCTAATACGGTACTCTCACGTTCTTGAGCGATAACATTGGTTTCCGCACTATCTTCGATCGCTGTGTCTAAAGCCATAAGAAGATCAGCCGTTGGTGGCTCTGTGAGGTCGGCATTCTGATTTGTGTAAGTTTCTAATTCAGTTGTGAGCTCTAAATCCAAAGAATCTCTCTCAAAAACCATGTCATCGGCAATCATTGTGTCACTTGACGATACGGAAGTGGTTGAGGTGGTCTCTTCCGTTGGGCTTGAAGATTCTAAAGGTGCTTTCTGATGCGTATCGTTATTTTTTGTGTCCGCATCAAGGTTAAGCGCCATATCTTTAGATTGCGGCGTGGGGGCAACTGATTTTTGATCATTATCTTTTTTGACCGCAGTTGAGACCATATCTTTATCTTTGTTAGAGGCTGCCCCTGTAGAATCAGTCTTAGAGGAAACAGTCTGCGCGGAAACGGTGTCTGAGGAAACGGTGTCTGAGGAAACTGCGTCTGTGGTTACAGAGCCTTTGGATGTATCCAAAGCAGGGGCATTCGTATCAACCGCTTCAGCTTTATGCTTTGAATCTGAAACTATATCGGTCTCAGTCGTCTCGTTGCGTAATTTTTTTTGCGCTTGTACTTTTTTGAGGGTGTATGAAAGGTCTTCAGGAATACTTTTCTTGATAACGGGCGGTATGTGAGTTTTAATCGCCGTCGACTTTTCAAGAGGACCCGAATCAAGGGGTTTACCGCTAGCCGATGCGAGGGTTGGCGGGTTATTAAAGCTCTTATCTTTTTTATCACCGCTTAGGTCAAAAATGGGTGATTTAGCACTCTTTGAGGCTTTCAGAGGTGTATCTGTCGTGGATTTATTTTTCTTATCACGACGTTTAAAAATCGACATGTTGACCTTTAGAGTAGAGGGAGCTTAGAGTCATTGAGTATGTAAAACTGATTAAAAAAGTATTATGGAATATATTATTCCTAACCTTGATATTCGCTTGAATACATCTTTTGATGCAGACTAAACAAACGGTATAAGATTCGCGGTTGTCAAACTGGGTTTATTGTCCCGTTTTCAGGAGAAAAATGAGATATTTATGAAACTGGCATTTACATTTCCAGGTCAAGGAAGCCAATTTATTGGAATGGGAAAATCCCTTGCAGAGAACTTTACGTCTGCAAAGTCTGTTTTTGATGAAATCGATTCTATATTAGGACAATCGCTTTCAAAAATAATGTGGGATGGTCCGATCGAAGATCTGACTTTAACGGCTAATACGCAACCTGCGCTCATGGCTTGCGGCATTGCGGCCATGCGTGCTCTTAAAAGTGAGTTTGATATCGATGTAACATTAGCCGATTATGTTGCAGGCCATTCTTTGGGCGAATATACGGCGCTTTGTGCGGCAGGTTCAATTGATCTTGCGACAACAACACGCCTTTTGAGAATACGCGGTGATGCGATGCAGGCGGCTGTGCCTGTCGGTGCCGGCACTATGGCCGCGTTGTTAGGTGCCTCTGTAGAACAAGCAGAGACAGCGGCTGAAATCGGTTCGAAGATTGGTATATGTCAAATCGCAAATGACAATGCGACAGGGCAGATTGTATTATCTGGTGAAGTAAAGGCTGTTGAAGTCGCAGCAGAGGCTGCGCGAGATATGGGCGTAAAAAAAGCGGTCATGCTACCCGTTTCGGCACCGTTCCACTGCGATATGATGGCCCCTGCTGCGGAGGCCATGAAAGTAGCCTTATCTGATGCTACGATTCTCGCGCCGGTAGTGCCTGTTGTGAATAATGTTACCGCTAGACCTGTTTCCGATCCCGCTCAAATTCGTTCAGATCTTACACAGCAAGTCACAGGGCGCGTGCGGTGGCGTGAAACCGTCTTATGGATGGCAGAAACATCGGGTATTACACAAATGGAAGAGCTTGGATGCGGCAAAGTCTTATCTGTTATGCGAAGGCGGATTGTGAAAAGCGTAACAGGGGGGGCGCTCGATAGTCCAGAGAGCCTTGAAACTTTTGCAAAATCTTTAACTGAAGAGGTATAAATGCTAGATTTAACAGGTAAACGCGCCCTTGTTACGGGCGCAACAGGGGGGCTTGGCGGCGAAATTGCGAGAAAGCTTCATGCACGGGGTGCCAATGTCGCTTTGTCTGGAACGCGAGCGGAAAAGCTTGAGAGCCTTGCGGGTGAACTTGGGGAGCGTTGCGTAATAACCCCTTGCAATCTTTCTGATAATGAAGCCGTTGATGCCCTTGCTGGACAAGCGGCTGAAGCCCTCGGCGGGCCTATTGAAATCTTTGTTTCAAACGCTGGTTTGACCCGAGACGGCCTGTTGATGCGAATGAAAGCAGAAGATTGGAATCTTGTTCAACAGGTCAATTTAGAAGCTTATTTTCGAATTTCAAAAGCCTGCTTAAGAGGCATGATGAAAGGAAAATTCGGTCGCATTATCGGTATTACCTCTGTTGTCGGGGTAACGGGAAATCCGGGCCAAACCAATTACGCCGCGTCAAAAGCGGGCATGATTGGCTTTACCAAATCATTGGCGCAAGAGGTCGCATCACGCGGTGTCACGGCAAATTGTGTGGCCCCCGGCTTTATAGCTTCACCTATGACGGATGCACTTAATGAAGCACAGAAAGCCGCGATATTAACAAAAATCCCTGCGGGTGATTTAGGTACAAGCGAAGATATAGCGAATGCTGTTTTATACCTCGCAAGCGATGAGGCGAGCTATGTTACGGGTCAAACACTTCATGTGAATGGTGGCATGGCAATGATATAAGCTTGGTAGGCGCTTGAATATTAACCAAAATATAAACCTCAGTCTTTTTATGAAGTTATCTCTATTCTTGTACGCAAGGCCTAGTCAGCTTGTTTTTTCTATGTTATTGCCGCCGCAAGATAGGTGAAGGGTTGTTTAATTTTATCAACTTCCTAACTTTAACTTGAGTAACCGCCGAGAAATCGGCTTCAGATTAGGAAAATTTATATGTCTGATGTATTAGAGCGCGTAACAAAAATGGTTGTTGAGCACCTTGATGTTGATGTTGAAAAAGTCACAGAAAAAGCCCATTTCATTGATGATCTTGGCGCAGACAGTCTTGATATTGTTGAACTTGTTATGGCTTTCGAAGAAGAATTTGACATTGAAATTCCAGATGATGCCGCTGAACACATTCAGACTGTCGGCGACGCCGTAAAATATATTTCTGATAAAGCCGCTTAAGGCATATCTGCACGCATGCGGCGGGTTGTTGTCACAGGCTTAGGTCTCGTTTCTCCCGTCGGGTGCGGTGTTGAGGTTGCATGGGCCAACCTCCTTGCATCAAAAAATGGTGCGAAAAAAATCCAACATTTCGATGTCAGTGATTTAGCCTGTCAAATTGCGGCTATGGTGCCCCGTATTGACGGACGTGGCGGGGGTAATCCTAATCTCGCGGGTGTTTTTGATCCTGATAGCGTAATGGGCGCTCGTGACCGCAAACGCATTGATGATTTCATATTATATTCGATCGCGGCGACAGATGAGGCGCTTAAAGACGCTGGCTGGCACCCCAAATCTGAAGGTAAATTGGCGCAAGAACGTTCAGGCGTTTTATTTGGTTCTGGTATTGGCGGGCTCCAAACTACTTATGACGCCTCCATTACGCTTCACGAAAAAGGCCCAAGACGCCTCAGCCCGTTCGTTATTCCAGGTATGCTTATAAACTTGGCGGCGGGGCAAGTTTCTATACGAAACGGACTCAAAGGCCCCAATCACAGTGTTGTCACGGCTTGCGCAACTGGCGCGCATGCTATTGGTGATGCTGCGCGTATGATAAAATATGGGGATGCCGATGTCATGGTCGCAGGCGGCGGCGAGGCGGCCATTAACCGCCTAGGCATAGCTTGTTTTATTGCTTGTCGGGCTATGACAACAGGATTTAACGACACTCCAGAAAAAGCGTCTCGTCCATATGACCGTGATCGTGACGGTTTTTTAATGGGCGAAGGTTCAGGCGCGCTTGTGCTCGAAGAATATGAGCATGCAAAGGCGCGCGGCGCTAAAATTTATGCTGAGTTTAAAGGGTACGGCTTGTCTGGCGATGCCTATCATATCACAAGCCCCGCACCCGATGGTGATGGTGGTTACCGGGCCATGCAATCGGCTTTAAACCATTCTGGCTATTCTGCGCAAGATATTGGCTATGTGAACGCACACGGTACCTCGACGCCGATGGGTGACGAAATTGAGGTGAAAGCTGTAGAACGTCTTTTTACAGGGCATACGAAAGCTCTGTCTATGTCTTCAACAAAGTCTGCGACGGGGCATTTACTAGGTGCCGCAGGGGCCATTGAAGCCATATTTAGTATATTAGCGCTTCGCGACGGCAAAATACCCCCCACACTTAATTTGGACAATCCGTCTGTTGAAACGGATATTGACCTTGTTCCACATAAAGCTAAGTCCACCGATTTAAAGGCCGTTATGTCAAATTCTTTTGGATTTGGCGGAACCAATGCTGCAATTATTTTCGGGCGACCCGACGCTTAGCGACAAAGGGTTATAATGTTCGGAAAAAAGCACACAAACGTGAAACCTGCACATAATATTCCCTATAATTCCCCTTTGAAAACACGGCGGAAAAGTCTCTTTTTTATGGGCTTTATGGTCTTTGTGACGTTTTTTGGCGGTCTTGTTTTTGGTCTCTATAGTTTTGCCAATTTTCGTTATGAAGTTACACCAAAAGGGGAGGTTTCGGAGACCGTTTTTGTCGTGCGCAAAGGTAGTGGTCTGTCTAAAATTGCCTCTAATCTTGAAACTCAGGGTTTGATTAAAAGTGCTTTTTTATTCAAACTCGTGACAAAGCTTCGCGGGAATGAGGCGAAATTCAAAGCCGGTGAGTTTGCAATCACACAACCCGTTAGTATGGCATCAATTTATAAAACTCTGTCTGAAGGCACGGCGATACTCTACCCATTTACAGCGCCTGAAGGTTTAACAAGTGCGCAAATTTTACGCGCTATGCAAGGTGTTGAGACACTGGTGAACGATAATCCTGCGATACCTGCTGAGGGTAGTCTTTTGCCAGAAACTTATTTGACCCCGCGCGGTATGACTTACTCTGCACTGATTAGAAAAATGCAAGACGCGCAAAGTAAACTTATTGATGAACTTTGGGACGTGCGAGATGAAAATTTACCGATAATATCAAAATCTGAGGCCATAAATCTTGCCTCTGTTGTTGAAAAAGAAACGGGGCTTGGCGGCGAACGTGATTTGGTAGCGGGGGTTTTTACGAACCGTTTGCGGCGCGGTATGCGCTTAGAATCTGATCCAACAATTATATATGGTATAAGCCAAGGTGAGCCATTGGGACGTGGTCTTCGTCGGTCCGAGATTGACCGTGTAACAGAATGGAACACCTATAAAATTCCGCGTTTGCCTAAAACACCGATCTGTAATCCTGGACGAAACGCTATAGCGGCCGTTTTGAAGCCAGCGGAAACAGACGCTATATTTTTTGTAGCCGATGGTACTGGCGGCCATGTTTTTGCTCGGACACTAGCGGAACATAACCGAAATGTTGCGGAATGGCGTAAGATTGAACGTGCACGAAAAAAACTGCGATAGTGATGTCGAATTCTCCGCTTAACATTCGCGACAAGACTTTATCTGGTATGACGGGCTTTGCGCGCCTTGAGGCGAATTTTTCGAATACGCATTGGTCTTGGGAAGCGCGAAGTGTGAATGGTCGTGGCCTTGATATGCGTTTTAAACTGCCTCAAGAGCTGATTATGCTCGAGGCAAGCTTACGCAAAATTGGCACGAAAATATTCAACCGCGGGAATATTCAGGTTAATCTCTCTTTTCAGAATACAAAAAAGCACAAAAATTACGCAATCAATGAAACGCTTTTTGACAGTGTATGCGAATTTATACACGCCAAAGGCGAAACCGTAAGGGCGAGTGAAATTCTAACGATTCCTTCTATGATTGAAGAGGGGCCATCAGAAGCATTGCCCATTGAAAATGAAGATATGAAAGCGGAACTTTTAAAAAGTTATGAAAAGGCTTTGCAAGCTTTAAAAACGGCACGCGAAGTTGAAGGACAGGCTATATTCCCTGTTTTAATGCAGGCAATCACATCGGTTGAAACAGCGATAGATTCCGTTGAAACGATCGCAAAAAACACTCCAAATGATTTACAAAACAAGCTTGAGGCTAAGCTTTCGACGTTAGAAATTGACACTTTGGACCCAGTAAGATTGGCGCAGGAAGTTGCATTCCTGGCAATGAAAGTCGATATAACTGAAGAAATTGACCGCTTGAGAGCCCATTGTATTGACGGACGGAAATTGTTGCAAACGGGCTCGCCAATTGGCCGTAAACTTGAGTTTTTAGCTCAAGAGTTTAACCGCGAAATCAATACGCTTTGTTCTAAATCATCGGATATAGACTTAACGCGATTAGGACTTGATATGAAAACTTACATTGAACAATTTAGGGAGCAGTCCGCCAATGTTGAATAGCGCATCAGTTGGACAAGCGGAATCGCTCACAAAATTAGACCGTTTAAAGTCAAAACGTCGAGGTTTGATGATCGTACTATCATCGCCTTCTGGCGCGGGTAAGACCACGCTCACTCGAAAATTATTAGCCGATAACACAGATATGGCGATGTCTGTTTCGGCCACGACTCGCGCTCCAAGACCCGGGGAAATAGACGGGCATGATTATTTCTTTGTCTCCAAAGACACATTTGTTAAAATGATCAATGAAGACGCTTTTTTAGAACATGCCAAAGTGTTTGATAATTATTATGGCACTCCCAAAGCGCCTGTTGAAGCGGCATTAGCAGAGGGTCGAGATATTGTTTTTGATATTGACTGGCAAGGCGCACAGCAATTAACGCAAGCCGCCGCAGATGATTTGGTGAGAATATTTATTCTACCGCCCAATATGTTTGAGCTAGAGCAAAGGTTGAAAACTCGGGCGCAAGACAGTGACGCGGTTATTGCTAAACGTATGGCGAAATCAGAAGCTGAGATTAGCCATTGGGCCGAATATGACTATGTCATTGTCAATGAAAGACTTGAAACGGCTTTGGAAGAGTTGCGTTCGATTGTGATTACAGAACGGTTAAAACGCCGCCGTCAACTCTGGCTTGGCCCTTTCGTTAAGGCGTTAGTGTCTGGTGAAACATGAGCCAATCGGTTAAGTGATGGAAATCATGGATCGGGAGGGTTTCGGGTCGGCGGGTCGGATCAATTGAACATGCGTGAAGCCACGCTTCTGCCTCCACACCATAATCTATTGCGATTTTTTTGAGCGAGCGCCTGAGCATTTTTCGTCTTTGACCAAAGGCCGCCTCTGTAACACGACCCAGTAGTTTCAAGTTGGGATAACGGGATTCCACAGGCATAGGGTCGAGGACAATAACTGCGGAGTCAACTTTTGGGGGCGGAGAAAATGCT
>CALCKU010000021.1 GCA_937965735.1 uncultured Caulobacterales bacterium
AGTTATAGTCTTTGTCATCTAACGCTGTGAAGGTTTCGTCTTTACCGGAGCGGGCGCGAATAGGGCCGTTCAGTTTCGCCATATCGTACACATGCAAAGGCCGTGCGCGGTCATAGGCCATGTAATTGGTAATATCGACAAGGGCCGAGATTGGGCGCAGGCCGATGGCTTTTAATTTGTCTTGTAACCATTTTGGCGACGGGCCATTTTTAACGCCGCGCACAACGCGACCCGCGAAAACAGGGCAGGCGTCTGGCGCGTCAATTTCTATTTTCTGCGGGCAGGGGAATGTGCCTTTTACGGGTATAACGTCAGGTGTGATAAGCTTGCCCAATCCAGTGGCGGCCAGATCACGCGCGATACCGTTCACGCCGAGCCAATCGGGGCGGTTCGGCGTGACTTCAAAATCAATGACAGGGTCATTCAGACCCATAGCGTCCGCAAGGGGTGTACCCATTGCAAGCCCTGACTCTAAATCCATAATGCCGTCACTCTCCTCGCCGAGTTCAAGTTCGGTCGAGGAACACATCATGCCAGAGGATTCGGCACCGCGAATTTTGCGCGGTTTTTTATCAAGACTGAAATCCGCCCCCGGAATGTAGGCGCCCATCGGGGCATAAGCGACGGTCATGCCCGCCCGCGCATTCGGTGCGCCGCAGACGATTTGCATTGTCCCGTCGCGCGTTTCTACTGTGCAGACTTTCAGCTTATCCGCGTCAGGATGTTTTTCCGCCGTGATGACTTTGGCGATAGAGAAGGCCGAGAGTTTTTCAGCCGGGTTTTCAATCTCTTCGACTTCCAATCCCGCAAGGGTCATGGCTTCCGCAATTACGTCTATTGAGGCGTCTGTATCTAAATGCTCTTTGAGCCATGAGCGTGTGAATTTCATTACCTTATCCTTATTACCTTATCCTTATTACCTTATTCTGGCTCGCTGGTTTTCTTTCGCAGGCCGCTATACAGGCCGTCTATATGTTCAAAAAGATCAGGCGAAGCCGATCTCCACATTGTGTTTAATCGTTTGAGATGCACACTGACTGCCCAATTAATACCTTTAACAGCATTTTCGACGGATTTTTCAAACTCAGATCTAACACTCCAAAGTTGTTTTAGAAAATGTCCGCCGTCAATATGTATTGAAACTTTAGGCACTAAAAAGCCCCTTGATTTCGGCTGTTCTCATGATCGCAGGCAAAGCCTGGAGAACAGGTACTCTCAAGAGGCGAATGAATATCGTGTACGGCATTTTGGTATATTAAACAATAAAGATTTAACATCTAACTCAAACCCGTTGCCAAATTCGCCTGCAAGAGCGGATCAAAGCCGTAATGGGCAAGCCAGCGCGTGTCGGCACTAAACATATCGCGCAGGTCGGGCATGCCGTATTTTAACATAGCTAATCTATCGACGCCCATGCCAAAGGCGAAACCTTGATAGGCGTCAGGGTCAATGCCACAGGCGCGGAGGACATTGGGATGCACCATGCCGCAACCGAGGATTTCCATCCATTTTTCACCTTGGCCGATTTTTATGGCACTGCCAACACGTTCGTAGCGCACATCCATTTCAGCACTCGGTTCCGTGAAGGGGAAATGGTGCGGACGGAATTGTACATCGACATCGGTTTCAAAAAAGGTAGATACGAAATCCATCAACACGCCTTTAAGGTGTCCCATGTGAATGTCTTTATCAATGACCAAGCCTTCGACTTGGTGGAACATGGGCGTGTGGGTTTGGTCACTATCACAACGGTAAGTGCGGCCCGGTGCGATAATACGGATAGGCGGCTTTTGTGACATCATGGTGCGGACTTGGACGGGTGAGGTATGCGTGCGGAGAACTTTCTTTTCTTCGCCCTCTAATGCCGTCATAAAAAACGTATCATGCATGTCACGCGCAGGATGCCCTTTTGGAAAGTTTAGGGCTGTGAAATTATGAAAATCGTCTTCAATATCAGGCCCTTCAGCAACAGAGAAACCCATATCGGAAAAAATAACGGCCATTTCTTCCATGACTTGTTGCACGGGGTGAAGCGTACCTGCCGCGCGACCCACAGGCAGGGACATGTCCATTGTCTCTTTCGCGAGTGCTGCGTCGAGGGCTTTGTTTTCAAGTACGTCTTTGCGGCGTTCAATCAACGCATTGATCTCGTTTTTGAGGCCATTTAGGGCCGGCCCCATGACTTTCTTCTCTTCGATTGACATTTTTCCAAGGCCGCCCATCATCTTAGAAATTTCACCTTTTTTACCAAGGGCGGAAACACGAATTTCATCCAAATGCTTTAGGTCTTGGGCCGATTCAATTTGCGTGGTATAATGTGTTTTTATAATGTCGATCTGGCTCATAAAAGGCTCTCGGATTTAGGGTCAAAATCTAGCCCGTCTTTTGACGGACGTAAGGGAAAGCGTCAACCGCAATCCGCAAACGGAGACGTTATGGAACGCAGCCTGAATAAGCGCGTATATGCGGGGTGCGGGGCGGCGATTTGGAACACGCATAATGCCTTGCTTCTGATTCAAAGATTACGCGAGCCAGAGGCTGGTCATTGGGGCCTACCCGGCGGTAAAATTGATTTTGGTGAAACTGCGCAAACGGCAACGATTCGCGAAATCCAAGAAGAACTTGGTATTACTATCCATCTGACTCAATTGGCCTGTATCGCAGAGATTATAGACCGAGGCGATAGCGCGCATTGGGTTTCTCCAATTTATGAGGCTAAAATTATTTCAGGGATTCCGAGTCTTCAAGAGCCTGAAAAGCACGGTGGATTTGGGTGGTTTTTACGCGATAAAATGCCTAAAAACCTTACGATACCGACGCTTCAGTATTTAGATCAAAGTGTTAAATCGGCTTGAAGGCCTGTAGGGTTAAAGCCCTATATAAATATACCGCGTGATAGTGCTGGCTTGAAATTATATGCTTATACGTTTGAGTGATACGGGGTATCAGTCGGCCATAAAAAACGGGCCATTGAACAATGACCCGTTTTAAAATTAAATCTGTGAACCTGCTTAAGCGGTGACAGTGTGCGGCTGTGAGGCGTGCTTTTTTGCGACTTCAACGATCGCTTTAAAGGCTTCTGGCTCATTACCGGCCATGTCGGCTAAAACTTTACGGTCAAGTTCAATACCCGCTTTGTTCAAACCATCCATGAAACGACCATAGGTCATGCCATGAAGACGAACAGCAGCATTGATACGCTGAATCCAAAGGGCGCGATATTGGCGCTTTTTAAGTTTACGGCCAATATAGGCGTATTGACCTGCTTTTTCGACGGCTTGGTTGGCGATACGGAATGTGTTTTTCCGTCTGCCGCGATAGCCTTTAGCGGCATCAATAATTTTTTTGTGGCGGGCGTGTTTCGTGACGCCGCGTTTTACGCGAGACATAGCGTACTCCTAACTGAGATTAAATAGTGGCGGTGATTAGCCGTTTGGCAAGAATTTCTTTTTGATACGTTTGGCATCGCAATCTTTTAGCACGGTCGTGCCGCGTAATTTGCGAATTTGGTCATTCGTGCGTTTAATCATACCGTGGCGTTTTCCGGCTTGGCCGGCTTTGACTTTGCCACTGGCGGTCAGTTTGAAGCGCTTTTTCGCGCCTGACTTGGTCTTCATTTTTGGCATTTCGGTCTCCTAGATAATGGCCCGCACCGTGAAGATCGGATTGGGCGGCCTTTTGGGTCAGTAGGCATGCCATTCGCCTACGTGACCGCTTTCCATAAGGAACACGGGCTTATAGCGTGAAATTACCCGATTGCAAGTCAGGAAATTTCAAGTTTTTAGACTCACATGTTTATTTTAAAAACACGTTCAGCGTTTCAAATATAGGCCCGTATTGAAAAATTTAGATTTTGTCTGGCCAGTGGCGCAATAAGGCTTAGCCGACAACTCTGTGCCCGCGTCCAGCCATACAATTCATCACGATGTTTTTTCGGTCACTCCGTGTGTCAAATGCGCCGTCGGCACCGCCGATTAAACCCCCGATTAACGCGCCGCCAAGAAAACCGCCTAAATCATCGCCGTTATTATCAACCAGTCCAACTAAGCCGCCAAGACCTGCCCCAATCGCGGCGCTTGTGCGGACATCGCTGTTTGCATAATCGCGCCTTTCAGCGACGTGTCTACAATCGTTCAAATCCGCCGTGTACGTGGCATCCATTGGCCCGTCGACAATAGGTTGATAGGCCGCGCCGCCATGCGCACAAGCCGATAAAAGCGGGAGCGCGACAAGTGTAAGCATAGTGTGTTGGATAAAGGTTGGTCTTGAATTGGATTGTCTAGACATAGACCGCATGGATGTCGGTCGTATGGATGTGGGGTGCATGAAAGTGAATTGCATGGAGAACTTTTCCCTGTGTTAGAGTGATAAAAATGCTTGCCTGACTAAACGTACAAATGACTTGTACATCTTTCTGATAAAGGCTAATTAGTTATAGTGTAAAGATTAAAAATTACCGTAAAACAATAATTTTATGTAATATAAACTCAAATGACAGATTCATATGAAAACAAATTCCAATTTATATAAGTGTTTCGGGCCTATGCGAATTATTATTATCGCATCAGCCATTCTACACATGATTTTTTATATTACGGTTTGGGGGTTTGCGTTTACGGGTGATACGGAATTGGTCTTTGATTTTGTTGATATAAATTCAAAAGCGGTTTTGACCCCTCTACAAATTACGGGCGGCGTTTTATGTTCAGGCGTTGTCATTATCGCAATGTGTGTTGTCGCATTCGCCTCTAACCGAATTTTGAAGCGGACCTATCAGGGTGGATTCATTCAAGACGGCGTTGCCGAAGATCTACGCGTGATTGGTTACGGCATGATTATGTTTTGGATCGGTTTGATATTGGCCGAAGATGTTATGCCGTGGATTTTAACATGGTATTTTGAACCGACAGGTAAACAAGAACTCGAATGGTTTCCGCTTGATCCCAATATTATAGCCTTAACGGTTGGATTCTTGTTGATACTTGTATCGTCTGCAATTGACGACGCTCGTAAAATTGACGCTGAAAATAAGCAATTTATCTAATGTCGAATTCAGATATGAAACCACAGGCTTTCACAGGCGAAATTATTGTGACACTCGACGTCATGCTCGCCAAGCGTAAGGTTAAGTCTAAAGACCTTGCGGCCTATATTGGTATAACGGTCGGTAATTTATCTCAGCTTAAATCGGGCAAGGTTAAAGGCGTTCGCTTTGAAACGCTGGCGCGCATATGTGAATATCTTGAATGCACGCCCGGGGACATTTTAGACTTTGATTGGTCTGCCCCCCTCGATTAAGGTAGAGTGCGTTCGTTTAAGATTAAGTGGATCAGAGATGAAATTGGCCCTCTGATGAGAGCAGCGTGTAGAGGAGACAGACGTGAAAGCCCTTAAAATATTCAATTCCATTAATGGTGTCTTTTATACGGTTTACGGTTTTTGGGGCGCGCTTATGCCTATGGGCATGGCGGGGGTTATGGGGTGGACGCCCAATCTGCTCGGTTTGCATCAAATTCGGGCCGTTTCAATGGTGATGGGGCTGATCGGGCTGTATATCCTATGGGGTGCGATTAAGCTGGAGCAACAGAGACTCTTAGTTTTAATGATTATAGGGGCCACATTGGCTTTTGCCGCAGGGCGTTTTTTGGGTCTTATCTTTGATGGTGCAGGGCCTCTAAGTCTTGTTGGACAAACTTACGGTGAAATTGGATTTGAACTGTTTTGGTCTTTACTTGGATATATCCTTTACCGCCGCACTTAGGTCTTTATGCCAGAGTTGGAGCTGGCATTAGAGCCATTTCGTTTTTATGAGACACGATATGCAGTAAAATAGACGAGAAACGCTCAATTTCGATTTCTAAATTAAATTGTAAGGCTGTTGCGGCTCTCTAATCTACTGTTTCGAGATGCGGGCAATGCTCTCATATGGGCATTGCTTGTTTTTATGTGTCACGGAATTGAATCTTTTTAAGGCGCAGTAAAGTGAAGCGATTAAAAGGTATATCTATCAAACCAAGGCATTCGCCCGCTATTCGTCAAGGCATCAGCATGCATAAAGAGTATAGAAATTTAACCATAAATTCAAAATGTGTTACGCGGTTATAACTTATAAATAATCTATCGTTATTTCTGACAATGAAATATGACCAGGATGGTCACTGTCTTTTTGACATGTCTCGAAGGATGATACGATGATTTCAAGTGTGGCCCAAAGTGGGTTTACGAGTTCAACCAATGGTACGGCACTCAATACAACACAAAGCGAAAGCCTCCTTGCTTTGCTTTCCAATTATGATCCCAAAAACCTGTCTCACAGTGATGCCAGTGATATTGTTTCAGGCATACGCGAGATTGGTATTAAGGCAGGAAGAGGCCTTGGCGAGCTTTTATTGCAAACAGGTTTTAAACCTGGCGAGATCGCGCAAAAAGCGGGCGTTAGTCGTCATGCCTCAAAAAACATGTCGCCCCCAATAAACATGCCGTCCCGAATAAACATGGCTGAGCCTCAAGATCGTGTGCAGGGTGATGCTGTACAGGGTGATATTGTGCAGGGGAAAAACGGGAAAAATACGCTTTTACATCCCGCTTCAATGCCTCCAAATTCGGGATTTCAAACCGATGCGTTAGATGCGTTGAAAGCTCTACTTGAAAAATATGAAGACAAAGATTTGTCGGAAGATGATTGGGCTCGTTTATACGGAGAGCTAAAAGAAACGGGTATTGACGTTTCTCGACCCTTGCTGGATATTTTATTATAAGTTATTGTTTTTATTGAAAAAAATATTTATTTTTAGGGGTGAATCCTGCGTTGATTTACCATAATTAGTCATTGGTTTTTTAGCATATTCATAAGTATGCATTTGAAATTTCAAGCTTTTATAGTAGCGTTAGACAGAGTAGTTTAACGGTTTTTTGAAATGAATGTTGCCAGCATACCCATTTTTAATACCTCTTTTAACACCCCTAGGATGTCATCGCAGGGGGATGTGAATTCGGTATATAGGCCTGTTATTGATAAGTCTGTGACAGATAGGCTTGCAATTGGGGCGTTTGGCGATAAACCGCATCGTCTAAATTCGGTTGAAGATGAGATTGAAACCAAGACTGATAAGGCGCTAAAATCAGACTTTGATACCAATCGCTCTGGTAATACGGATGCGGCGCAATCACCGTTTGATACGGATGCTGTCAATAAAATCTTCAAAAGTGTGATAAGTGCACTTGAAGCGGTTGATACCGCCTCTGAAGGGGCCATTGAAGAAGAGACATCCGACGCAATACCCGTTGATTCTGCGCGTACAAAGTTTTTAGGCGCGATTATACAGCAATATTCGGGTAAGGAATTGTCTTTCACAGAATGGTCTAGCTTATATCAGGAACTGGAAACTGAAGGCTTTGATATTTCAAAACCACTTTTGGATATTTTGCTTTAAATCGGTATTTCGGGGCGGTTTTAGCCAGTGAAAGCTCGTTGCGGGCTGTACAATACAGTACACGCTGTCAACGGTTTAGATAAGGCTAGAGCCTGAGCAAGCTGAAGGCTGGATGATACCAAAAACATATCATCTGTAAGCCAGTCGCGTAAAGCGTAAAAAAATGGCCCGAAATTCGGGCCAAACTTAAAAAATAAGATGTTGAAGCTTTACCGCAGGGGCAAAATTATTTCGGAGCCAGAACCATCGTCATCATACGGCCTTCAGTTTTAGGCTCGAATTCAACTTTTGCGATTTCTTCGAAATCTTCTTTGACCAGATCTAGTAAATTTGTCCCGCGGTCCATATGCGCCATTTCACGGCCACGGAAACGGATAGTGACTTTGACTTTATCGCCGCGATCAAAGAATTTTGTCATAGCTTTAGCTTTGACCATATAATCATGCGTGTCGATATTGGGACGCATCTTTATTTCTTTGACATCTTGTGTCTTTTGTCGCTTTCGGGCGGCTGCTTTTTTCTTTTGATTTTCAAAACGGACTTTTCCGTAATCCAAGATTTTGACCACGGGTGTTGTGGGGTCTGGGGCGACTTCAACCAAATCAAGCCCTGCTTGACGGGCTGCACTTAATGCCTCATCGATTGAAACTTCCCCGCGTTTTTCGCCGGTTTCGGTAATTAAAAGTACAGTGTCAGATGTAATATCTGTATTAATGCGCGGGCCTTTCTTGGCCGGTGGTGCGGCGAGGGGTCGTCTAGCGATGCCAATATCTCCTTATGTGGCTAATCTTTACAGCCTGCAATATGGGCTTTTTCAGTTGAAGGTTCAAGCATTCAAATTAAAATCTGGTTTATAAAGGCGATTCAAACCATTCAGTTTTTATTAGGGTCAAGAATTTAAAGAGATTTATCGCTTTGTTCTGAGGAAAAGCCTGTTTTCACTATCAGAGTTTTCCTTGAACCTAAGAGGCAACAGACCTAAGTCGCCGCAAACCTAAGCCTGCGCGGCGAGGAGGCGTTCGTAAACCTTTAAAGTCTTATCTTGTAATTTTGCTTTTGAAAATTTTTCTGAAATGCGTTGGCGGGCGAAGGCTCCGTCATAATCAGGCCAGTTTAAGGCTTGTGTGACGCCGCGCGCCAGAGAGAGGCTGTCATTTGGTGTGATATACAGACCTGTCATTTGGTCAATAACGGTTTCAAGCGTACCACCATGGGCCGTTGCGACAATAGGGCGGCCCATGGCTTGGGCTTCTGCGCTAATCCGTCCAAAGGCTTCGGGGTCAGTGGATGCAGAGAGGACAATATTGGCCGTCATTAAAGCGGTGGGCATATCGGTGCAATGTTGTACGCGCTTAATGCGGTCTGCCACATGGTTTTGAGCGGCAAGCGCTTGTAATTCAGATTCAAAGTGTGTGCGGCCTTGTGCGTCCCCCATCAACACTAGAACGGTGTCTTTTGGAAAATGCGCAAGTGCTGAAATCGCCACAGATTGACCTTTCCACCGTGTCAATCGTCCTGGTAATAAAACAACTTTTTCAGACGCGCCTACGCCCCATTCATCTCGGAAGGTTTTAATTTTTTTGGGGTCAATTTTGGCGGGGTCAAAAATATTCATATCGACACCGCGTGGGATAATGACAATCTTATCTGGGTCTATTTTATGTTCTTTTAAGATATGGGTTTGGGTATATGCCGAATTTGCAATGACGACATCGCCCTTGGCCATGACTGCATTATATTTACGTTTCAAATGTGTCTTGGCATTATAAATACCGTGATAGGTCGTCACAAAAGGGGTCTGGGTTCTGCAGGCCGCTCGGTAGGCGGGCCATGCAGGCGCGCGAGACCGGGCGTGGACAATGTCGATTTTATGTGTCTTGATAAGCTTAATTAAGGCTTTTGTGAGGGGTATAGTCTGCAAAGGATTTTTCGTGTTTAGGGCCAGTGTGTGCAGACATGCGCCTAAGGCCTCTAAGTCATGGGTCATACGGCCACCCGCAGAGGCGATATGGGCTTTATGACCCTTTGCGATTAAAGCTTCGGCTATTTCAACCGTGGTGCGTTCCACGCCTCCAGCATTGAGTTCTGGTAAAATTTGAAGCACATTCATAAAAACTATTTCCCTATGAGGTCTTATTCAACATGCACGCCGATATTGCACTTAAATTTTTAGACGCACCTGCGCTTTCAAACGAATCTGGTCTTGATGCAAATGACTCAAGTCGAAACACGGTGGAACAAATCGCGTATAAATATAGTCCTGCAACAGGGCCCGATAAAAACAGCACAGCCTTGATTTGGTGCGGGGGATTGAAATCCGATATGGAGGGGGGCAAAGCGACCCATCTCCATGATTGGGCGATATCAGAAGGCCGTGCCTATGTAAGATTTGATTATTATGGCCATGGTATGAGTTCAGGCGTGTTTACAAAAGCGGGTATTGGACGTTGGACGCAAGATACGGTGCAAATCATCGATGAAGTCGTTGGGAATATTTTAGGCTGTGAACGTGTTATTTTAATTGGCTCCTCAATGGGCGGGTGGGCATCCTTGCTCGCGGCTCTGCAAAGACCCGAACGGGTCAAAGGCCTCTTACTGATCGCGCCAGCGCCCGATTTTACAGAGACACTAATGTGGGAGATGTTTAGCGCTGATATAAAAAAGCAAATTATTGAAAGTGGGCTATACCTTGAGCCGTCAGAATACGGCGAGCCTATGCCAATTTCTAAAACTTTGATCGAAGACGGTAAAAAACATTGTTTATTGGACAGGCCTATTGAATTTTCTGGCCCTGTACGGATCCTGCAAGGTATGCAAGATATCGATGTGCCGTATCGTCATGCTATGAAAATAATCGATGCAATCACAAGCCAAGACGTTGAAATGACTTTGGTCAAATCGGGCGATCACCGACTTTCGACAGAGGCCGATCTTGAAAGACTTGTGCGGACAATAAAGGCACTTGCAGAGAGCCTTGAAAGTTAGCCTCGATTTCGCGCCTGTTTTATGACCTGTTTTCCAGCGATAACCTCTCTTCAAGTCCTAAAAAGTCCTTTGAGTAAACTCTCTTTGTGAATAGCCTCTTTGTAAAAGTTTCTTTATGAAAAGTTTCTTTATGATAAATTTCTGCCAGAAAGAAGCGGAATGCCGTAAACACGCTTATGTCTAATGCTCACACTGATTCTCATACTGATGACCGTACTGATACCCATACGGATACTCAGGTAAGTTCGGGTACAGATTTTGGTTTTTCGAATATGACCTTTGGTAGCGTTCGGCGACGTTTAAAACAGATTTTTACAGAGGCAGGTATAGAGACAGCGGATTTAGACGCGCGCTTATTATTACAATACGGGTCTGGCGTGTCCCATATGGATTTAGTCACGCGCAATCGAGAGACTGTAGAGCGCGCTGCGGCTCTTAGAGTCTCAGACCTTTGCCACCGCCGCTTAAGCGGTGAACCTATTGACCATATTATTGGGGTCAAAGAATTTTATGGGCGTGATTTTAAAGTCAATGCAGAGGTTTTGACTCCGCGCCCTGAAACAGAAGGTTTAGTGGATGCCGCGCTAACCTATTTAAAAACTGGAATGTCAGACTTAGACGCGCCACCCCGTAAAGGGGAGGCGTCTTGGCTCCTTGATCTCGGAACAGGGTCTGGTGCGATCCTCGTTAGTCTTTTATGCGAGGTTTTGACAGGCAAGGGGGTTGGAATTGATGTTTCGGACACCGCGCTTACAATCGCGCGTGAAAATGCAGCAAGGCTTGGCGTTCAAAACCGAGTACAATTTTTTCAGGGATCGTGGTTTGAACCTTTAACAGATAGGCTTGAAAGCGCTGAAACTGCGGCTTTACCCGAAAATTTGAAATTCGACCTTATTCTATCTAACCCACCCTATATCACGGAAGCGGCGATGTTAGCATTAAGCCCAGAAGTGCAGGGCTATGACCCGAAACTGGCGCTTTCGGGTGGAATAGATGGGTTAGAAGCTTACCGGATAATTACTGAATATGCGCCGAAATATTTAAAACCAGAGGGGCTACTGCTGCTTGAAATCGGCTTTGATCAAGGGGCATCCGTCTTGAAATTAGT
Source organism: uncultured Caulobacterales bacterium (assembly GCA_937965735.1). Lineage (GTDB taxonomy): Bacteria > Pseudomonadota > Alphaproteobacteria > Caulobacterales > Maricaulaceae > CALCKU01. The sequence continues at coordinate 11,527 of CALCKU010000021.1, forward strand.
TTCGAACTCAAATTATAAAAATGCCCGTGTTGAGAAAGATATTTCTGGACATGACCGATATGTTTTTGCCGCACGTATTTGATAAAATTACGGTTTTAGCTGTTTCATTTACTATAATTTAAAAAAAAGGCTTTGCGTTTTCGTCCTTATTTGCTAGGGCTTAATTGCAAGTTGGTTGAAGATTCAAGTAATATACACCCTTGCAAAGACATGACATAGCTGTGCTCTAAATAAAATAAAAACGAGCCCCGTGATTGTGTTTAATAAACATATTTAAGGACATCATTATGAAGCGTCAACGCGGACGGAATCGTAATAACTCAAACAAGAGTCATAATGGAAATCGCCAAATGGAAAGTAACGGGCCTGATACAAAGGTTCGAGGCTCTGCCACTCAAATCCATGATAAATATGTCAATCTAGCACGAGATGCTGCCGTTAGTGGTAACCGCGTAAAGGCAGAGAGCTATCGCCAACATGCTGAGCATTATCTACGTTTAATGAATGCGCAAGAAGCCGCCAAACAAGCGTCAGACGCCGCGCGTGAGGCGCGACAAGAGGCGCAAAGTTCTGATTCCAAAAATAGTGACCCCAGAAATAGTGACTCTAAGAGTAATGACACGAAGAACAGTGATGTTAAGGCGAGCGATTCTAAAAATGATGACGACCATGACGCTGAAAATAATGAGGCCAGTCGTGAACGGAAAGGGCGGCGTTACCCGCCCCGCGCTAGAAAATCGCGTGTTGATGCGGACGGGGCCAATTCCGAATCCGTACAGATTGATGTTCCCGAAGCGTCAAATGACGGGGCGGAACGTGTAAAAGTAAAACCCGTTCGCGCCCGGTCAAAAAAAGTGTTGGATGTCGCCGCTTCAGACGCTGAGGCAGAGCTCGCTTCTAGTGAAGCGGTGAAACCCAAACGGAGACGCAAAGCCCCCGCGCGTGAAATTCAAGACGTAGAAGCCATCTCTGCAGCAGAATAGTTTGCGACAGAACCGTTTTGTTTAAGAGTCAATATAAAGCGTGATCTTAGAGCGTATCGATCTTTAGGAATTTCTTAAAGGTCAATAGGGTTTAACTTGCTAAATTCGCAATCACCTTTTTTATGGCGTTAACAACATGTTGCCGCTTTTCTGTATTCAAAGCATCGGGGTGGGGGTTGGCAAATTGGCCTCTATCATTGTCAAAATATTGACCTGATTTCTCTGAAAATTCACTTTCTGTGGCCAAGCGCGTCAAAATAATTGCGCCCACGCTTAAATCCTTACCGACAACACCAAACCCTTCCTTGACCATTTTACTGCCTATGAGGGATGCTGGATTGACCGGAATAATAACAGGGCCGTTCTTACCAATCGCCTTGGCCATTTGTATTGACCACATAGTCAAGGCCAGTTTGCTTTGCGCGTAGGCTTCCATCGCATCCAGATTGGTTGTGTTTCCAGACAAGGCATCAATGTTGACAGATGATTGTGCGGCGGATGAAAGGTTGAGGATTCGCCCCGAGGCCCCGAATAGCGGCATTAATTTTTGCGTAAGAAGATAGGGCGCAATCGTGTTGACCATAAAACGAATGTCCAACCCATCTTTTGTCACGCTTTGCGGAGCTTTCAAAACACCCGCATTATTGATTAAAACATCCAGTGTTTCATGGTTTTGAATCACCTTATCTGCCATGCTTTTTACCGCGTTTAAATCGGATAAATCGGCAATAAAACCATCCGCAGATAACGCAGTCATCGCTTGCTGTAACTTATCTGGGTTGCGACCATGCAAAAGAACGCGATGACCATCATCAATGAGTCTTTTCGCGGTTTCTAACCCTATGCCGTCCGTTGAGCCTGTAATTAAGATCGTTTTAGACATGAGCCCCCTATATCGTAATAACAATTTTGCCTATGGCTTTGCTAGTTTCCAAACGATCATACGCGCGTGCTAGATCCTTTAGAGTAAAGTCCTGTTTATCAAGAATAGGCTTTAACGCACCCGTATCTACAATGTCTGCAAGTTTTATCAAAAATTCTCCATGGCCTTCATGTTTATGGTTCTGCAACATTGAGGTAGCCTAAACAATATGGAGTGTTAAGCCTTTGAAAAGCGCAGGTGATAAATCAAGTTCTACCCTTGAAACAGGGGCGGTACCTGACCGTTTAACATGGTGGCCTCAAAGGCGTGTGTTAAATTTGCGCCGCCAACAATATCTTAAACAATATCAAATCCTCTACCGCCAGTATGCTTCTTGACATAATTCGAGACAGATTTTGTTGTGCAATTAATGTGAACTTGCCCCATATTCACCCCCAGTCAGAGCTGGAGTTTTCCGGTGGCATCACATCT
>CALCKU010000022.1 GCA_937965735.1 uncultured Caulobacterales bacterium
GTGCCTTCATCATCAATTGTCAAAGAGCCTCTACGGCCTATGATTGAGCCGTCATCAACAATGGTCACGCCTTTCGAGGCCACACGCTCGCCCAGTCTACCAGAAAAAGCGGACGTGCCTTTGCGGATGAAATCACCTTCAAGGCCGTGACCCATGGCTTCGTGCAATAAAACACCCGGCCAACCGGGGCCAAGCACGACATCCATTTGTCCCGCAGGGGCGGGTACGGATTTCAAATTGACCTTGGCTTGGCGCAAGGCTTCTTTGGCCATGGCTTTCCAATCGACCTCTTTAATATAGGCGCTATAGGCTTGTCTCCCGCCTGCACCTGCAAAGCCTGTTTCCCGGCGTCCATCCTTTTCTGCCGTGATCGAAATATTGAGACGCACCATTGGGCGAATATCGTCAAAACGCTCACCCCCTGCGCGTAATATTGAGACCGCGCGGCGTGATCCCGACAGTGTCGCCGAGACTTGGACGACACTCGAATCCATGGCGCGGCAATAGGCATCAATTTCTTGCAATAAGCTGACTTTACGTCCGAAATCGGGGTCAGCGACAGGATCTATGTCCGGGTAGAGTTTCGTGTTTGTACGCTTTGGCGCGGCGGAAACAGTTCCGTTATGACCTGACTTGGCCATAATCACTGCATTCGCGGCGCGCGATAATGCGGCGGGTGACATGTCTGTGCCTTGAGCAAAGCCTGTGGTCTCGCCCGCAACACAGCGCAAACCAAATCCGCGAGAACTATCAAAACTTGCCGTTTTCAAACGCCCATCATCAAATGTTAGGGCCTCTGATTGGCCGCGTTCGACAAATAATTCTCCGTCATCGGCCCCCTGCATGACGGTGTCGACCGTCTTTTGGGCAAAATTCGCGTTTAGATCGCTATCATCAAATACAAAATCGGGCATGTAGGCTCTTTTATGGGGTTATTAATAAAGTTAAAGACGTTTTATCTTAAGTTAGACTTTATGTAGCGTGTAATCTGGTTTAGTCTATAGGGCTATTGGGAGATTAATGCGACAATCCGCGCGAGATTAAGCGCTGACTCTGGACATATTTAATCGTATGACCCAAATATTATAATGAGTTTTGCGACTCGGTTTTAAAGTCTAGGTTTTGACCTAGATTATGACATGAAACAAATGAGAGACATATGCGCTTTAAACGCTCTTTAATATCAGGCTCTATCGCACTTTTTGCGGTTAGTGGGCAAGCTTTTGCGGCGAAGCCGACAGATGGGTCTATTGGTTTCCAAGAAGCCGCCACACCGGTTATGGAACAACTTGTACATTTTCATAATGTCTGGTTGATGACAATCATTACAGCTATCACGCTTTTCGTGATGGTGTTGATGGCCTATATTTTGTTTAGGTTTAATCACAAGCGCAATCCAGTACCGTCAAAAACTTCGCATAATACATTGATCGAAGTCGTGTGGACGATTGTTCCCGTTTTGATTCTCCTTGTCATGGTTGTGCCCAGTATGAAGCTTTTATATTTTCAAGACGTAATTCCTGAATCTGATATGACGATCAAAGTTACAGGGAATACGTGGAATTGGGAATATGCCTATCCCGAGTATGAAGACAAAGTCGAAAGCTTTGTTTCGAACGTATTAGAAGAAGCTGATGCAAAGGCGGCGGGTAAGCCTTATCTGCTTGGGACGGATGCGCCTTTGGTTGTGCCTGTAGATACGACGGTTAAGGTTCTTGTTACCTCTGCAAATAATTTGCATTCATTTGCGATGCCAGCGTTTGGAATTAAAATGGATGCTGTTCCGGGTCGTATCAATGAGACTTGGTTCAAAGTGACTAAGGAAGGCACATATTTTGGTCAATGTTCAGAGCTTTGCGGTGAGCGTCATGCTTTCATGCCGATCGAAATCGAGGTTGTGAGTAAAACGAAATTCGATCAATGGGTTAATAATGGCGGAGCGTTCCCAACACAGCTCAGCGAAGTTAAAGGTGGCGGCGTGTCCGCTGCACCGAAGTAGGAGTAACGGTCATGGTCTCAATTTATGGCGACGATGCGCACGATCACGATGATGGTAAGCCTGGCTTTTGGGCACGTTGGTTCTATTCGACCAACCATAAAGATATTGGTACGCTTTATTTAATCTTTGGGATAATCTCGGGCCTCATTGGCGGTTATCTTTCTTTTATGATGCGCATGGAATTGGGTGAACCCGGAATTCAAGTTTTTGACAGCTACCACACTTATAATGTATTTGTGTCTATGCATGGTCTTATCATGATCTTTTTCATGGTTATGCCTGCTTTGATTGGTGGTTTTGGTAATTGGTTTGTGCCGATTATGATCGGCGCTCCAGATATGGCGTTTCCACGCATGAATAACCTGTCTTTTTGGTTGCTTCCAGTCGCGCTTATTTGTTTGATGATCAGTTTCTTTGTTCCTGGCAGTGCGGCGGGTAATGGATTTGGCGGCGGCTGGGTGATGTATCCCCCGCTTTCGACCAGTGGGTCGCCTGGGCCAGCATTTGATTTCATTATTATCGGTCTTTTGGCGGCAGGTTTCTCGTCTATTTTTGGAGCGATAAATTTTATCACGACCATTTTAAATATGCGCGCGCCTGGTATGACGATGCATAAAATGCCACTGTTCGCTTGGGGTGTTTTAGTAACCGCCTTCTTGCTTCTTTTGGCTCTGCCTGTGTTAGCGGCGGCTTTATTTATGCTTTTCACAGACCGTATTGACGGCGGTACAGGCTTCTTTAACCCAGCTATGGGCGGTGATCCTGAAATGTTCCAGCATTTATTCTGGTTCTTTGGGCATCCCGAAGTTTACATTATGATTTTGCCAGCCTTTGGTATTGTCTCACACGTGATATCAACATTCTCTAAGAAGCCTATTTTTGGTTATCTTGGTATGGCTTATGCCATGGTTGCGATTGGTGTCGTGGGTTTCGTCGTTTGGGCGCATCACATGTATACAGTCGGTATGGATGTGAACTTAAAAGCTTATTTCCTAGCCGCGACCCTTGTGATTGCGGTTCCTACAGGCGTTAAAATCTTCTCATGGCTTGCCACAATGTGGGGCGGATCGATTACAATGACATTGCCCATGTTGTGGGCAAATGCGTTTATCTTCCTTTTTGTTGTTGGCGGCGTAACAGGCGTTGTCCTTGCTAATGCGGGTGTTGATGCGGCCTTACATGATACATATTATGTCGTGGCTCATTTCCATTATGTGCTGTCTATGGGGGCAGTGTTTGGCATCTTCACAGGCTTTTATTACTGGTTTGGGAAGATGTTTGGCGTCATGTATAATAAGTTTTGGGGTGCCGTGCATTTCTGGCTCTTCTTTGTCGGTGTGAATATGGTCTTCTTCCCGCAGCATTTCCTAGGAATGCAGGGCATGCCGCGTCGTTATGTGGATTATCCTGTTGAATTCTCGCTCTATAACCAGATTTCGACTTACGGAGCTTATGTGACGCTTGCGGGCGTGGCCGCATTCTTTGTGATGTTGATTTGGTCTTTGATTATCAAGCGCGTTCCTGCCGATGATAATTATTGGGGCGAAGGGGCAACAACACTTGAGTGGACATTGCCGTCGCCGCCGCCTTATCACCAATTCAACACATTACCGCGTATCAGCGATGATGATGGTCACTAAAACGGAGCGTTAAATTTCATGGGCCCAAGCTCAGAAAATATTAGTTCAACCCGTACCCATTTGACAGAGGCCGTTCCAAATCATGGAGCGGCCTTTGCATCAGATATGGCAAGCTATCCCGCTGGAATTAGCCTTGCGGAGCCGTCTGATTATTTTGCCTTGATGAAACCCCGCGTTATGGCCTTAGTCGTCTTTACCGCATGGGCAGGGCTTGTGAGTGCGCCAGGCTCAATTCCGCTTTGGAATGCAATTGCCGCGATTATTTGTATTGCGGCGGGGGCAGGGGCATCGGGCGCGCTGAATATGTGGTATGATGCAGACATTGACGCGCAAATGTCACGCACAAAGAAACGTCCGCTTCCACAAGGAAAAATGGCACCAAGAGCGGCGCTTGGTTTTGGTGTCATCATTAGTGTCGTTTCCGTTTGGACGCTTTATATTGCAACCAATATTGTGGCGGCTGGCTTGCTTGCATTTACCATTTTCTTCTACCTTGTGATTTACACAATGTGGCTTAAACGCCGTACCCCGCAAAATATTGTGATTGGCGGCGCGGCAGGGGCTTTTCCGCCTATGGTGGGATGGGCTGCGGTCACGGGTGATATATCCTTGGATTCGACCTTGTTGTTTTTGATTATCTTTATGTGGACGCCGCCCCATTTTTGGGCTTTGGCCCTGTATAAAAAGGGCGATTATGGTCGTGTTGGCATTCCAATGATGCCTAATGTTAAAGGTCCAAAATCGACACGCTTACAAATCTTTGTCTATGCAATCATATTATCCTTAATTGCATTCGCGCCTATTTTCACAGAATTGGCTGGCCCGATTTATATTTTAAGCGCGACCGCACTCAATCTCGGGTTTGTGGCTTTGGCGTTCAAAGTCTGGAAATCACAAGCTGGAGAAGACGCAGACAGTTCCGACGCGGCGTCACTTTATGCTGTGCAGACGGGGGACAGGGCCGCGAGAAATTTGTTTGCCTATTCTATCATTTATTTATTTGCTCTGTTCGGTGTGATTGCCGCTGAGGGTCTTTTACGAGGGTTTTCTTAATGGCTGAACATAGACAAGCGCCAACAGAGTTCAGAGCGCCTTCCGAAGCAGAATTAAAAGCGCGCAATAAACGCAATGTTGCCATAGCCACTGGGCTGGTTATTTTTATGGTGTTTGTATTTGTGACCATGATTAGCCGCAGTATGGCGGGTTAAGGCTGGTTGCGCGGGAATACTGAGGATATAAGGCGATGATCGATAATTCTGAAAATAAACCGAACACTCAGCAAGCCGTTGAGTTGAATGACAGTCAACCGAATGACAACACTTCACATGACAACACTTCAAATAACGCGGCTCCAAATGAGTCTGGCAATAAAAAAACGCTGACAATTCTCGCGGGTGTGGCGCTTGGTATGCTGAGCCTAGGGTTTGCGTCAAAGCCGCTTTATGACACATTTTGTAAAGTGACGGGGTACGGCGGAACCACGCGGCAGGCGGATGTGAATAAAAGTGAAGTGATAGAACGCAGCGTGACGGTCAATTTTGATTCAAATGTATCGGGCGGATTACCGTGGGAATTTAAACCGGCTATTAATTCTGTTGATGTGCAATTGGGTCAATCGACTCTTGCCTATTACGAGGCCGTCAATACTACGGACCGCGCGATCACAGGGACATCGACTTTCAATGTTACGCCGATTAAAGCCGCGCCTTATTTCATTAAAACTGAATGTTTTTGTTTTACAGAGCAAAGGATTGAACCCGGCCAGACTGTGTCTTTTCCTGTAATCTTTCACATTGATGCTTTGATGGATACAGAATCGCGTCTTGACGATATTAAAGACATCACATTGTCCTACACATTTTTTGAGGTTGAAAACCCCACAGGAAAACTTGCTGAAAAGACAAATTAGAGGCTAAAAGGAAAATTGGCCACATATGCGACCTTCTAGACCAAAGGTCGGTGTTGCAGGGTGGGGCGACCCGCGTTATAGCAGATTAGAATTTTTATAGACCGCCCGGAGGGACTTATGGCCGGACACGCCGTTGAACATGATTATCACCTTATACCGCCAAGTCCTTGGCCTTTCTTATCGGGCGTTGCTTGCCTGATTTGGGGCTTGGGCATGGTTGTCTTTTTCGCAGGTCTCGTTGACCGCGACCCTGCAAATCCGAACGCAATGATGGAGTTCTTCCTTGCGAGTGGTCTGGATACTGTGAAAGGTGTCGAAGGCGCAAGCGGTGGCTGGTTTATTCTATTGATTGGGTGTCTTTTTGCCTCTTACGTTATGTTTGGTTGGTGGCGGGATGTGGCCCGCGAATCTGCGGCGGGCGATCATACTCCTGTGGTTGATATTGGCCTAAGATACGGCATGATCATGTTTATCATGCAAGAAGCCATGTTCTTTGTCGGATGGTTCTGGATGTTTTTTGAACTTGGTCTCTTCCATGAAGTGCGCGCTGGATGGAATCCCGATATCTTAGAAAACGCTGCGGCTTACGCAGGATCAATGGCGCCGGGTGTGACCTCTGTTGATCCATGGCATTTGCCATTGATTAACACGCTCATTCTTTTGCTCTCTGGAACGACTGTCACATGGGCGCATCACGCACTGATCCATAATGACCGTAAGGGTGCGAAATGGGGATTGTTTCTAACGGTTGCCTTGGGTGTTTTGTTTACCTTGGTTCAAGCCTATGAATATACAGAGCTGTTCCACATGCGTGAAGGTGGCGATCATCCTTGGATTGGCAATGATGCTTATGGTTCGGCCTTCTTTATGGCGACAGGATTCCATGGTCTACATGTTTTAATCGGGACGATCTTTCTGCTTGTCTGTTGGGCGCGTTTGATGAAAGGCGGCCTAAGGTCTGACAAGCATTTTGGTCTAGAAGCTGCCGCATGGTACTGGCATTTTGTTGACGTTGTATGGTTGTTCTTGTTTGCCTTTGTCTATGTCATCTTTGCGACAGGCGGCGGAGTCCATTAAACAGGCCCGTTCGCTTTGACCCAAACGTCTTTATCCCCTGTGACAACTGGCCTTCGGGGCCGGTGTCCTGTTTGCGGGGAAGGTCGTCTATTTTCAGAATTCCTAACCTTTGCAAAGTCTTGCGAGGCCTGTAGCACGTCATTTGAAATGGAAGATGCAGGAGACGGGCCTGCCGTCTTTGTTATTTTTATTGTCGGCATTTTTATTATTCCAATGGTTTTGGCGTTTCAATTGGTGACAGACGCACCAGTATGGCTCACCATTTTGATTTGGGCTCCGATTATAACGTTGGCGTGTTTGGGGCTTTTACGGCTAATGCGGGGTGTTATGTTTAATTTGCAATTTAAAAACAAAGCCCGCGAGGTTCGCTCTAAAGATATAG